>CAXUAZ010000082.1:0-12172 GCA_964249195.1 uncultured Chthoniobacterales bacterium
CTTGTTTTCACCATCGCTTTCGATGGGAAGAATGGATTATTTCAACAGGCTGCTAGGGCGTGGCGCGGTTGCCGGCGTCGAGGTAGGTCTCTCCCTGGTAGCGGGAGACCTCCAGCGTCTGGCGCCATTTGCCGCCGGGGATGTCGGTCTCGGCCGAGAGCGTCTCGTGGGTGACGGCGCCCGGATCCGGCGCGGCGCTGTCAGCAAGCGCTTCGCTCAGGACCCGGCCATCCATGGCGGAGGCCGGTTGCAAACCCAGGAGGTGCGCGAGAGTGGGGGCCACGTCGACATTCGAGGTGGGCAGCGGATCGATGAACCCGCGGCGCAGATCGGGTCCGGCGGCGATGAGCGTGTTGTGCATGTCGTACCGGCTCAGCGACGCGTGGGTGCCCAGGCCGACCGGGCGATCGCCGTCGCTGACGACCGAGCCCGGCGCGCCGAATTGATTGGGCGCATCGGTCCAACGCATGGCCACGGCCACGTCCGGCGCGGCCGGGCTGTCGATGCGCGCGGCCGACATTGGGAAGGTTCCCGGCGCGCCGTTCCGGGTGAACACCACCCCGGCGAAGTCGCTGGATTGGAGGAACGCCACGATTCGCCCGATGACCGCCTCGTCGTGGCCCGCCACGTAGAAGAAAACCGTGCCGCCCAGGCCGTCGATGAGAATGTCTCCGGGCGTCGGCACGGTCCGATTTTTGCGGACCACCGGCAGCCCCGCGGCGGTGGCCAGATCGCCGATGTTGATGCGGCGCGAGATCGTGGAAAAGCCGTGGTCGGAAACGACGAAGATGTCCGTGTTGGCGCGCTGGCCGTTGGCGTCGAGGGCGGCGAGGACGGCCGCCAGGTTGTCGTCGTCGGAACGCAGGGCGCGCAGGGCATCGGGCGAGCCGATCCCCTTGTGATGCTGGGTAAAATCGGGGTCGCTGAGCCACAACACCGAAAGTCGGGGCAGGCCGCCCTTCCAAAACTCGGCGGTCAATGCGCGGGTGGTCCAATGGTCCGCGTAGAGATTGGGAAAGCGGGGCTGGGCGCGGAATTCGCCGAGCGCGGCGACCAGCGAATCGAAGACGCCGTTAGGCAACGCCGCGCCCGCGAAAAGGGTCCGCGAATTGGCTGCGGCGCCGGCGTCGCGGGCGAGGCTGCGATCCATGAACAGCGCGACGCCCTTCGTGCCGGCGACCGCGGTTGGTTCACCGGCGCGTTGCATCAGCTCGGCGAGGGTGGGGACGGCGAGGTATTTGCCGCTGGATGCGATGTCGCCCTTGCGCACCGTCTTCTCGGCCTCCATGGCGAGGACGATGCGAGGATTGATGTTCTCGCGGAACTCGCGGTTGCCCACGATGGTGCTCTTTGCGGGATAAACGCCGGTGGCCAGCGCGGCGCCGTTGACCTCCGTCGAGCTCGGGTACACCGGATGGTGCTGGCTGAAGAACACGCCTTCGCGCCCGAGCCGGGCGAGCGTGGGCATGTTGGCATCCGTGACGAAGTCCGGCCGGAGGCCGTCGCACACCATGAGCACGACGTGACGCGGCGGCTCACCGCGGAGAACGAGCGGGAAGACGAAGGCGAAGGCGAAGGCGAAGCATCGATTCATAGGATGGCGGCAGATGAAGTTTGCGTATTTGGCCGCCCGGAGCCAAAGGGAAAAGATTACATTATGGAAACATTACCGCTGGCGGGTCAGAAGGCGTTGGTCACCGGCGCGAACTCAGGCATTGGCGAAGGTTGCGCCCGGGCGTTGGCCGCTGCCGGGGCCGATGTCGCGATCAACTACGTGACCCACCCGGAAGCGGCGGACAAGATCGTGGCCGACATCCAGGCGATGGGCCGCCAGGCGATCGCGTTGCAAGGGGATGTGAGCGACGAAGGCCAGGTGCAAGCGATGTTCGCGAAGATGATCGCCGAGTTTGGCACGATCCACATTCTCGTGAACAATGCCGGCCTCCAGCAGGATTCCCCGTTTGCCGACATGACGCTCGCGCAATGGAACAAGGTGATCGGGATCAATCTGACGGGTCAATTTCTTTGCGCGCGCGAGGCGGTGCGGGAGTTTTTGCGGCGCGGCGTGGAACCGGCGCCCGGCAAGGCCACGGGCAAGATCATTTGCATGAGCAGCGTGCACGAGGTGATCCCGTGGGGCGGCCACGTGAATTACGCGGCGAGCAAGGGGGGCATCATGCAGCTCATGAAGAGCATGGCGCAGGAGCTGGCGCCCAAGAAGATTCGGGTCAACAGCATCGGGCCGGGCGCGATCCAGACACCGATCAATCGTTCCGCCTGGGACACGCCGGAAGCGCTCGCGAGTCTGCTGACGTTGGTGCCGGATGGCCGGATCGGTCAACCCGAAGACATCGGCCGCGCCTGCGTGTGGCTGGCGAGCGACGACAGCGACTACGTGACGGGACAGACGCTCTTCGTGGATGGCGGCATGACGTTGTATCCGGGATTTTCGACGGGCGGGTAGTAAACGAAATTACCGAGAAACCTATGAAAGCCCAGATCGTCGAACGCGCCGTTAAGATGCAGGAAGCTCTTGATGACTACAACGCGCTGAAAGCACTGCGGAAGGCGAAAGCTGATCCGAAGAACCTTTCCGGGCGACCCTTTGACGAGGTAGTAGAGGAGTTGGGATTGGTCAGGAAGTCGCGCTGAACCGGTTTACTGCAATGCGCGCGGGTTATCCAGCAGCCGGTCCAGATTATACACCGCGCTGATCAGGCCGAGGTGCGTGAACGCCTGCGGGAAATTGCCGAGGTGTTCGCCGCTGGGCCCGAGTTCTTCGGCGTAGAGACCGAGGTGGTTGGCGTAGCCGAGCATCTTTTCCAACAGAAAGCGCGCCTGGCGTAGGTTGCCGCCGCGCGCCAGGCACTCGATGTACCAAAACGAACACATGCAGAAGGTGCCTTCGTCGCCGTTGAGTCCGTCGCAGTCCCGGTAACGATAGACGAGCGAGTCGCGCACCAGGTCTTCATCAATCGCCTTCATCGCGGACCGCCAACGGCGATCGTAAGGGCTGATGAATTTCACCATGGGCATCATCAGGGCCGAGGCGTCGACGTTGTATTTGCCGCGCGCCTGGATGAAGGCGCCGCGTTTGGGATCCCAGAAATCCTGGTAGATCTCGCGGTAAATCTTGTCGCGCACCTCGAACCATCGCGCCGGCGGGGTGGGGAAGCTGCGCTTTTGCGCCAGGCGAATGCCGCGATCCACGGCCACCCAGCACATCAATCGCGAATAGAGAAACTCCTGCCGCCCGCCGCGCACTTCCCAGATGCCCGCGTCGGGTTGGGCGTAGTTTTCGCATAGCCAGTCGAGCAGCTTCGTGAGATCGATCCAGAAGTCGTAGTCGATCGGCCGGCCGTACTTGTTATAGATGTAGATCGAGTCCATCAACTCGCCGTAAATATCGAGTTGGAGTTGATCGTACGCGCCGTTGCCGATCCGAACTGGAGAACTCCCGCGATAGCCCTCGAGATGGGACAGGTCGATTTCCGCGAGGTCGGCGCGGCCGTCCAACCCGTACATGAGTTGAAGGCCGGCGCCCTCCCGGCACTCGCCGCAACGCGCCTCGATCCAGCTCATGAACCCGGCGGCTTCCTCGTTGTAGCCGATGCGGTTCAATGCATACAGCGTGAACGACGCGTCGCGGATCCACGTATAACGATAGTCCCAGTTGCGGCCGCCGCCGATCGCCTCGGGCAATCCGAACGTCGGCGCCGCCACGAGCGAGCCATGACGCTGGCTGGTCAACATCTTGAGCGTGAGCGCGGAGCGATTCACCGTCTCGCGCCAGCGGCCGCGGTACGAGCCGCGGGCGACCCAATCCTGCCAGAAATTGAGCGTCTTCTTGAAACTGCGGCTGACGAACTCGCCGTCGCGCACATCCGTGTCGTGCGCTTCGCAGAGCTCCTCCAGGATGAACGCCGCCTTTTGGTCGTGCTTCAACGTGAACTCGGCAAAGCCGTCGCCGTTCACCTCCTGGATTTCTACGTTGGGCGAATACAGGCGCAACGTCAGTTTCACCCCGCTTTGCGCGATGAAGAGAATCTCGTTAGGCGAGACCCGCTCCACCTTGTGCGCCGCCCGCGCGTAGTCGAACCGCGGCCCGCATTGCATGCGGAAGTGGATGTCGCCGCGCACCGCCTTGGCGCGCCGCACGAGTTGGTGCGGGGGGCTAGCCTGCGGCCCCTCGTGTTCGAGCGAGATCGGCATGAAATCGCTGACTTCCGCCACGCCGCCGTCGGCGAGGAAGCGGGTGATAAGGATGTTGGAATCCGACAGGTAGAGTTGCCGGTGGTGGACGTCTTCAAACGTCGGTGCGATGCGAAAACTGCCGCCTTTGCCGGCATCGAGCATCGAGGCGAAGATCGTGGGCGAGTCGAAGTAGGGGAAGCACAGGAAGTCGATTGATCCATCCATGCCGGCGAGGGCGATGGTCTGGAGATTGCCGATGACGCCGTAGTTGGCGATGGGGTTGTATTTCACGGGGCGTCAGGCGATCTCCGCGGAGGGATCGAAGCGTTCGTACAGGTAACCTAACACCGCCAGGCCTGCCACTCCCTCGGCGGTCAGCACCAACGCCGTGATAGCGGTCGCCGCAGGCAACGCCGCCGCCGCCGGCATCAGCAACGGCGCTACGATCAGATAGATGATGGAAAAGGCGACCGCCGCCGGCGCCATCGTGAGCAGGAAGACGGCGACGAGCGCTACGGTCAACACCAGGCGTTGGCCCATGACTTCCAGGTCGCGCCCGGCGGTCTGGGCGGCGTTGAACCAGCCGGGGTAGAGCAGCGCCGCGGCGTTGGGCAGCAGGAGCATGATGAGGTTCAACGCCGGCGCGATCAACGCGAAGCAGGCGCCGTATTCCACCGGGCCCTCGGCGATGCCGCGGCCGTTGCCGAACAGCGCGCCCGCGATCGCCAGCAGGGTCCATTGGAACGCCGTGAGGATCACGAGCGGCGCGAGGATCTCGCCCAACGCGATCTGCCGTCCCGTCACCGGGTAGGATTTCAAGAGATCGATGGCTGCCATGTCCTGCCGGAAATCCTGCCGGAAGATTTGCGGGCCCACGAGCACCGACATCCCGGCCAGGATCGCCGCGGCGGTCGCGATCACGGTCAGCCAGGCGCTCTCGTGCGCGTGCTGGTTGAAGACGTATCCCATGTACAAGCCGTAGGCGCCGAGCGGCAGCCAGAGACGCAGGGTGAAGGCCTGGCCCGCGCTGATCAGATTCTTCCAGAGGATCGCCACCGCCGCGGGTCCGCGCGCGCCGAGCGGAAAGGGCGGCCGCGCCTTGCGGGCAGGTCTGACCGCCCAACGGTTGCCGCCGCGCATCCGCGTCACGCGCGCCGCATGCCGCCGCGACGCCTCGATGCTGGATTCCTCGAAGGCCACTTCCGTCCGCACAACCCAAAAATAGTGTGCGATCAGCAGCGCCACCACCGGCCCGAGCGCGAGGAAAAAGGCGCGATTATCCGCGGCCAGAAACGGACGCACCACTGCGCGAAACGGCGCCAGCAAAACGGCCGCCGGCGCGGCGCCCGCCACGTGCCGCAAGTACTCGACGACCGTCGCCATCGACCGCAGATCGGCCGCCTGCAATGCCGGCACGCTCGAGCCTGCCCAAAACGCCGCCCCCGCAATTGCCCCGAGCAAAACCAGCAAAAACGCCGCGCGCCGTTTCCACGTCGCGCCGCCCCGGCCGAGCACGAAGAGTTGAGCGAACGCGACGCCAAGCGAATGCAGGCTGATCAACGACAACACCAGCCACATCCCCACCGCGCGTCTGGCGGCTGCCTGGGGTGGGCCGTAGCGCAGGGACAATAGCGTGAGAAATCCCACCGTGATCAGAATGCTGATCTGCGACTTGAGCAGCTTGTACCGGATCAACGTCGCCCGGCTCACCGGCGCCGGAAAAAGAAACGCGATCTCCGCCTCGGTGAAGATCAACCCGCTGCGATTATGCGGGAGCACCCAGCTCACGATCACCCCCACCAACAGCGCCAGCGCCGCGAGGAATTCCAACACGTCAGTCGGCACGGCGGAGAAAAACGTCCCGACGTTTGCGTTGCGGTTGGCCATGAGGAGGGGCCGCAGAAAGATCGCTCCAAAATAGAGAACGCCAAACAGCGCCCCGATCAGATACTTCGGACGGCGTAGCCGGCGGAGGCGCGTCAGAAGGAGATTCTTGAACGACTGCGCCTGGAGATAGATCAACGCGCCGATCATGGGCCTTCGGCGGGTTGCGTGACGCGGAAAAATACCTCCTCCAGATCGACCGCCCCCGCGCCGGAGAAACGCTGGACGACTTCCGCCATGGCGCCATCCGCGACTTTCGTGCCTTTGTGGAGGATCAGCACGTGCGAGCAGATTTCCTCCAGCAGCGGCAACAGGTGGGAGCTGATGATCACTGCGGCGCCCTCCGCTGCGCGCTTGCGGATGGTCGCCTTCATCTGCCGGATGCCGAGCGGATCGAGGCCGGTGAGCGGTTCGTCGAAGAGGATCAGCTTGGGCGAATGCAGCAGCCCGCAGGCGATCACGAGCTTTTGCTTCATCCCGCGCGAGAGTTCGCCCGGGAGCAGGTTGACCTTGTCGGTCATTTCCAACTCCTCGAGCAACGGGCGCACCACCTCCCGATGGTCGGCAACCCCGTAAATGCGCGCGGTGAACGCCAGATGCTGGCCCACCGTCAGGTAATCAAAAAGCCGCGGCTCATCCGCCAGTAACGCAAGCTGGCGCTTGGCCGCGACGGGTTCTGCGGCGAGGTCGTGCCCGCCCACGCGGATGGTCCCCAAGGTCGCCGGGATGATCCCCGCCAGGCAGCGCAGCGTGGTCGTTTTCCCCGCGCCATTGCTGCCGACCAGACCCAGCACCTCACCCGCGGCGACCGAAAAAGAGAGATCGCTGACGGCGGGAAATTTGTCGTAGAGCTTGCTGAGACGGTCGACTTCGATCATGCGCGCGAGGTGGAGGCCCACCATAGCGCAGGTGCTGGTCGGCGCCGAAAAAGGAAAATTCGGCGAGGAATTGGCCTCCGGCCTTGAACATTTCTTTGCATCTTGGAAGGCAAAATGTATACGTCTTCCGATGATTCCCCAGTCGTTGTCCAGAGCCGGACGGTTGCTCTGCCCCATGGTTTTTTTGGTCATCCTTTTGATGGGGACCGCGGAATTGCGGGGGCAGGTCGCCGTGGCTCAGCCCGCTGCTGCGGCGGAGACCGCGTCGCCGTCTTACATCCTTTCGCCGAACGATCAGGTCTTAATCGATGTGTTCCAGGAAGACGACCTGCGGACCGGCACGACGATTTCCAAAGACGGGACGATCAATTTCCCGCTCCTGGGGAGCGTAAAACTCGGCGGGCTGACCCAGGCCCAAGCTCGCGACAAAATTTCGGAACTGCTGCAACGCGATTACCTGGTCAGTCCGCAGGTGTCGTTTCAGGTGATCCGCTTTGCCCGGAAACGTTTTACCGTGTTGGGTCAGGTCGGCCGCCCGGGCAGCTACGACATGCCCGATCAGGAAGGCATGGATCTTCTGGAGGCCGTGGCGATGGCCGGCGGCTACACCCGGATTGCTGCGCCGAATAAAATCACCGTCAAACGCACCGTCGATAAGACGGAAAAAGTCTTTACCGTCGACGCCAAGAAGATGGCCCGGGAGCCAAATTCACCTCGCTTTCCCGTCCAACCGGGTGACACGATTACGGTGGGCGAAAGCATTTTCTAAAAGGGCTTTGTTCCTTTTTTTAAGCCCTTTTTTAAATGGACAACGATCGATCCCCCAACCCAGCTTCGTCCCCATACGACGAAGGCGCGCCGCCGGAATCCTCTGGATTCGATTATCGCGAGTTTCTCCATTTGCTGCGGGAGAAGTCATGGATCGTGGTGCTCGCCGTCGTGCTGGGCGCGTTGATCGCGGGAATTTGGATCTATCGCACTCCGAAGATCTACCAGTCCCGCGTGGTGCTCGAAGTGGAAGCGGAGATGGACCGCATCGCCCCGGTGGAGCAAATCCGGAGCATGAATTTGCAAAGTCTGGAACAATTACGGACGATCGAGCAAAACCTCCACGCCCGCTCGTTGCTGCTGCGCGTGGCGCGAGCAGCCGACCTCGTGCACAACCCGGCTTTCCTGCCGCCTTCCGAGGACCACAAACCGTATAGTGAAGAATCGATCGTCAACGTCCTGGCCACCGAAGTGAACCCGATGGTGCGTCGAGGCACCCGCTTGATCGACGTCTTTGTCACGCACACCGATCCCGCGGTTGCCCAGAAAATTGCCGACACGGTCGGTATCGAGTACATCAAGCAGTCTATTGAGAAACGCGGCGGGAACGCCCGCCTCGCGTACGATTTCCTGCTCGAGGAAAGCGAGAAGCTTAAGAAAAAGGTCACGGCGTCGGAAAACGCCTTGCAAAGCTTCCGCGAGGCAAATGGTTCCGTATCCTTCGATGAACGCGAAAATATCATTGAAGCCAAGCTGAAGGAGCTGAACAGCAAGGTAACGCAGGCCAAAACCGACCGGATTCGATTGGAAGGGGATTTTGCGCAGATCAACAAATTCCAGAAGGATCCAGACCAGTTGCTCACCATTCCCAGCATTGCAAATCACCCGACCGTACTCGAAATCAAGAATCAGATATCCAATGTCAATGCCGGGATCGCGGCGCTTGCGCAAAGGTACAAAGACAAGCATCCAAAGATGATTCAGGCGCGCAGCCAACTCGCTGAATTGCAGAAAAACCAGCGAGAGGCAGTGCTTCGTCTTCCGCCGTTGCTGCAAAGTGAGTATCAGAACTCCATCGCGTCCGAGAAAAGCCTCGGCGAAGCACTGGCCGATCAGCAAAAGGTGGCGCTGGAACTAAATAAACAAACCATTCCGTTTAACGAGCTGCGACGTGAAGTCGACGCGGACAAGAATCTCTACGAGTCTGTTCTAAAGCGATTGAACGAAACGGATCTCACCAAGGGCATCCAGGCCGATCCGGTCCAAATCCAGGAATCGGCGATTTTTTCCAATGAGCCGGTCGGAGCATCGCCTACGCGCGTGATGTTGATGGGTACATTGGGAGGATTGGTCGTGGGCTTGGGACTCATTGCATTGCTTAATTTCATGGATCGAACCCTAAAAACGGTCGATCAGGCGGAATATCATACCGGCCTTCCAGTCCTCGGTTCTGTGCCGGACATGCTGATGTCTGCCCATCAAGGTTACCGCTTGATGTTGGAAGATCCCAACTCGACCGCAGCGGAGGCTTTCCGCACCTTGCGCGCGTCTCTTGATCTAACGGGTTCGGAAGAGACCCGGCGCATAGTCCTTTTCACCAGCGCAATTCCCAGTGAGGGCAAGAGTTTCACCTGCACGAACTACGCAGTCTCTCTGGCTCAACAGGGCAAGCGGACATTGTTGATTGATGCCGACCTCCGTCGCCCAACGCTGCACAAGATTTTCGCCACGGAATCGAAGCAGTTAGGGGTAACGGATTTCCTGGCAGGCAATGCAGACCTAGTGACGGGGACGGTCGCAACCGAGGTGCCGAACCTGCGGCTGATGACAGGCGGGCATCGCGCGCCCAATCCCGCAGAACTCCTTGCAAGCGATCATTTTCTAGGGCTAATTTCGGCCGCGGCGAAAGAATACGACCGAGTAGTGGTAGACACGGCTCCGGTGATTGCAGTGAGTGACACCCTGCTGATGGCGGCGCAACTCAAGATGATCTGTCTCGTGGTTCGATCCAAGAAGACGCCACGCAACGCAGTTAAGCGCGCTATCGCTTTACTGGAGCAATCGGGTCATCGCCCAGTTGGCATGGTTCTGAACCGTTTGCCCCGCAAAAGCGGGGCCGGATACTATTATTATTACAGTGAGCATGGTTACGGCGAGGGATCGTACGGCGCGGAGACTGCAAAGGCAGGTGGTGAAAAGGGATAGTGCTTGCTTAAAAGCGCTGTTTGCCGATCAATCGCGCCTCGCTGTTCAGCGTACGGCCGCATATTTTGAAAGACTCGCAGCCCTAATGTCCCTTGCCCCACAACACGATATGGAGCGTCTTCAGCACGATCATGGCGTCCAATCGCAGTGAGCAATGACGAATATAATACAGGTCATACTTTAATTTCTCCACCGCATCTTCCTTGCTGGCGCCGTATGGATAATTCACCTGCGCCCAGCCGGTGATGCCCGGCTTCACCAGATGCCGGAAATGGTAGAACGGGATCTCCTGCTCATATTGATTGGCGAGCTGATTCCACTCTGCCCTTGGTCCCATCAGGCTCATATCGCCTTTGAGCACGTTCCAGAGCTGGGGCAATTCATCCAGCCGCAATTTTCGGAGCCACCCGCCAACGCGAGTAATGCGCGCATCCTTTTTCTGCGTGTACAGATTGCCCTGCGCATCATGCGGCCTGTTGTGCATCGTCCGAAATTTATAGATGGTAAATGGCTCGCCATCCCTTCCGATTCGTGTTTGACTGAACAACGCTGGTTTCCCACTATCGAGCCAGACCAACAACGTCAGTAAGGCGAATACTGGACTTAGCAGAATAGTTGCAAGCCCCGCGGCCACGATGTCGATGAGGCGTTTCACGTGGGCATAGACGGATTGGCTGGCTAGTTGCGAACTGACTTCCAGCGGCCACATTGGATCGAGCGCATGCACGGGCACGATGCGCCAGTACTTCTCGTAAAAGGAATCCAGCGTGTAGACAGGCGTATCGGCGAAATGGACCCGCGTTAACCAATGCACGACCGCTGGCGAAAGGTCCCGCTTTCGCTCCGCCACGATGACACCATGGCTATCGGCGATCAGCAGCGGCAAGTCTTTCGCGACCAACGCTTCGATGATCGGAGCCCTTGGACAATCTGGATCGATCGATTTGCCGGCCCGCGGCGCCCCCGGGATCGGATCCACCACGCGAATGCGCTGGGGAGAGGGAGAATCCCGGTATTCCCGATAAAACATCCGGGCATATTCGCCGGCCCCGAGCACCACGTAGAACATTTCCGCCATCCCTTCCTGAAATCGCGCAGTGATCAATCGTCGGTAAGCGACGGAGACGACCGCGAACACGCCAAGGCTCGCGAGCAGCACGAACCGACTGGGGCTGATCGATTCCCCGTAAGCTGCTCCGGCATAGATGGCAACAGCCCCCAGGCAAGCGGCTGCCACCATGGCGATGATGTGTTCACTCATGTAGCCCAAGCTGAGGAAACTTGTCCGCCGGTCATACCCGCCGACAATGAAAAGCGCCAAACTCAACGCCCCGAATTGGATCATGGCGACCGACGAAAACACGTCATCAGCCTCCGAGGAACTTCCATGCCGCACAAGACCCACGATGTAATGGAGCGCGGTCCAGCAAACAAAATCAAGAAGCAGGCACAAAACTCCCGTCGCCCGTTCCCATCGGAACGAGATCCGCCCACGAGGCGTTCGCACCGGAGCGGAGGCAAAGACGTCCTCGCCGTCGCCCGCTGCCTCGGGAGAGGAATTGGAAAATGAATTTGCCCTGAAGATAATAGATTGTTCCTCTTCCATGCCAGCCTGTACAAAACTTGTCTCGCCGCCCCGAAGTTACCCTAATTAGACACCAACCCTGTGCTCGCGCTCAACCAGAGGAAAGGTATTTCTGCAGGATCGAATGGGCCGGACATCGCCCCCCATCATCCATTTTGAGATCGTCTGCCACCAGTACTTCCGCCGCGTCATCAGCCGGCAACCACCGATTGCCGCTGTCGGCACCTCGCCGGATGGGCAGGGATTCGAACCCTGGTTGCCTTGCGGCAAACACGCTTTCCAGGCGTGCGCATTAGACCACTCTGCCACCCATCCTTTGGTGCGCGTCGGAGGGACGATTATGGCGCCCATGGCCCCAAGCCGCCAGCGAAATCCGGCGTCGTGGTTTTTATCACACCTTGTTTTGCGACGCCTCGCGCAAGGCGTTGAGCTCCGCCTCGATCGCGGCCTTGCGGTCAGCGAGTTTCTTGAGCTTCAACTGCAGGCGGTGCAGTTCGATTGTCGCCCGGTTGATGTGGCCGCGCATTTCGACATCCTGCGAGGAGTTCTCTTTGAGCTGATGACTCAGGTCGCTCATTCGCTGCTCCATTTGTTCGGGAGTGTGCGTGGAAAAATCGAACGCCGGCGCCGGCGCGATCGGCTCAACGGGCGCGGGCTC
>CAXUAZ010000082.1:12182-16801 GCA_964249195.1 uncultured Chthoniobacterales bacterium
GGCGGTGATCAAGGGCAATTCGCCCTCGCTGACCTCCAGCCAGATCGCCAGCATGATGAACGGGTAAAGCGGTGCTGTCAGCATCAGAGCGATGATCGAGAAAACAATGTCGAACGCGCGTTTCACCACGCGCTCAGCCGTCGTCGTGCTCTTGGGCGCGGGCTCCGCCGGCGGGTTCGGGGCGGTGGCGCTGGGGATGGTAATCAGCCTCCGACAATGTGGGCAACCGACCTCCAATCCCGCCCCTTCGCGATCCACGACCAGCTCGCCTTGGCAGTGTTCGCAATAAAATACCAGATCCTGCGTTGTGATCACGACCGCCCGTTGCGCGGCGTCGCTCGAGTTCATCGCTGACATAAAGCCATATGGTACCTTCTCCTGCCGAAAGCGAAACGTAAATAGGGTGCGTTACTCTGGCGCACACCTCATCCGAAGTGTGACAGCGTGTCGCTAACGGCCGCCGCGCGCCACATGCAACACATTCCGTAAGTTATTACTAGAGAATGATTTAAGTCATTGTCGATACTTTGGAACATCGCTTGCTAAAGTACGGGCTCCATCCAATTAACCTTATGGCGAAAATTTTAGGCATCGATCTCGGCACCACCAACTCCTGTATGGCCGTCATGGAGAACGGTGAACCCGTGGTCCTCGAAAACTCCGAAGGCGCGCGCACCACCCCTTCCATCGTGGCGTTCACCAAAAGCGGGGAACGGCTCGTCGGCCAGGCGGCGAAACGGCAGGCGGTCACCAACCCGGCCAACACCATCTTTTCCATCAAGCGCTTCATGGGCCGCAAGGAGGCCGAAGTGCGGGACGAGGAACGCCGCGTCCCCTACAAGATCGTCAAGGCCGCCAATGGCGACGCGTCGGTCGAGG
Organism: uncultured Chthoniobacterales bacterium; assembly: GCA_964249195.1. Taxonomy (GTDB): domain Bacteria; phylum Verrucomicrobiota; class Verrucomicrobiia; order Chthoniobacterales; family SZAS-18; genus CAXUAZ01. The sequence continues at coordinate 13,062 of CAXUAZ010000082.1, forward strand.
TGGAGATCAACGGCGAAAAGAAGTCGTTCTCCCCGCCGGAAGTCTCCGCGATGATCCTCGCGAAGCTCAAGGCCGACGCCGAGGCCAAGCTCGGCGAGAAGATCACCCAGGCGGTCATCACCGTCCCCGCGTACTTCAACGATTCCCAGCGCAACGCCACCAAGGATGCTGGCAAGATCGCCGGCCTCGAGGTCCTGCGCATCATCAACGAGCCCACCGCCGCCTCCTTGGCCTATGGCCTCGACAAGAAGTCCGACGAAAAGATCGCCGTGTACGACCTCGGCGGCGGCACCTTCGACATTTCGGTGCTGGAGATTGGCGAGGGCGTCTTCGAGGTGAAGGCGACCAACGGCGACACGCACCTCGGGGGCGACGATTGGGACAACAAGCTCATCGATTTCGTCATCAAGGAGTTCAAGAACGACTCCGGCATCGACCTCACCAAGCAGGTCGACGCGATCCAGCGCATCAAGGAAGAGTGCGAGAAGGCGAAGATCGCGCTCTCCTCCACGCAGGAGTACGAGATCAACCTGCCGTTCATCACGGCGGACCAGACCGGCCCGAAGCACATCCAGAAAAAGATCACCCGCGCCAAGCTCGAGCAGCTCACGGACGACCTCTTCGAGCGCACGATCAAGCCGGTCAAGGATTGTCTCAACGACGCCAAGATCAGCGCCGATAAAATCGATGAGCTTGTCCTCGTCGGCGGCATGACCCGCATGCCCAAGGTGATCGAGATCGCCCGCCGGCTGGTCAGCAAAGAGCCACACAAGGGCGTCAACCCGGATGAGGTCGTGGCGATCGGCGCGGCTATCCAGGGCGGCGTGTTGAAAGGCGACGTGAAGGACGTCCTGCTGCTCGACGTGTCCCCGTTGACCCTCGCCATCGAGACCGCCGGCGGCGTCGCCACCCCGATGATCCCGCGCAACACCACGGTGCCCACGCGCAAATCCCAGATCTTCTCCACCTACACCGACAGCCAGCCAGGCGTGGAGATCAAAGTGCTGCAAGGCGAGCGCCCGCTGAGCCGCGATAACAAAAATCTCGGCACGTTCCACCTCGACGGCATCCCGCCGGCGCCGCGCGGCACCCCGCAGATCGAGGTGACCTTCGACATCGACGCCAACGGCATCCTGCACGTCTCCGCGAAGGATCTCGGCACGAACAAGGAGCAGAAAATCTCCATCACCGGCTCGAGCGGATTGACCAAGGAAGAAGTCGAGAAGTTGCGCAAGGAGGCCGAACTCCATGCGGACGAAGACAACAAGGCGAAGGAAGCCATCGAGACGCGCAACACCGCCGACAGCCTCGCCTACCAGGTCGAGAAACAGTTGAAAGAACTGGGCGAAAAACTCCCGGCCGAGAAGAAGCAGCCGATCGAGGAAGCCGTTGCCGCCGTCCGCAAGGCGCTCGAAGGCACAGACGCCGCCGCGATCAAAGCGGCGCACGAAGATCTGGAGAAAAAATTTCACGAGATCAGCGCCGAGCTTTATCAACAGGCCGCCGCCGCCGCCTCCGCGACCGCTCCGCACGCTGAACCCTCCGTCGAGGAACGCGCCGCCCACGCCGCCCAATCCGGCGCGAAGCCCGACGACGTGGTCGACGCGGAATTTGAAATGGTCGACGACGACAAAAAGAAGTAATCGCTCGTTCGACTCACATCCTTTTGTCTCGGCCAGCCGCCTTGCAGTACCAACGCGCTGTCCGGGCAAGACAAACCACCAAGCAAGAAAGAAAAACTACCTATGGCCATTACTATGAAACCTCTCGGCGATCGGGTGCTCGTGCATCCTCTCGAGGAGAAAGAAACCAAAAAGGGCGGCATCATCATCCCCGACACCGCCAAAGAGAAGCCCCAGGAGGGCGAAGTCGTGGCGCTCGGCACCGGCAAGACCGATGACGAAGGCAAGAAAGTGCCTTTCACGGTTGCAGTCGGCAACAAAGTGCTGATCAGCAAATACGGCGGCACCGAAGTCAAGATCGACGGCGAGAGCTACCTCATCATGCGCGAGGACGACATCCTCGGCATCCTGAGCTAACGGCTAGTCGGTTCCAACCAATCTAACATCAGTATCAGCTAACTTACTAAGAACTAACATTATGGCAGCCAAACAATTGCAGTTTGATGAAGCCGCCCGCCAGGCCCTCCTGCGCGGCGTGGAGAAACTCGCCCGCGCGGTCAAAGCCACGCTTGGGCCATCGGGTCGCAACGTGATCCTCGACAAGAAATTCGGCAGCCCCACGATCACCAAAGACGGTGTGACGGTGGCCAAGGAGATCGAACTCGAAGACCCTTACGAGAACATGGGAGCCCAGCTCGTGCGGGAAGTGGCCTCCAAGACTTCCGACATCGCGGGCGACGGCACCACGACCGCCACGGTGCTCGCCGAGAGCATTTACAAAGAGGGCCTGCGCAACGTGACGGCCGGAGCAAATCCGACATCCCTCCAGCGCGGCATCAACAAGGCCGTCGAGGCGATCGTGGCCGAGCTGGCCCGCATTAGCAAGAAGGTCTCCGATCGCACCGAGATCGCGCAAGTCGCGACGGTGTCGGCCAACTGGGATCGCACCATCGGCGAGATCATCGCCGACGCGATGGACAAGGTCGGCAAGGACGGCACCATCACGGTGGAGGAAGCCAAGAGCATCGAGACGACCCTCGAAGTCGTCGAGGGCATGCAGTTCGACAAGGGTTACCTCTCGCCGTACTTCGTGACCAACGCGGAGTCGATGGAGACCATCCTGGACAACCCGTACATCCTCATTCACGAGAAGAAGATCAGCTCCTTGAAGGACCTGCTCCCGCTGCTCGAGAAGGTGGCCAAGAGCGGCCGTCCGTTGCTCATCATCGCGGAAGACGTCGAGGGCGAAGCGCTCGCGACGCTGGTGGTGAACAAGCTGCGTGGCACGCTCCAGGTGGCAGCCGTGAAGGCGCCCGGGTTCGGCGATCGCCGCAAGGCCATGATGGAAGACATCGCGGTGTTGACGGGCGGCCGTTGTTTCACGGAAGACCTCGGCATCAAGCTGGAGAACGTCACCCTTGACGATCTCGGCAAGACCAAGCGCGTCACCATCGACAAGGAAAACACGACGATCGTGGAAGGCGAGGGAACGAGCACGGCGATCCAGGGCCGGGTGAATCAACTCCGCCGCCAGATCGAAGAGACGACCTCCGACTACGACCGCGAGAAGCTCCAGGAGCGTCTGGCGAAGCTCGCGGGCGGCGTGGCCGTCATCAATGTCGGCGCCGCGACCGAGACCGAAATGAAGGAAAAGAAGGCGCGCGTCGAAGACGCCCTCCACGCGACCCGTGCGGCCGTGGAAGAGGGGATCGTCCCCGGCGGCGGCGTGGCTCTCATTCGCGCCCAAAAGGCGCTCGAGAGCCTCAAGCTGGAAGGTGACGAGGCCGTAGGCGCCGCGATCATCAAGCGCGCGGTGGAAGCTCCCCTTCGCCAGCTCGCCGACAACGCGGGCCAGGAAGGCGCGCTCATCGTCCAAGAGGTGAAGAGCCGTGAAGGCAACGTGGGCTACAACGTGGCCACGGGCGAGTACATCGACCTGGTGAAAGCCGGCGTCGTGGACCCGACCAAGGTGACGCGCAGCGCGTTGCAAAACGCGGCGTCGATCTCGGGCCTGCTGTTGACGACCGAAGCGGTCATCACGGAGTTGCCGGAGAAGGAGAAGCCAGGCGCCGGCGGCGGCGGCCACCCCGGCGGCGGGATGGGCGGCATGGGCGGGAT
>CAXUAZ010000083.1:0-13177 GCA_964249195.1 uncultured Chthoniobacterales bacterium
AACGCCGTTGCGCGAAAACCCGCTGCCCATCGTTTATTAATCAGCGTTTCCCTAGGCTTGGTGCTAGTTGGTGCCCAGAAGTTCCTTATAAAAGCAAGAATATCCCTAAATTCCTCAGTCTACGGTTTGAAGCGTAAGATGCTGCAACCTACTGAACCGGAATCCGTAATGGCATTGTTCCCGCCGGGAATCGAACCCGGATCAAAGGTTTAGGAAACCTCTATTCTATCCGTTGAACTACGGGAACAGTGGAAAATCTGTATCACGAAAAGGCGCTTCAGGCCAACTCATCCGCGATCTGCCGTTCCGATCCTCGGCCTCTATGAGCCATCAACCCAAGATAATCCGCCTGTGCGGAAAAGCGGCGGACATAGAACCGCCGAGGGTCTGCCGGTCGAATGTATGAGTCCCCTTTGTCATTCCCCCGACTTGTGGCCAGGCGCTTTCTATTCCTGTGGTTTGTTCTCGCTCCGCTCTGCGCGCGAGCCGATCTGATCGGGTACTGGGACTTTCCCAACGCCGCAAAGCTGGGTCAGGACGAGAGCGGCCGCGGAAACACCCTCGCCGTTTCCGGTGACGGGGTCACCTACACGGCCAGCGGCAAAGTGGGCGGCGCCTTGAGCCTGACGGGCGCCGGTTGCCTGGCGCTTGCCGGCCCGGTCGCCGGCTTGCCGGTGGGCAATAGCGCTTACACTGTCGCCGCGTGGATGAAGGCCAGCCCGACCAGCAGTTCCAGCGCCCGGGGCATCGTGGGTTGGGGGAACTACGGCGGCGCCCGGCAGGTGAACGCCCTGCGCATTAACGGAGTCAACGGGTTCAGTCATTATTGGTGGAACGCCGACCTGCTCGCTTCTGATGACCAGGTGAACGCCGCCGGCGTGACGTTGAGCAACCAATGGGTCCATGTGGCCGCCTCCTTCGATGGCGGCGTCCGTTCTCTGTATCTGAACGGCGCGTTGCTGACTTCGGATTCACCGGGCGTCAACGGCTCGCTCAATGAAAATTTCGCCGTCGGCCGCACGGCGGGAACGGAATTCTTTAAGGGCACGCTCGACGAGGTGGCAATCTGGAACACGGCGCTTCCCCCCGCTCAGATCGCCGCCCTGGCCGGCGGCGCGGCGACTCCGCTCAGCGGGCCCAGGATCACCAGTTTTACGTCCAATGCCACTACCGTATACGAGGGAGCCGTCGTGCCGCTCTCGTGGACGGTGGATGGTTCCAAAGACACCGGCGCGCTTAACGTCACGGTCGCGGCGGGCGCAACGACGCTCTACAGCGGTTCGGCGGCAAGCGGCAGCGTGAACACGACGGTCCCGGCCCTCAACGGCGTCGCGCAGACGCTAACTTACACGCTCGCCGCCGCGGACGCCGGCAGCAAGGCCGTTGTCTCATCGACCCTCACGCTGAACGCGCTGCCGGACGTGCCCGCGGCCACGCCGCAGAGCGGCCTGACCGTCACCGCGCCGAGCACGCTTCCCATCACGCTCACGGGGAACGATCCTGGAGGCGCGGCGCTTACTTACGCGGTGGTTGCGTCGCCCGCCCATGGAACCCTGAGCGCGCTCTCCGGCCAGAATTGCACCTATACTCCGGCGGCCGGCTATGCAGGGATGGACAGCTTCAGTTTCAAAACGAATAACGGAAAATACGATTCCCCATCGGCCGTCGTGTCGATGGCCGCGATCACTGCGGCTGCGGCGCCGACGGGGCTCGCCTTGAGCAACAGCCAGATCAACGTCTCTCTAGGCAGCGGCGCGTTCATCGGCAACTTCTCCACGGCAGATCCCAACGCCGGCGAACCGCACGCTTACACGCTGGTGAGCGGGGCGGGGAGCACGGATAACGGCCGCTTTACGATCAACGGCCATCAGCTTTGCACGGCGCAATTGTTTGCCGGGCAGACAGGAGGAGTCTACCAGATTCGCGTCCGCTCGACCAACGGCGCGGGTCTGTCGGCCGAGCAGGCGTTCACGCTGACGGCGGCCGCTCCGCCGGCGGGAAGGGTGGTCATCAACGAGATACTTTACAACGGCCAAAGCAACACCGTCCACGATGATTTCGTCGAGCTGTATAATAATACCGGCGCCGCGGTCGATGTCTCAGGCTGGCAGTTGACCGGCGCCATCACCTACACGTTTGCCGGCGGCACGACGATGCCCGTTGGCGGTTATCTTGTAGTTGCGGAAGACCCTTCCGTGATCCAGAGCGTCTGGGGCGTGAACGCCCTCGGGCCGTACAGCGGCGGCCTCAGTTCCGAAGGCGAGACGCTGATTCTGCAAAACGGCGGCGGCGCCCGGATCTGCGAGGTCGATTACACTCCGCGTTTTCCCTACCCGATCGGGGCGAACGGCAGCGGCGGCTCGATGGAACTGATCAATCCCTCGCTCGATCCGAGTCTGGGGAGCTCCTGGCGTTCATCCATCTTCCCGGCCATTTCCTCTGCTTCCGACGTGGCGAGCCCCGGCGCGCGCAATCTGCAATATGCGGCCAACGCAGCGCCGGCGATCCGCAACGTGGCGGCCGCGCCCGCGCAGCCGGTTGCCGGGACGTCGACCGTGATCACCGCGAAGGTGACCGATCCCGACGGCGTGGAGTCCGTGCAATTGCAGTATCAGGCCGTGCCGCCGGGCAGCTTTCTCCCGGCGACGCTGCCCAACCCGATTGTGAACCACCTCATCGTGGGCGCGGATTCGCCGCTTCCCGCCAACCCGGCTTTTGAGGCGGCGGCCAACTGGGTTGCCGTGCCGATGAACGATGATGGGGTCAACGGCGACGCCCAGGGTGGGGACGACGTTTATGCCGTGACCCTGCCCGGGCAGCCAAACCGCACCCTGGTGCGCTACCGCATCGTGGTGACGGACAACCTCGGCAATCCCATCCGCACCCCGTACGTCGACGATGAGTCGCGCAATTTTGCCTACTTCGTCTACAACGGCGTGCCCAACTACCAGGGAACTTCCGCCGCGACGCTGACGCTGCTGCCAAACTACCATTTTATCACTCGCGCGGCGGATTATGCGCAGTGCGTGGCCTACGACTCGGCCAACCAACTCACCGGCAACACCTCGAGCTGGAACGATGAAAACTGGGAAGCCGCCATCGTGTACGACGGCGTGGTGTACGACCACGTTCTCTACCGGCTGCACGGCGCCAATGGGCGTTATTATTTCACGGGCAAGCGAGCCTTTCGCTGGTTCTTCAACAAAGGCTACGAATTTCAGGCTCGCGATAATGACGGCAACCTCTTTCCGCAACCGTGGCGTCACCTCGTCACCGAGAACCTTTGGGAAAATCGCGGGACGCTGACTTACTCCCTCAACGAAAACATCAACTTCTACCTTTGGAACCAGATCGGCGTCCCTGCCCCCGATGCCGCGATGATCAACTTCCGGCTGCTCGACAACGCGCAGGAGCAGCCCGACGCCTGGCACGGGGATTACTGGGGCCTGATGTTCGTCCACGAGGATTACGAGAAGAACTTCCTGGACGCGCATGACCTGGCTAAGGGCAACCTGTACAAGCTAACGCGCGACGCCGTGTCCGGCGTCTCGCAGCAGCGTTATCAGGCGCCTGACGCGGTGAGCGACGGTTCGGATCACGACACGATCTACCGCCAGCTAAACGGTTCCAGCACTCCGGCCTTCATTGCCGCGCACGTGAACATGACGGAGTATGACTACTACCATGCGCTCGCCGAGGCGGTGCGGCACTATGACTATTGGCCCAGCGGCGACAACAACGGCGCCTACTACTTCGATCCCAACAGCTACTCGGCGGCTAACAACTATCTGGGTCAACTGTGGATCATGCCCTGCGACACGGACGCCACCTGGGGGCCGACGTTCAACAGCGGCCACGATGTCGTTCACAATGCGCTCTTCGACGACTCCGGCGACCTGGGCGGCGATCCCGGCACAAACCCGGCCTTGTGGCCGGCGTACTTCAACGCGGTGCGCGAAGTGCGCGACCTTCTCTGGCAACCCGATCAGGTCAACCCGCTCGTCGATCAATTTGCGGCCATCATTCTCCCGCAACAAGCCGCGGACGATCAGCGCTGGAAAAATGCTCCCGCCGACGCCGGCAATTACAATGGGCTCGCCGGCGCGGGAATTACCTCGATCGCCAACCTCGTGCAAGACATGAAGAAGTTTGCCTTCACGGGCGGCTCGTGGCCGGGCGGAGACGTGGGCGCGGGCGGAACGGCGGCCCACCTGGACGCGCTGCAGTTGGGCGTCAACAACAGCGAAAGCACCATGCCCGGCACGCCCACGATCACGTACGCGGGGTCGGCTGGTTACCCGGTCAATAACCTGACTTTTCACACCAGCGCGTTTGTTGGAAACGGCGCCGCCTTTGCCTCGATTCAGTGGCGGGTGGCCGAGATCACGGACCCTAGCGCGCCCGCTTACGTCGCGGGAGCCAAACTGCTGTTGGAGTGGAACGCTTCCTACGATTCGGGGGCGGTCACGACCTTTGCGAGCCCGTTCCGTTTCCCGGCCTACGCCGCCAGGGCCGGGCACACCTACCGCGCCCGGGTGCGGCATCTCGATAGCGCCGGCCGCTGGAGTCACTGGTCCGCGCCCGCTCAGTTTACGGCCGCGGCGGCCGACGTCACCGGCTACCAGAACAGCCTCGTGGTCAGCGAGTTGATGTACTATCCATCTGCGCCCACCGCCGCGGAGATTGCCGCGGGCGGCACGAACGTGGGGGATGACTACCAATTCCTCGAGGTGCGCAATGTGAGTTCGACGGCGGTCGATCTAACCGATGTGCGCATCACCAAAGGGGTAAACTTCGACTTCCCGGCCGGCGCGACGCTGGCGCCGGGCGCTTCGACGGTCGTGACGGCAAACGCCGCGTCGTTTGCCGCGCGCTATGGCGCCGGACGGCCCGTGGCCGGCGTCTGGAGTTCTGGCTCGCTGGCGCACAAAGGGGAAGAGATCAAGCTGGCCTACGGTGCGGGGCAGGCAATCGTCGACTTTACCTACTCCAACGTCGCGCCGTGGCCCGCGATTGCGGCGGGCTCAGGCTACAGCTTGGCGCTCATTCAGCCCGCCACGCTGCCCGATCCCACCAATCCCGCCAACTGGCGCAAGAGCTACTACCCCGGCGGCAATCCGGGCGGTCCGGATGGAATCACGTACGCCGCTTGGGCCGCCGCTTATCCGGGAGTCGCCAATAACCCTTCCGGCGATCTCGACGGCGACGGCCTCAGCAACCTGGCGGAGTATGCGCTGGGCGGCAATCCGCTTGTGGCCAACGTCGGAGTCGCGCCTCGCGCCAGCGTGCAACCCCTGACGGTCAATGGAGCCACGGCCAACTATCTGACGATCTCGTTCAACCGCCTGAGCGACGCGAGCGACCTGACCTATCACGTGGAGTTCTCGTCCGATCTGGCGACGTGGAGGGAAAACGGCGTTCTTGTAGGATCGGTGTCCAACGGCGCCGGGATGCTGGCGCAAACCTGGCGCGCGCCTCTGCCGGTCACCACCACTGGAAAATTGCTTGCGCGGATGCGCGTCACCGTGCCATAGCGTTATGCCAACAAAATAAAGGTCTTACACGCTCCCGATCGCCGCGTCCAAACACGACGATTTTGCAGTTGCTTTGTAACTGCAAATCGTTACAATTCCTTCGCTGATGCCGCAGGCTTCGGCACATCCTGGTCCCCCCCCATGGAAGTCTATCGTTACAAGACGGCCCCGTCGCGGGCTTTTACGTTGGTCGAGTTGTTGGTGGTGATGGCGATTATCCTCGTCCTCATGGCGCTGGCCACGCCGAGCTTGACCAGCGTTCTGAAGGCAAACGCCATTACCCAAGGCAGCCAGGACCTCATCGCGCAATTGAACCTCGCGCGCCAGGTGGCGTTAACCCAGAACCATCCGGTGGAGGTTCGATTATACCAATACGCGGATCCCAATTTTGCCGGTGAGGTATCCGGCCAGGCGGCGACCGGGAAATTTCGCGCGCTGCAAACTTTTATCATTTCGGAGACCGGTTCGGCCGCAGCCATGAACAAGGTGGAGCATTTTCCTCTCACGTTCATCATCGATTCCGGGCTGACACTATCCTCCCTCATCGCGCTTTCCGCGACGGGCGCCACCAGTGGGCCCGTCCTCACCAAAAGCCCTCAGAGCTACAGCATCCCAATTGCGGACAAGGCGTTTAATTCCGTTGCGTTTCGCTTCAATCCGGATGGCTCCACCACCCTCGGGCCGCCGCCTAACGGCGGCTGGTTCCTCACGGGCCATCAACTTCAGTACGGCGATAACCAGTCGAAGGCGCCCCCCAATTTTTCCACCCTCCAGATTGATCCCTCCAATGGCGCCCTCCGCGAATTCAGACCCTGATCTCCCGCCGGCCGCGCGACGGCAGGCCGGCTTCAGCCTCGTGGAAGTCGCTCTCGCGCTGGGAATAGTGGCGTTTGCGCTGATCCCGGTTTTCAGCCTCCTCCCCATCGGGATGTCCTCGTTCAAAAGAGGCATGGACCTTTCCGTGGGGGCCCAGATCACCCAGCGGATCGTCGATGAAGCGCAGCAATCCGATTTCGACACGCTCACGGGAAATAAGCAAAGCCCATTCGCCGCCCCGATTCGCTTCTTCAGCGCGCAAGGCGAAGAGCAGGCCCTCGGGGATGCGGGGATCATTTATCGGGTCAACACCCGGATCGCTCCCTTGACCTACCTGCCGGGCTCGGCCGGCACGGACGACGGCGTGGTGAATCCGAACATCGCGACCGTCACGGTGCAAGTGGCGAACAACCCCGGCAACCGCGCCGTCGCCTCGGACAACAGCGGCCTTTGGGTTTCGACGCAATCCATGCCGCTGACCACGGCGTCAACCTACGTTGCGCGCAACTCGGCTCTTACCCAATGAACGTGGCGCGGCATGCGGCCGCTTCTTCTCGGAGGCGCGCGTTTACCTTGGTCGAGCTGCTGGTCTCGATGGTGGTGCTTACCTTGCTGCTGGTGATGTTCGAGCAACTCACCAGCAACACCCAGAAAACAATGTCTTCCACCACAGGGCGGGTCGAACAATTCCGCGGCGCGCGCCAGGGCTTCGAAGCGATCACGCGCCGGCTGGGCCAGGCGACTCTGAACACTTACTGGGACTATTCTTTTAAAGGAAGCGATCCCAATCCCACGGGATATGTCCGTCAATCGGAACTGCGTTTCGTCAGCGGGAGCACCGCGGCCCTCGGGATCGCTCCCGCCGAAAATCCGCTGCTCCGCCCGACGCACGCCGTTTTCTTCCAGGCGCCGTTAGGTCTCGTGGCCAACTCCGCCGACTATCATGGGCTTGACAATCTCCTCAACACCTGGGGCTATTGCATCGAGTACGGGGACGACAGCCAGTTGCGGCCCGGCTTCCTGGCCTCGCTCAATCAACCCCCGCCGCTGCGCTACCGGTTCCGGATGGTCGAGCTGCAAGAGCCTTCGGAGTCTTTTTCGCTGTACCTAAAGGAGGCCGCGCTCAATTCAGGTCCGAACGCCTCCGGCGGAAACGCCGCTTATACCCTCAAGACTTGGTTCTCGGAAGTCCTCGGCGACATTCCCAAGGCGACCGACAAGAATCCACCGGCCCGCCCCGTGCACGTGCTCGCCGAGAACATCGTGGCGTTGATCCTCCTGCCGAAACTAACCAAGGCGGATCAAAAGACCGCCGATGGCACGCCCCTTTACGACGACTCGTCGCTGTCGCCCTACTACCTTTACGACTCCACCTCCACTTCCAACAACGCCCTGACTTCACCCAACACTTCTCCGCCCGACCCTGACACTCCCGCCGCCCGAAAAGCGCTGAACCCCAAGAACCAACTCCCTCCCATCGTTCAAGTGACGATGGTCGCGGTCGACGAGCCGTCCTTCCTTCGCTTTCAAAGTTCACAAGGGGACCCGGCGGTCCCGCCGGATTTCGGCTTTTCGAGTAGTGCAAAGAGCGCGGATTACAGCGCTAATCTGCAATCGCTGCAGGCCGCATTGCAAAGCCGCCGCCTGAATTACCGCGTGTTCACGACCAATGTTAGCTTGAAAGCGGCAAAATGGAGTCGTGACCAGACGCAGTAACTGACCTATGCAATCCAACGGTTTCCCCTCCATCCGTTTCAACCGGAAAACAGCGCACCGGCGCGGCATTGCGCTGCTGATCGTGCTGGCGATCCTCGTGTTGATCACGGGGCTCGTCGTGGCCTTCTTTTCCGCCGCCAACACCGAGCTGGCAAGCGCCAAAAGCTACGCCGGCGGCAGCTCGAGCCAGCAGTTGGCCGACGCGGCGACGCAGTTGGCGATCGGCTCCATTCGCAAGGCGACTTCCGATACCTCCACAAGCCCTAGCGGCACGGATGTCGCCTGGGCCTCGCAGCCCGGGATGATCCGCACGTGGGACAGCAAAGGGAACGCCCGCAACATCTACAAGCTTTTCTCATCCTCCAATCTCGAAGCGACGCCCCCGTACGACCCCGCGGCGGCCGGCGACCTTGACCCCGACTTCGACAACAAGCCCGCGATCTTCGTCGATCTCAATGCGCCGGTCGCCGATGCGTCCGCCGTCGTGCATTACCCGATCGTCGACCCATTTTGCTCGGTGTCGAAGGACAGCGGCGACACCCCGAAAATCGATGGCTTCTACGTGACCAACCCGCCCGCGGCCGCGAAAGTGCCCAACAAGGCGCCGATGCCGGTTCGCTGGATCTACGTCTTGCAGGACGGCAAATTGATCGCGCCCTCGAGCGGCGACAAAACCGCCGTGTTCAGCGGGACGACCCTCCCGACGGCGACAAACCCAATCGTGGGCCGTCTGGCGTATTGGACCGATGATGACACGAGCAAGGTGAACATCAACACGGCCTCCGAAGGCGTGTACTGGGACATGCCGCGTTTGATGAGTCTGGAGGACACCGGTCGGTGGAATGGTTCAGCCACGACGCCGCCAAGCACCCCGGGCCTGGCCCTCACTCAACCCGCCGCTGGAGAATATCAGCGGTATCCCGGCCATCCCGCGACGACGAGCCTCAGCCCGATCCTGGGCAAGCAGGTGACTAACCTCGCTGTGCCGAATCCCTCCGTTGCGCTCACCGCGGCGCTGATCAAGCCTTTCACGTACTACTACGATCTTATTCCGCGGATCTCTCAGGGGGGGTCGGTTTCAGGCACGCTGATCCCCAATCCAAACCCTTCGGCTTCCGGTTCTCCCAATGATCCGGGAAGTGTACGTTACGACAGTGACCGGCTGTTTGCTTCGGTGGACGAGTTCATGTTCAAGCAACCCTCTCCGGGTGATCTCAGCGCAAGTCGGCAGGTTTACTCGCAGCTCGACAAACCGACGCTGAAATCAGCTCTGGAGCATTCGCGTTTTTTCCTCACCGCGCACAGCAGCGCCCCCGAGGTAACCATGTTCAACACGCCTCGTGTTTCCATGTGGCCCGTCTGGAATGACGCCAGCAAACGGACGGTGCTAGACAGCACGCTGGCATTTTGCGCCGACCTCACATCGAACGGCGCGGATACTGCCTACTACTTCACCCGTCAGAACTCTCGGAGCATGACGGAGGATTATGCCCTTTTGAACTCGAACGGACAGCCACGGAACCAACAATTATATGCCTATTTGAACAAGTTGATGACGACGTCGGTGCCTGGGTTTGGCGGCAGCTTCAGCGACTCAACCGCCCTTGGCATAGATCAGCCCCAGGTGCTCACAAATATCTACGATTATATCCGCTGCATCAATTTGTATGATGCCAGCTCAGATGCCATCCGCAAAGCGACTCCATACACGAAGCTGGTCCGGTTGAATGGAGACCCCACTGCCTGGGGTGGAGGAGAGATTCTGCCCATCAAGATCAACGATACCCAGGGCTTTGGGCGTTACGCGACCCTTTCGGGGATCGACCTGATTTTTTGCGCCGGGCCGTCAATACCCGCCGACATGACGAAGGTCACCGTTGCGCAGGTCATGTTGGTGCCGACCTTCTTTTCGCCCATGCAAGGGCTTCCGGGCATGTATCCTAAAATCAAGTACAGCATCTCGGCGGATTCAGGTTTTATTCTGGACAACGAGCCTATTTTCCAAGCCAAAAGCCCTAGCGGCCAGCGTGGCGGAATTTCCGGAACGAACTGGATCACCAATGCTCCGGTTCAGCAGACGGAAGGACGCGGCATGGGCGGCATGATCTCCCCTCGTGCGAGTCTAGGGAGGTTCGGTGCTTTCGCCGCGCCCTTCTACAAGCCGTTCGCTCACGGCGCGAGCACGGCTCCCGGCGATCCTCCCAAAGACGGCTTTACCTCCGGGGCGTATCCCTTCATTTCCTACAACACCGGCATCTCCCCTTACAAGGGAACGCCCAACATCGAGTTGGGTCCCGCGGATCCGCTGTTTCCGTTAAATCCTCCCCCCATGGCTTTTGAGGGCGGCACTCTGACGATCACGGTGTCGCAGGCGGACCCGCCAAACCAAACGATTCAAACTTTTACGGTGTTCGTTCCAAATGGTTCTATTCCGCGACCGAGCTATTATATAGACGATAAGCTCTTCAAGCCAATGTTCTACAACAGCGGAATCACATCGCCCCGGGAGAGCAACAATTCTCGACTAACCCCCTTTCAGGTGACGGCGAATGATTCCGTCCGCGGAGTGGAAGTGGCCGGTCCCGGCGACGCTTCGCACGACATTAGGGCGCTGAACAGCAGCGCCGGCGACATTCGCATGATTGCCGCCCTTCCAACCGTGCCGGAAACTTATTACCACGCGCACAAAGACTGGTCTGGCAAAGCGCAGGCGTCTGGCCTGATGGATGATGACGGCATCAATGGCAACTTCGTCATCAACAGTGAGACGGGTCTTTCTTTTACTCCCGGCCGCGGCTACGCGGGCCGGCATGGTGCGCTTGCCAAAGGCATTAACCCTCGGGGGGCAACCGGTCCGGCTTACGGTCGGCGCAGTCCCTATGTGCCTTCCAGAACGTTTACCGCATCCTTGTCCGGAGTGACGCGTATAAACGGCGATTCGTCTGCTCTCGGCGATTGGGACACCGGCTATGGCTTACTGCCGGACGGCGCCTATATCAACATGGGGGACATTGGAGACCAGGAGTACGTCGATGTGGTGAATAATGCCTACGACGGCAACTTGGGACCGACGCCACGCTATCCGTACGTGGACAAGGAAGATCATTTTAATTCCGATCACGGCGCTGGAACCTATTTCTCGCCCAATCGGCAGGTGCCCTCTTCGATGGTGTTGGGCTCCATCCCCACCGGAGTCAAGCGTTACCAGCCGTGGCAGACGCTGCTCTTCAACCCGAAGCCAGAAGACCCAAATCACCCTGGCCGCGGCGTACGTGGACAAAGCCCTCCCGACCATCTGATCGCCGATCTTTTTTGGATGCCGGTCGTTAAACCGTATCCTATTAGCCAGCCTTTCTCCACAGCTGGTAAAATCAACCTGAACTACCAGATCGAGCCGTTCACGTACATCGAACGCTCGACCGGCATCTATGCCTTGATGAAGGCAACAAAGATGATGGCGATTCCGGCGTCGATCTATGGAAGCACAGACCCTAAACCATTTCTGGGCAGCTTGGATGAATTGAATAATTATCCTAAACTCAACCAGACATTTCGTTTTCCGATCAACGTGAAGGAAACATTGAAAGGATTCGAGAAAACGTTTGCGGCCAATGACATCTTCCGATCAGCGAGCCAGATCAGCGAGATCAACCTCGTTCCGGCCAATGGCAGCGCCACCTACGATAACATGGCAACTTTCTGGTCGAACAATACAATGACGGGCGACAACCTGCGCGAAAAGCCGTATGTCGACCTCTACCCGCGGCTGACCACCAAATCCAACTCCTACACGGTTCACTTCCGGGTTCAGGTCCTGCAGAAGTTGCCCGGCACGCCCACGACGCAGTGGGTGGAGGGGAAGGATCAGGTGGGGAGTGAGTATCGGGGGTCGGCGGAAATCGCGCGGTACCTGGCGTCTACCGATCCTTTGCTGCCGGATTACGCAACGGTCATGGCTTCGAGTCCGAGCAGCGCGGCTCTAAATTTGGACAACCATTATCGATACCGGATCGTCAGCACCAAACGGTTTTCACCTTACTGATGCGATCAGCGTTATCTAAGCATATTTGATCACTTTTTTTATTGACGTTTCGACGGTATTAAGGCAAAACACATGTTGACTCAATTAATCCTCCCAAAATGAAAACTACTCCTCTTGTCCTTAGTCTCACCGGCTTCTTGTGCCTGGCATCCGCCAACGCTCAACTCGCTCATCGTTACAACCTGAACACTGACGGCACGGACTCCATCGGCGGAGCAAACGGCCAGATCAGCGGAGGGGCGTTCTTCACGGGAGACGGTTTGGCGACTGGGGGAGGTTCCGGCGACTATTTAGCTCTGCCCACTTCGGTGGGGACCGGCATCACGGGAAACTTCACCATCCAGACGTTCGTGAACATTGCGAGCAATCCGGGCAATTTCTCGTCTCTGTTCAGCCTTTCGAGCCCCGGAAACAGGAATTTCTTCCTGCTCAATCCTTCTCGGCCGGCGGCCGGTGGCAACCTGACCGCGGATTTTCAACAGCGGCCTTTGCAGACGACCGGCGGCACGGACACTGAAGTGGATGTCAGCGGTGCAAGCGCCTTCCCGTTCGGTGCGACTGATCACGACGTTACCATCACTTATGTCGCGTCGACGAATATCGCCACGATTTACCTGGACGGAGCTCAGTTTGCGAGCGGCAACATCGCCAACGCCATCAGCCCGGGCACGAGTTTAAACCTCGAGACGCTCACGAGCGGCGGTCAAAACGGGATCAATGGAGGCGGACCCTTTGGTGACGCGAGCATTAACGGCATCACGGATGATTTCCGCGTTTATAGCAGTGCGTTGACAGCGGCACAGGTTTCCACGATCGACGCGCTTGGCGCGGATGCTTCTAATGCGACGATCTCGGCGGCTTTGGTGCCGGAGCCATCGACTTGGGTCATGATGTTGTTGAGCTTGGCAGCACTTTGCGGCGTACGGCATTTTCGCCGCAGCCAGGCGTAAGTGCATGCGTGGGTTGCCACGCTGATGGTTGATGTATTCACGAAGCGGGGGGGGGGGGGGGCGGGGCGGGGTGGTTTGTTGGGGGGGGGGGGGGGGGGGAAACGCAGGGGTGGGTGTTT
>CAXUAZ010000083.1:13187-16441 GCA_964249195.1 uncultured Chthoniobacterales bacterium
TGGCTTATGTGCTGGCGGGGGTTGCCACGCTGTTGGTTGTTGTTTTCCCCACCCGCGGGGTGCTTCCACCGGGCGCTTTTGTTTTCTGGCGAGGGGGGCGCAATCAAAACATCTTGCTGATGTAGATTTCGACGATGACCGACTCCCAAACCGGAGCTACCCGTGCGCGAGTCAGTAGGATCTCTCGGCGGCGCTCGCAAGCTCGCTGCCGCTAATAAAACCGATGGGTTTGAAGCAAGCGACTGAGCTGCCCAAACGGCAATCGATCGTAGGACGGCACGGAGGCCATCCCTCCAAAGCGGTCGACGGGACGCCCCTGGTTCATCACTCGCTCTTCAACTCACGTCGCGAGAGTTAAGGGATCTCAGGGTGACCGGTTTTGAAACGGAATCAGGTCGAAACTTTCGCTTGGGAGCAACCGCGGAAACGACGTTGATAAAGCTCACGCAGAGGCGCAGAGCCGCGGAGGAAAAGAACGGAGGGAAATCCCCAAGGCGGTTTGCGCGTTCTAACGACTTAGCGTCATTTGTGTGAGTGTTCCAGAGACTCAGGATCGATGCCATTCTTGATCTTGCTTTCCACCCTACCGTTGTTCAGTATGTTAATGTAAGGAGCGGAGGGGCGATTCTTCCTAATTCTTTTCGGTCACGTCGGAAATCCCTACATCGATTCCCTGGCCGCCCGTGGTTTGATGGCAATGCACGGCGAGCGTGATCGTGGCGCCCGGTTTGAGGAGCGCCAGGGCGGCCGGCTTGATCGGCAGCACATCGTAGCTGGTGACAAATCCCGGCGTGCGGGCGGCCAGCACGCCGTTGACGTAGATCTGCGCGTCTTCGTCATGGAATACGTTGAACTGCAAATGACGATAGTCGCCTGACGGCATCGTGAACGTACGCCGAATCCAGATGTCGCTTGTGTTCCAATCCGTGTGATGGGCGCCGTTGTTGCCGAAGCCGGCCGGGCTTTCCGGCCAGGCGCGATCGTTAAATTCCGGCGCGGTCCAATCGTCGGGCGGCTTCTCCGTCGTGTTGCGCCAGAGTTGCGGGGAATGTTGGGAGGTTGGCACCACTTCGACGATCTCCGGCGCAGGCGGCAACGGCGCCCAGCCGCCGACCTTTGTGTTGTCCGCGCTCGCCCACTTGGTCCACGTGGCGCGGTCCTCGAGCATTCGGATGAACACGCCGCCGATCACGGGCCGCGCGCGGAACATCATGCCGCTGTTGCCCGGTTCGGTCGTCGTGTAGGAATCCACGAACGGCAGGCGCGCGGTCGTGACGTTGAGGTACTTGACGATGGGCGCGATGAGGAACTCGAAATCCTCCTGTTTCTCGGCGAGGGCCGCGCTCCAGACGGTCCAATCCGTTTTGCTGAGTTTGGTGCGGGAGTCCAGCGGCAGGCCGTAGGGCTGGAGGGCGGTCTTGTAAAATGCGATTTCCCGGGCGGCCACTTCCTTTGGGAACACGTTGAGCCCGAGGATGCGATCCCAGACAAGATTGTACTTCTGGCTCCAACTGCCGGGCTTGTCGAAGGCGAGCAATGAATGGGCGCCTTCGCCGTTGACCTTGATCCAGTGGGCGGCGTCGTCCTTGGCGAGCCCGGCGTAGCGCTCGGCTTCGGCGTGGTCGCCCCGCAGGCGGCACAGGTCGCCGTAGGCCGCGAGGGCGAGGATGGCTTTGAGCGAGAGATTGGAATTATGGGCGAGATGGCCCATGAAATCATCCGTGCAGAGCTGCTCACCGGGGTCGAGACCGAATTGCTCGAGGTATTTCGCCCATTGGGTCAACTGCGGCCACCAGGGCTCGACAAATTGCGTGTTGCCCTCGAGCTGGCTGATCGCGTCGCACAGGAGGAGGAAATTGCCGCTTTCCTCGACCGGCATTTGTTCGCCGCCATCGTCCGTGCCGCGGGCGACGGGGTAGGTGCCGAGGTCGTGCGGGGCGTTGGGAAATTTCCAGCGTTCGCTGGCCGCGTAGACTAGGATGGGGACGAGCGTGGCCTTAGCCAGGGTGGGGCTCAGGAGGAGCAGCATGGGGCCGCCGGGGAAGATGATGTCCGTGGTCGCAATGTCGCCGTTGCTGGAGTTTTCCTTGGAGAAGAAAAGCGGCTGGCCGTTGCGGTCGGCAGCGAGGCCGTGGCCCGCGAGGCATTGGCGATAGGCCAGCGCGCAGATTTTCCCATAATCGGCGCCGCCAGCTTTTTCGGCGTCGGCGATGAGTTCGCGATCGAACTGCGCGCAACGGACAGCCAGCGCGTCATAGTCACGGTCGGCGGCCTGGAAGAGGTCGGCGGGCTCGGCTCCGTTGCGCCGCCAATAGGGCCGCAGATCGCGGCGGAAGAACCGGATGTTGAACACCTGATCGTAGCCGATCATCAGGCGCCGGCTCACTTCTGCGGGGCCGACCCGGCCGAGGTCGAACGCAAAGGCAAGTGCCGGCTGGGCATCGTCGGCGGCGCGCGGCATGCGTGAGTCGTCTGCGGCGGGAAGCGTCCCGGAATTGATAAATTTTGCCGCGAGCACATCGGTGGCGGCGACGGCGGCGGTGGCTTGCGCGGTGTTTGCAACCGCGTAGGCGTAGCCCCAATCGAGCCGCGCGTCATCCCCGGCAATGCCGAGGTAGTTCTGCGCTTCGGAGCCGACACGCAAGGCGGTCAGCGGGCCCATGGTCTCGCGCGACCATTCCACGCGGTCGCTTGGTTCGTTGACGCAAAGTTGCGAGCTGGTGCTGTCGTAAATGGCCACGGCGTGCTCCGCGGCATCCACGGAACGCACGGCCCAGGTGAGGTAGGTGACGGGGCGCGCGAGGACTTCGAGGTCGCTCGGGAGCAGCGGCGAGAGGAAGGTCAGCGTAACGTGAACGCCGGCGCCTTCGAATTCATAGATCGACCGCGTGGGCGTGACGGTCAACTGTGTCTGGGGGAGCGCTGGCGACGCGGAGGGCGTGTTGCCCATGAGCCGGTAGGTTTTGCCATCGACGCGGATGAGACTGACGAGCGAGTGCTCGCGCTGCGTCCAATGGCGGGTGCTATCGTCGGTGAGGTGATCGCCCTCCGACCAGATGCTCAGCATGGGGTCGTGGGTGACCAGCGGAACGGCCGGCGGGCGGAACGTGGTCTGGGAACGGGCGGGCGCGATCGAAAAGGCGAGCGAAGCGGCAGCCATGACGAGGCGGGGCGGAAGGCCAAGCGGGTTGGACGACATTGCGGTGGGGAATCGCGGAAACGAAAACGCCGGGCACCTTCAGCGGGGGGAAAGG
>CAXUAZ010000084.1:0-16402 GCA_964249195.1 uncultured Chthoniobacterales bacterium
ACTCCAGCCTGTACGTCGGAAAGGACGGCAGCGTCGCGATCAACGATGACGACGAGACTATCCAGGCCGCCGCGCCCAAGCACCGCAATTCGAGCAGCCACTCGGACAGCGGCGGGACCGACGTGGTGGCGATCGTCGGGATCGTCTTCGTGTTCCTCTACCTGATGGTCAAAGCGGTCGTCAACGCCTTCGCCCGCAACGGCGGAAGGGGGCAGCGTTTAAGCGGGGAGGAACAAGCGGTCGTGCAGAAGCTCCAGCGCACGCTGGCGCAGATGGAGAGCCGCGTGGAATCACTCGAAACCATTCTGGTGGAAAGCCGCCGATCCAAGGAGAGTTATGGGACAAAATTCTAATCGCTACGATCACTTGCGCGAAACGCGCTGCCAAAACTTGCGTCATCTGCGCACGCGGGTGCGCCGCTCTGAGGACGGCAAGATCCTCGGGGTGTTCAAGGGCATCTCCGAGAGCATGCGCTGGCCGTGTGGGCTCACCCGGTGGGTGGGGGTTTTCCTCCTTTTTTCGCTGGCTGGCATGGTGGGGGTGCATGGCGCCGCCGGTTACGTGTTGGGGGCTGGTTTCTTCTACCTGCTTGCCTCGTTGTTGATGGGGCCGCCGCGCGTGGAGTTCGAGGCGGCGCAGAGTTCCGGTTCGTACCTCCCTCCGGTCGACCTCGCATCGCTCGACCGCCAGCTCGAAAGCCTCAATCGCCGCATTCGCCGGATGGAGAGCGTGGTCACCGATCCCGCATACGATTGGGAACGGCGCCTCGGCAAGTAATCAGAATAGGTCCTATATGGGCGCCGCGTATGCCGTCGAAGAACACGCCGGTCGAGTGATCGACGTCCTCACCGACCCTGGATCGGGCGTCCGACTGATGATCTCGCGCGCCGGCGCCGAGCTGGTGTCGCTGGCGCGCCAAAAGCCCGATGGCGCCTGGCAGGGATTTCTCTGGCGCGACGGCGAGTTCGAGAAGGCGCCCAGCGGCTGGAACAATCACGCCACCGTGATGGGATATTACGTCCACCGGCTCAAGGATCAGCGCAGTCTTTATCGCGGTCGCGAGATCCGCGGCGGCACGCACGGTTTCCTGCGGCACAGGACGTTTGCTCCACCGGCAGCGCTGATCGCCGACGGCGCCGCGTCGCTCACCTACGAAGTGAAAGCCGGCGACTATGCCCCGACGGATTACCCTTTCCGGCTCGGACTCCGGCTGACATACTCGATCGAAGCCGACGGCGCCATTCGGGTCCGCTTCGAGTTCCGCAACGAAGACTCAGATCCCACTCATTTCAGCTTCGGGCTGCATCCCGGATTCGCGGTGATCTCCCTGGCGGGTTGCGAAGTGCATTTGCCGGCCGGCGTCTATCGGCGGCACCTGGCGCCGGGCGATTTCCTGTCGGGCGAGATCGTCGACGTGGAGCATCCGGGCGGGCCGATGCCCTTCGACAAGGCCGCGTTGCCGGGATCGTACCTGCTCGAACTCGCTGGCGTGCCGGAGCGCCGCTTCACCTTGATCGACCCCGCCGCAAATCGACGCGTGGAAGTCGATTGCCCACAAGCGCCCTATCTGACGCTTTGGAGCGACGGCAGCGCGTTCATCTGCATCGAGCCATGCTGGGGACTGCCCGATCATTCCGCGCAACGCCCCTTTGAAGACAAACTCGGCATCCAGGTCATCGCGCCCGGAGAAACTTTCGCGCGCGACTTCACCATCCGCGCTGGTTACGACTTCATCCCCAACGTCTGATACAAAAACGCCCAGCGATCCGCCACTTCCTCGATTAACTTCGACGTGGGCCGTCCTGCGCCGTGGCCGCTCTTGGTCTCGACGCGGATCAACACCGGCGCCGGCCCCGCCTGGGCCGCCTGCAAGGTCGCGGCAAATTTAAAGCTGTGCGCCGGCACGACCCGGTCGTCGTGATCGGACGTAAAAATCAACGTCGGCGGGTACTTCACGCCCGCCCGCAAATGATGCAGCGGCGAATAGGCATACAGCGCCTTGAAATGCTCCGCATCATCCGACGATCCGTAATCCGAAGCCCACGCCCAGCCGATCGTGAACTTCTGGAAACGCAACATGTCCAGCACGCCCACCGTCGGCAATACAGCGCCGAAAAGATCGGGCCGCTGCGTCATCACCGCGCCAATAAGCAGACCGCCGTTGCTGCGGCCGTAGGCGGCGAGCTTGGGGGTAGACGTATATTTGTTGGCGATGAGGTACTCGCCCGCGGCGATGAAGTCGTCGAACACGTTCTGCTTGCGCTCCTTCGTCCCGGCCATGTGCCACTCTTCTCCGTATTCGCCGCCGCCGCGAAGATTCGGCACGGCGAGGATGCCGCCCATCTCCATCCACACGAGGTCGGAGGGCGCAAAGGCGGGAGTGAGCGAAATGTCGAATCCGCCGTAACCATATAGCACGGTGGGATTGGCGCCGTTGCGCTCCATCCCACGCTTGTAACTGATGAACATCGGCACGCGCGTCCCATCCTTGCTCGGATAGAATACCTGATCAGTCGTATATTCTTTGGGATCGAAGGTTGCTTTCGGAGCGAACACCGCCTTCGTCTCGCCCGTCTTCACGTCGTAGCGATAAACCGTCGGCGGCGTCGTGTAGCTGGTATATGAATAGAACGTCTCCGAGTCGTTAGGCTTGCCGCCAAAGCCCGACGCGGTTCCCAACCCTGGGAATGCCACTTCGCCCGCGGGCCTCCCATCTGTGCCAAAGATCTTCACCACCGTGTGCGCATCCTTCAGATAGTCGGCGACGAAACGACCGCCCACATAACTGACCCCCTGCAAAGTCTCCGCCGCCTGCGGCAAAATCTCGCGCAATGAGAGCGGCTTGTCCGCATCGACGGCGACCATCCGGCCGCGGGGCGCGTCCTTGTTCGTCAGGAAATAGAAAGTCGCGCCGTCATTGCCGATAAAGTCATAACGCGCGTCGGCGTTGTGCAAGAGTTCGACCACCGGCGCGCCGTCTTTAAGCGGACGATAGAACACGCGATTCTTCGGATCGGTGCCCTGCGAGACGCTGATGATCAGGTACTGACCGTCATCGGTCACCGAGCCGCCGAAGCCCCACTCTTTTTGATCCTTCCGCTCGTAGACGAGGGTGTCCTTGGCTTGTTCTTCACCGAGCTTATGGTAGTAGAGCTTTTGATAATAGTTGACCGCCTGCAACTGCGACTTCTCGTCCGGCGCGTCGAAGGCGCTATAGAAGAAGCCTTTGCCGTCCTTGGTCCAGGAGGCGCCGGAAAACTTCGACCACTTGACCACGTCCGGCAGATCCCGGGCGGTGGCCACATCGCGCACGCGCCACTCGGTCCAGTCGGAGCCGGAGGCGTGCAGGCCGTAGACCATGTTTTTGCCGTCTTCGCTGATCGAGTAAGATTCTAGCGACACGGTGCCATCGGCGGAAAGCGTGTTGGGATCGAGCAGCAGCGTCGGCTCCGCTTCAAGCGAAGGCGCGGTGTAGATGACGCTCTGGTTTTGCAGGCCCGTGTTCTTCGAATAGAAATAGCGGCCGCCCTCTTTGGCCGGCACGCCGTATTTCTCGTAATTCCATAATTCTTCCACGCGTTTGCGGATGCCTTCGCGCGCGGCGATGTCGTGCAGGAACCTGAATGTGATCTTGTTCTCCGCTGCGACCCAGGCCTTGGTCTGGTCCGAGTTGGCGTCCTCCAGCCAGCGATAAGGATCGGCGACTTTCGTGCCGTGGTAGTCGTCGACCTGATCGCCTTTTGGCGCTTCGGGATATTTGATCGGCTCAGCGGCAGATGAGGTCATGACGACGGACAGGACACCGAGGAGAAGCGGTTGAAGGCGTGACATAATAGGAAAAACTCGCGTACATTACGCATCCCCCGGACGCCCGCAATGCACCCGTCTTTTTATCGCGGCCGCCTGGCCCCCTCGCCCACCGGGTACCTGCACCTGGGTCATGCGCGGACGTTTCGGATCGCGCAACAACGCGCGGCCGGCGGCACGCTCGTACTCCGAATCGAAGACCTCGACGCGGGCCGTTGCCGGCCCGAATATGAAGAGGCGATCGAGACCGATCTAAGATGGTTCGGGCTCGAGTGGCAGGAGGGTCCCTATCGCCAAAGCGAGCGGCTGGAGTTCTACCGCGCGGCGTGGCGACGCTTGAAGGCAAGCGGCGCCATCTATCCTTGCCGATGCACCCGGCGCGACGTGCAGGCCGCCGCCGGCGCGCCGCACGCCGAAGACGCAGAGCCGATCTATCCCGGAACCTGCCGAGGCGCCGCAATCGAATCAACGAACACGAACTGGCGTTTCGCCGTTCCCGACGGAGCTGCCGTCGAGTGGACCGATCTGGGCGCCGGCCCGCAGCGCTACGTGGCGGGGAAGGACTTTGGCGACTTTCTGATCTGGCGGCGGGATGGCGTGCCGGCGTATCAACTGGCGGTCGTGGTGGACGACGCGGCGATGGGCATCACGGAGGTGGTCAGGGGCGAAGACTTGCTCCTCTCTACGGCGCAACAAATCCTGCTCTACCGCGCGCTCGGACTCACTCCGCCGGCGTTCTACCATTGCCCGCTGGTCACCGATCAGGAAGGCCGCCGACTGTCCAAACGACGGGGATCGCACAGTTTGCGGGATCTCCGGGAGGCGGGGGCGCTGAAAATTTAACACAGAGAACACAGAGGAAAGGCAGGAGGGATTGGGAAAGAAAAAAATCTCTGTGTTTTCTGTGTGCCTTTCCTCAGTGTCCTCTGTGTTAATCCGCAGTCGTGATATGTTCGAGCCGCTTTGAATACCGGCGATCTTTTCACTCCAGACACCGTTGCCGAAGCGAGCCTTTCGGCCGCGCCGCTCGCCGCCCGGATGCGGCCGCGCTCGTTGGAGGAATACGTTGGCCAGGAACACGTCCTCGCGCCCGGCAAACTCCTGCGGCGCGCCATCGAGGCGGATCGCCTGTTTTCCGCGCTCTTCTACGGACCGCCTGGTTCCGGGAAGACGAGTCTCGCCGAGGTGATCGCGCGCGTCACGAATGCAAAGTTCGAGCGCCTGAGCGGGGTCGAGAGCACCGTGGCCGACATCCGCCGCGTGATCGCCACCGCCGCCAACCGCACGCGCAACGGCGGCGCGCGCACCATCCTATTCATCGACGAAATTCACCGGTTCAACAAAGCCCAGCAGGACGCCCTCCTGCCCGACGTGGAAAGCGGCGCCGTCCGCCTGCTCGGCGCGACCACGGAGAATCCGTTCTTCGCGGTCAACAGCCCGCTCGTTTCCCGCTCGCAAATCTTCCAACTCGAGCCGCTGACCCCGGCTCATCTCCGCCGCCTGATCGATCATGCCCTCGCCAATGCCGACCGCGGGCTGGGCAAATACCGCGTCCAGATTGATGCCGACGCGGCCGAACACCTCGCCGTCCTCAGCGACGGCGACGCCCGCAAATGCCTCAACGCGCTGGAAGTCGGCGTGCTCACCACGCCGCCGGGCGAGGATGGCGTCATCCACGTCACGCGCGCCGTGGCCGAGGAGAGCATCCAACGCAAGGCGGTGGTTTACGACCCGACGGGCGACGGGCATTACGACACGATCAGCGCCTTCATCAAGAGCATGCGCGGGTCCGATCCCGACGCGGCGATCTACTGGCTGGCGAAAATGCTCTACGCCGGCGAGGACATCCGGTTCATCGCGCGGCGGATCGTGATCGCCGCCGCGGAGGACGTGGGGATGGCCGATCCGCAGGCGCTGGTGGTGGCGGTGGCGGCGCAGCAGGCGGCGGAGTTTGTGGGCTTGCCGGAGGCGCGCATCCCGTTGGCGGAGGCGGCGGTGTATCTGGCCACGGCGCCCAAGAGCAACCGGGCCTACGCGGCGATCAAACAGGCGATGACCGACGTGGCCGAAGGGGTCACGCTGCCGGTGCCCTCGGCGTTGCGCAGCTCAGCGTACCGGGGGCCCAACCGGGTGCAACACGGCGGTAAATACGAGTACAGCCACAACGCCGAAGACGCGTACGTCCCCCAAGCGTATTTGCCGGAAGGTCGGCGGTACTACGAGCCCAGTGATCGCGGCAACGAGAAACGCGTCGCCGAGCGGCTGGAGCACTGGCGGGCGCTTTTCGAGGCCGCGCAGAAGCCAGAATTTTAGACAGAATTAACAGAATTTAACAGAATTGGCAGAGGGGAAAATGGGAGGTTTTGCGCTCTGCTCGGCTTCCCAAAATTCTGTTTAATTCTGTTAATTCTGTCTAAAATTCTGGCCGTTATTTCACCTGCGCGATGAGTTCGAGGTGCTTCGCGCAGTAAGCGGCAATGAGCTCGTGGTACAAATCCGCGTTCGCCTCCACCGTTTCGATGATTCCGTTTTTAAAAGGCGCCCCCGCATCGTCCCGCCCGAGGGTCAGCGCGGATCCCGCGGTCACGCTCAGGAGTTGCCGCCCGGGCCGTTCGTCGAGATAACGCCTCTCCTCGTCGCCCGGCGCCGCGTCGAGCAATTGCAGCGCCTCCGCGGCGGTGGTCGACATGTGATACGCGGCACGGTCGATCTCGAACCGCGTCTGGCAAAAACGCGCCAACTGCTCGAACAACATCGGGTTCGCCCGCCACACGACCCGCAGCGCCTCCAGATAACTCCCGTCGCCCAATTTCACGTGCAACAAATCGCCGCAAATCTGCCCCAGGGTGGGCAGGAGGCTCCATTTATCCGACGCTCCGTGAATGCTCAGCTTGTACGGACCGCAAAACGCCGCGATTGCCGCGTGCGCCCGCAACTCAGCCGCGAGCACGTCGAGGTCGCCCCGGTAATCGATCCCCACCTCCATGTCACCGGGCAGCTTCGGCGCGAAGCTCACCAGCCGCACCCGCCGCGCTTCCAGTTCGAGTCCTAGATAGAGATGCTCCAGCGGGGTCGTCGCCGCGCGCGTGTCGTTGATCGCCAGTTCCAACTCGTAGCTGCGATCCGAACACGCCCTCGCCACCGCCGCCGCGAGGCGTTCCACGTGAGCCAGCGCGCGGCCAAATTTAACCACCGCCCGTTGCAGGCTCGCCTGATCGAACAGGTAGGACACACCCCCGACCACGATCGTTCCATCGAGGTAGGATCGCGCCCATTCGGAAGGCGTCTCGGCATCGGCGATCATCCCGGCGAGCGCCTGCTCGAGGCCGTCTTCGGAGAGAAGGTGGACGTCGTCGTTGATGAAATCGGACGGGTCGAGCGTGAAGTAGGTGAACCCCGCGGCGGCGGCGCTTTCCACGTCCGCCACGGTCTTGAGGCCGTCGGCGTCCGCGCCCCAGGGCAGGCGGCAATGCGCCTTGGCGAGGCCCCGCGCCGTGGAAGTCATGACGTCCTGCAACGTCCGGCCAGCCGCCCCGACCTCGCGCACCGAACCTTGCGCGAAGAACGGCAGAAAGCCCGGCTGACGCGAGATCGCCGCGGCGTGTCCGGTCGTTGCCAGCCCGAGCCGGTCGCCGAATCCGACGGAGCGTTGCGGGCCGAGCACCTGCGGCCGGCGCACTCCGCCCGGGAGCGAAGCGCCGGGAATGCGCGTCGTGCGCGGAATGCCGACGATGCGGGTGGTATATCTCACGGGACCCTATTGTTACGACGGTCCGCCGCGCCGCAAGCAGTTTCGCTTTGACAATGCCGCCCCTCCGCCGAAACGATGGGGCGATGGCGTCCCTGATTTCCCTGCGATGGCTTCCGGTCGCCCTGTGTCTGGGCTTGTGCGGCTGCCAGGCCTACCGCTCCCGTAATGACGGCCAGCAGCTCACCGCCGCCAAAAAGCGCCCCGCGCCGAGCAAAAAGGAACGCACCGTGCAGGCCGAGGTGACCACCAACCCCGACGGGTCGGTGGCCAACATCCGCGTGCTGCGCCCCAGCGGTTCCCCGGCGATGGATGATTTCGTGTTGGAATCGATCCGCTCCACGTGGCCCGAGACGCCTTCGCAACGCACGGTGGTCGAGGTGAGCCATTCACCCGCCGCCGGGTTCTCCGAGCCTCGGGTCATTTCCGCCGCGCCCATCCCATGACCGACGAAAACGTGCTGGCGATCCGCCGCGAACTCTTTGACCGGCTGGGGGCGTTTCAGGGGCTCGAGTTTAACGTCGCGCGCTATTTCCCCACCCTGCTCGCGCGGGAAAACAACTTGTTTGTCCCCCGCTCCCGCGCCGAGACCGACCCGGGATTCAAGCAGATTATCCCGTATGTGCTGTTGACGCACGAAGGCCGCGTGCTGCATTACGTGCGCGGCAAGAAAGTCGGTGAACAACGCCTGGCGTCCAAGGGTTCCATCGGCATCGGCGGCCACCTCAACGATGTGGACGAAAACTTATTCTCGGTCGATGAAACCTCCTACAACGCCGGCGTGCAGCGCGAGGTGAACGAGGAGTTGATCGTGCAAAGCGGCTACCGCAACGAGATCCGCGCGTTGCTCAACGACGACAACACCGAAGTGGGCAAGGTGCACCTGGGCATCGTGCATGTTTTTGAGTTGGACGGCGCGCAGGTCAGCAAGCGGGAATCGGCGATCACGCAGGTGGAGTTCCTCACGATCGAGGAGCTGCGCGCGCGGCGGGAGACGCTGGAGACGTGGTCGCAGATGTGCGTGGATCGGATCGGGGAATTGCTTGCGCTTTCCTGTTGACCCCTTCTCCGCGCGGCCCTAGCATGCGGGGCATTCATGCACGGGCTGTAGCTTAGCTTGGTAGAGCGCTGCGTTCGGGACGCAGAGGTCGCAGGTTCAAATCCTGTCAGCCCGATTCTTTCCGCCGTGCCACCGGATTTATCCAGCTTGCCGCCTGACGAGGATCTCGATCCCTCGCAGACGTTGTTCTTCAAGCGGCGCAAACGGCGTGTCAATCTGCTGCCCATCGTGGTGGTCAGCGCGCTGGTGCTCGGCAGCGGGGCGCTCATGACTTGGGCGGTCAGTCAATCGGGCAAGAAGCCGGAGGCGGCGGCGAAGGCCGAGCCCATCGAGAGTCGCAAGGTCCTGACGCCTGCCGAGGCGCGAGCGTTGGAGAACCCGCCGATTCGGCCCGCGCAGCCTGTCACTTCGGCGCCGCCGCGCGCCATCGCGGTGGAGACGCCCGCTCCGTATGATGCTTCGAAGCCCGTACGCGCCGCCTTGCCCCCCGATGGCTCGGCGCCTCCAGCGGATGCGATTGATCCGATCAACCTGGACATCACCAACGCGGACAACGCCGAGGTCAAGAAACAGGTGTTGAGCCGCATCGACCTGATGCCCGGCGTCTCTGCGGCGAGCAAGGACAAGCTTTACGCCAGCGTGGACCACGCCCGCGCCATGGGTCGCGTGCTGACGATCCCGTTTGAAAAAGGCGCCGCCACCGTGCGAGCCGCCGACATCGACCGGCTCAAGGCGCAGGTGCAAAATCCGGCGATCAAGAAGCTGACCGACGACCCCACGGTGGTCTTCGTCGTGCTCGGCTACGCCGATCCCAAGGGCAGCGACAAGATCAACAACGACGTGTCGCTGGCGCGCGCCAAGAGCGTGATGGAGGCGCTGCGTGAGAAGTGTGGTTTCCAGAATATCATGCACTCGGTGGCGATGGGCGGCTCAACGCTGTTCGGTTCGCAAGAGATCGAGAAAAACCGGGTGGTCGAGATCTGGGCGGTGTTGCCGTAACGGCGCGGTGTTTATGTCCCTTGGGTCCTTTATGTCCTTTTCTGGTCGTTAGCAGAAAGGGACCAAAAGGACGGAAAGGACATAAATGATCCACCATCAGCTCACGCTGGCGCTCGACGCGCCATCCGGCTAGGATCGCCCAAGATGGAGCAACCCCTCAGCCAGGCGCCGCCCATGCTCACCGTGCTGGCCGGGCTGCCGGCCGAGACTCGCCCGCTCGGTTATGGCGCCACCGTTATTGGCCGCTCGTCCGAAGCCGACCTCCAGCTCAAACATCCCGAAATCTCCCGGCGCCATTGCCGGATCACTTGGGAAGACGCCGCGAGTTGCACCGTCGAAGATCTTGGCAGCCGCTGGGGCACCAAGATCAATGGCGCCGCCCTCGCCGTCGGCGCCCCCTCGCCGCTCAAATCCGGCGACCGGCTCCAGATCGGGCCGGTGCTCGTCCAGCTTGGCCGGTCTTCTTCCGCCGAGACGGCGCCCAAAACACGCGTTCTTTTCAAAGGCAAAGAAGTCGACATCATCCCGCTGGCCGGCCGCATGCGCTTCGGCCGCGCGGAGGATCTCGAAGTCGTCCTGGCCGATCCCGGCATCTCCCGCCAACACGCAAGCATCGAGCCCACGCCGGGGGGTTTTCAGGTCACCGATCTGCGCAGCCGGGCGGGATCGTTCGTCAACGGGCAGCGCTTCGAAAAGCATACCCTGGTCATCGGCGATCAGTTGCAGATGGGGCCGTTCTATTTCCGTTTCGATGGCCAGGCTCTGGAGCGCACCACCGGGCTTTCGGGCGTCGAGATCGAGGCGCGCGGGATCGAGAAGTCCGCGGGCGCGATCCACATCCTCGACGATGTCAGCCTGCGGATCGAGCGCGGGCAGTTCGTTGCCATCCTGGGGCCGTCCGGCTCGGGCAAAAGCTCGCTGCTCGATACGCTGACGGGTCTACGCCCGGCGGATTCGGGCGCCGTCCGCTTCGACGGCCTCGACCTGTATCAAGAATACGAACGCCTGCGCACCTCCCTCGGCTACGTGCCGCAGGATGACATCGTGCACCGCGAACTCACCGTCGGCGACGCGCTCCTCTTCAGCGCGCGGCTGCGCCTGCCTTCGGGCACGCCGACGCTGGAGATCGAGAAGTTGGTAAGCCAGACGATCATCCGGCTCGGGCTGGAGGCGCGGGTCCACACGCCCATCCACCGGCTCTCCGGCGGCCAGCGCAAACGCGTGAGCGTCGGCGTCGAATTGCTCGGCCGGCCTGCCGTATTATTCCTGGATGAACCCACGAGCGGGCTAGACCCGGCCGCGGAGTTCAAGATGATGGAACTGCTGCGGCGTCTGGCCGACGGCGGCTGCACGGTGGTCTGCACCACGCACGTGATGGAGAACGTGTACCTGACCGACCGCTTGTTCATCATCGCCAGCGGCAAGCTGGTGTTTTCCGGCGGGGCGCAGGAGGCGCGCGATCATTTCGGCGTGCAAAAGCTGACCATGCTTTACGACCGCCTGGAGGATCGGTCCCCCGCCGAATGGCGCGAGATCATGCGCAAATCCCAGGCGGGCTCCGCGGGCGGATCGAGCGTTCCGCCGGACGAACGCCCCGCCGCGCATCCGCCGAAACGCGCCGCCGCGTTGCCGGTGCTGTTGGCCCGGCAATGGGCCATCCTCTGCGCGGATTGGAAAAACTTCCTGATCTTCTTCGGCCAGCCGTTGATCATCGCGCTGCTGGTCGCGTGGGTCACGGACGACGTCTCCCTCTCGCTGTTCTTCGCCTATCTGGCGACGATGTGGTTCGGCTGCTCGAACTCCGCGCAGGAGATCGTAAAGGAACTCCCCATCTACCGCCGCGAACGCATGGTCGGCCTGGGCCGGCACGCGTATTTGATCAGCAAGTTCAGCCTGCTTGGCGCGTTGACGGCGGTGCAAGGCATCTTCCTTTACGCGTGCCTGTGGGCGACGCATTACGCGCTCTACCTTCCCGACCCGGATCTGGATCTGGGCGTCACGCGCGGCCTCGACGGCTCCACGCTCTGGCAGGCGGGCAGCGTGATTTTGACGGCCTACGCGGCGGTGGGAATCGGCTTCGCGATCTCGGCGATTGCGCGCAGCACGATGCAGGCGGTGATGATCGTCCCGCTCGTGTTGATCCCGCAGATTCTATTTTCCGGCCTGGTCGTGGAAACCGGCGACATGGTCAAGCCGGGCGTGTTCGCGATCACGAACCTGATGCCGAGCTACGCGGCGCAAACGATGATGGACGTCGGCGCGTTCTGGAAGCGCGAGATCACGGGCGGCGTCTACAATCACCGCAAGAAAGCGGGCGATCATCTCAAGGATTTGATCAAGCGCGGATACCTGGCGAGCCAGCCGACGATGAGCAGCAGCGAAGCAATGGAAGAAGCGCGCAGCGCGATGAGCATGGGGACGGTCTTCGAGCGCAAAGATTTCGGCGTCGCCGCCGCGCTCAAGCTGTTGGCGTGGATGGGACTGGGGTACGTCGTGGCGTGGGGGGCGCTCCGGCAAAAGGAACGCGGCTAATCTTTAAACACAGAGGACACAGAGAACACAGAGGAAGAAATTGCAAAATCCCTAAAACCCTTTTCCTTCCTCCCTCTGTGCTCTCTGTGTCCTCTGTGTTTTAATCTGCCAACGGGTGTATGCTGCGAGCCCGATGATCGCCCTGAGAGCCCAACTCGAAGAAGACAGCTTTCCCGGCCGCGTTCGCGCGATGTTCGGCCCGGAAGGCCTCCTCGGGCAGGCGCGCAATTTTGAGTACCGCGCCGAGCAACAACGCATGGCCGCGGCGGTCGCCCGTGCGTTGCACGAAGACCGCAGCCTCGTGGTCGAAGCTGGCACCGGCGTGGGCAAGTCGCTCGCTTACCTCGCCCCCGCCGTCATCCACGCGATCGAGGGCAAGAAGAAGGCGGTTATTTCCACGCACACGATCAATTTGCAGGAGCAGCTCAT
Source organism: uncultured Chthoniobacterales bacterium (assembly GCA_964249195.1). Classification (GTDB taxonomy): domain Bacteria; phylum Verrucomicrobiota; class Verrucomicrobiia; order Chthoniobacterales; family SZAS-18; genus CAXUAZ01. The sequence continues at coordinate 12,576 of CAXUAZ010000084.1, forward strand.
CTATAAAGACATCCCCATTTTAAAGAAGATCCTGCCCGGCGAGTTCGAGGCGGCGCTTTTCAAGGGGCGGCAGAACTACCTCTGCCCGCGCCGCCTGCAACGCGCGCGCCTCCAGGCCAACGAACTCTTCACTAACGCCGAACAAGCCACGCTCGAGCAGATCCATCTCTGGAGCAAAACCACGCAGGACGGCTCCATCACCGACCTCCCGCGCGACCCCGAGCACAACGTCTGGTCGCAGATCTGCAGCGAGGCGCACATCTGCACGCCCAAAACGTGCGGACTCGACAGCGGCTGCTTCTATCAAAACATGCGGCGCAAGGTGCAAGCGGCGCAGGTCGTCGTGCTCAATCATGCGCTGTTTTTCGTCCTGCTCGCCGGCGCTGCCGCGCAGCACAAGGCCGCAATCGACGTCGACAACGACGAGGACAACCCGCGCGAGGGGTTCATCTTCCCGGACGATTTCGTGATCTTCGACGAGGCCCACACGGTCGAGTCGGTGGCCGCGCGGCAGATTGGGCTGGGCATCTCGCAATACGGACTGCGCATCGCGTTGCAACGGCTCTATAATCCGCGGACCAAGAAGGGACTCTGGACCGTCCTCCGCCACGCAACCGGGGTGCGGACGACCGGCGAGTTGCTCGATGACGTCGACATCTTCTTCCAACGCGTGGACGAACGCGTCGATTTCAAGCGCGGCGGCCGAGAATGCCGCATCCGCGAGCCGGAACTGGTGGAGGACACGCTGGGGCCCGGCCTCTTTGCTTTAAGCGAACTCGCCGCCGAGCAGGCCGAAAAAATCAAGGACGAGATCACGCGAGCTGAACTCGGCGACCTTGCCCGGCGACTGGGCGCGGCCGCGGAGGGCGTCGACATGTTCCTTGCCCAAAGCGCCGAGAACCACGTGTATTGGGTCGAGCGCACCGGCAAGACCGAGCAGTTCCTCAGCCTCAACGCGGCGCCGGTTGATCTCTCCGGCGTGTTGCAATCGATGCTCTTCCGCGCGGATCGCCCGGTGGTGATGACGAGCGCGACGCTGTCGGTGGGGAGTGAATCGCTCGGCTATTTCCGCGAGCGGGTCGGCGCGATGGGCGAGGACGTGGACGCCGAGCAGATCGGCAGTCCGTTCGACTACGAGAAGCAGATGAAGTTATATCTCGTGGGCAGCATGCCCGAGACGCCGCGCGACCCGGCATACGAGCCGGAACTCGTCCGTTGGATCGAGCACTTCATTGAGGAGAGCCAGGGCCGGGCGTTCGTGTTGTTTACCAATTACCGGCTCATGCAAGCGACCGCCCTGCGGATGCGCGATTTCTTCGAGACAAACGGCTGGCCGCTGCTCGTGCAGGGCGAGAGCCTGTCGCGCCGGCGGATGATCGAGTCCTTCCGCGCGGAGGAGGGCAGCGTGCTCTTCGGGACGGACAGCTTCTGGAGCGGGGTGGACGTCCCGGGCGACGCGTTGAGCAACGTCATCATCACCCAACTCCCGTTCTCCCCGCCCGACACGCCGCTGACGGAAGCGCGTTGCGAACTCATCAAAGAGCGCGGCGGCGACCCGTTTTCAGAGTATTCGCTCCCCGAAGCCATCCTGAAATTGCGCCAGGGCGTGGGCCGTCTCATTCGCACGCGCCAGGATCACGGGAGCGTCGCGATCCTGGACAGCCGCGTGGTGCGCAAGCCCTACGGGCGGGCGTTCCTGCGGGCGCTGCCGAAGTGCCCGGTGGAGACATTGCGGTAAGAGAGGAGTTTCCGCATGTCTTCCTCGTTTTCGTCCATCTGGGTTGAAATTGTTCGGCGGGTTAGCGGACGACATTCAGACCAGCGCGCGTGGCGAGCGAGCGCTGATTTTCATCGAACGAGAGAAACCTATCGGCAGACATAACCAGCGCGGCGCTCACGTGAAGGATGTCGAAGGCGCGGTTCCCATTTGTTGGCGTGTGCGCCGCTGAGAGGCGCATCGCTTCCGTTAATACTTCGGCGAGGTTGCAATTCACTGCCAGCAGGCGCCCTGCCGAACAATCTGCGTCAAACGCCGCTTGCATCGCCGCGACATCCTCGGGCTTCCACAGCCGGCGAAAGATGGCCAGGCGAAACGCATTGAGAATTTCAAATTCGTTGAAAAGCGAAATCCGCACCGGCTCGGACAGACCGCGAACCATCGTCTGAGCGCGAGCAGTGTGCGCATCGTTGCCGTACAACGAGAACAGAAAGCTGGTGTCGCAGCAAACCATCACCAATGGCCGCTTGCTTCGGCGATCAGCGAGGCAGACTCATCCGCCGCCAGACGCCTCATCCCGTTTTTTTTCATCTTCAACGCGGCGCTCTCATTCCAATCGATCTTGCCGGCGGTCGCTTTCTCCGGCACAAGCCGCGCCACCACGACCCCACGCCGGCTGATCGTTACGTCTTCGCCCGCATCGATCCACTTCAGCACTTTGGAATAATGGTCGCGCAGATCGCGCACGGTGGCCGTTTTCATGTGCTACAAGATCGTAGCATGCAGCTTTCCCGTGTCAAAATGATGCTCGTTGCCCTCCGCTCTCTGGCTTCACATCACAAAACGCACCGGATGACGCGGTGGATGGCCATCGTCGAGCCCCTGTATTTTCCTCCAGGATCGAAGCAATTGCGTATGAGCCATCTGCTGTTCCCAAGTCGGCGTTGGCCGCTCCGTTTCCTGGAAGTCTGCGGGTACTTCTGGAAGGTCGAATAACCAGTCCTCAGTTTCCCTTGAGTGCTTCGGTGAGTGCGGCTCGGGTTTCAGCATTCCCATAACGACTGAGTATTTCTTCAAACGCTATCCCGCCGACGTCAATTTGGCAAAGGCGGATCACCTCGAGAATATCAGTTAAATCTTTGCCTGAACGGCGGCGAGCATCGTTCTTCATCGCGTGCAGCTTCAGCGCAATCAGGTGCAGTGGTTGCGGGGCTTCGAGCCAGGTTGAACCAAACTGGAGTTGCCGGCATCCCTCCTCCAGCTTGCGGAACGTTTCCCGACTGACGAGCATGAGGTCGACGGGAAGGAAAAGCGGCGCGGAACTCGGCGGTTCCATTTTCGCGAACGCTTCGTTTCGCCCGCTTACGCGATAGCCAAATTCCTCAAACGCGTGCCGGATGATGTCAAAATCATCTGCGCAAACGAGGAAATCAGCGTCGAGGGTGGTGCGCACGTAGCCATAAGCGTTCACCGCGTGACCGCCGATGACGAAAACTTGAAACCCCTGTTCGCGGGATGCCTTCGCCACGGCGGCGAAGATGTCCGGTGGCGTTGGTTTCAAAGCAGTTCTCCCTACTCCTCAATGCCAGTGGGCGCCAGCTCTATCGATTCCCCTTGCAATCCCCGCACAAGGCGCCAAGATATTCCCTGCCAGAACGAAGAGGCGACAATACTTTCAAGGTTAGTGGTGGATGTTCAGTTGGGGAAGCCTCAAGGGACACATTCGAAATCCGCAGACCGGAAACGCAAGTCCCCGAAAGCTCTCCCCTTCAGCCTGACATACGTCAGTCAATTAAACAGAACACATCACATGCCAGCTAAACTCTACGTAGGAAATCTCTCGTTCAACACGACCGAGACCGATCTCCAGGACCTCTTCGCCACCGTTGGCCCGGTCCAGGAAACCATCATCATGCAAGATCGCATGACCGCCCGCTCCCGCGGCTTCGGCTTCGTCACCATGGTGGAAGCTGCGGACGCTCAGGCCGCCATCAAACAATTCCACGGCAAGGAAGTCGACGGCCGCGAATTGACCGTCAACGAAGCTCGGCCCCGTGAAGAACTCTCCGGCGGCGGTGGCTACGGCGGCGGCGGCGGTGGTGGCGGGTAC
>CAXUAZ010000085.1:0-10239 GCA_964249195.1 uncultured Chthoniobacterales bacterium
GCTACGGGCCGGCCGAGTACTTCTCCTACAACACCGTGACGACTGGAGGTCACGCCATGTCGCCGAGCTGCAACGGCTGCGCCGCCTATAGCGTGTTCCGCCCGAGCTTGCCCGAGACGTTCACCTCCCCCGGCCCGGTGAACATCTTCTACGACAAGAACGACAACCCGCTCAACCCTCCCCAGGTGCGGCTCCAGCCGCGCGTGGCCTTCGCCGACGGCGCGAACGTCTCGGCAAATCTGAGCACGGGTGCGGGCTTTGCCACCGACAACACGTTCGACCCGGATACCACTCAGGGCCAGTTCTTTGGCACGAGTGCGACTGGGCCGCACGCGGCCGCAATCGCCGCCCTCGTTCTGCAAAACAAGGGTGGACGCCGCAGCGTAACCCCCGCGCAGATGACCAGCCTCTTGGAGCGCAGCACGCTGCCGCATGATCTCGATCCGAACTTCTCCTCCGGTTCCGCCCGCGTTGTTGGCGGCTCCACCGGCACGGGCAAGGTGGCGATCACGATCAGCAGCGACGGCAGTGCCGCCACTGCCAGCGGCTCGACGGGGACCGGCGGCAACGACACCCATTCGTTCGCCATCTCCTACGTGGGCGGCAGCAACATCACGAGCATCGTGTTCAATCCGGGCGGTACCAGCGCGACCGCCGGCGCCGTCAGCAGCGGCAACAACGGGGTCACCTATGCCAATCCCGACGCCACCATCGGCGGAACGACCTCCTACTTCGACAACATCCTGCCCGGCGTGACTTTCCTGCCGGCCACCAAGGCGTTTACCCAACCCACGTCGGGAACGGTCACCGCGCTGGCCACGTTCACCAGTCCGTCGAGCACGGTGGCGTCGCAGATGTATACGATGACGCTGACGCCCACGAGCACGTTCACGGCTGGCAGTACCTTGTACTTCACCGTCGGCCGCGGCGTGGCCCGAACGGCGGCGACGGGCGGCACTTATAACTCGGTCACGCCGGCCGTTGCAGCGGGGGCCCTTTACTCGGCCGATCTCTTCGGTGGCGGCGTGATCCTGCCCAGCGGCGTGGTCAACAACAACGGCATGACCTTCAGCGGCACGACCGCGGACGGGGGCACGTTTAACGGCACGATCCGCAACTTGATTGGTTCGGGTTGGGCCACGCAGGACGGCTACGGATTCGTCAACGCCGTGACCGCCGTGAATCAAACGGTGCAGTAACCGCGGGTCGCTCGAACATTCGAAAAGGCGCTGCTCGCAAGGGCGGCGCCTTTTTGTTTTGTGCTCTGCCGGTAAGTCGCGGCATCCTGCTTCCATGACCCGGCCCGCAAAACGCACCAAGATCGTCGCCACCCTCGGGCCGGCATGCGACGACGACGAGACGTTGCGCGGTTTGATCGCCGTCGGCATGAACGTCGCGCGGCTCAACTTCTCCCACCAAAAGCAGGACGCGCGCAAAGTGTCGATCGATCGCGTCCGGCGGGTCAGCCGCGAGCTGGGGGTCCCGATTGCCATTCTCGGGGACCTGCGCGGCCCGCGGATTCGAGTCGGCGAGGTCGCCGGCGGGGCGATCTCCGTGCCCACCGGCGCTTCGGTGACGCTGACGCCGGAGCCAATCCTCGGCACGCCGGAACGAATTTCGGTGACGTTCCCAGCGCTCGCGGGCGACGTCGTTCCCGGCGCGCTCCTGCTGGTCGACGACGGGAACCTCTTGCTCACGGTTTCCGAGACCCGGCCCAACGGGGATGTCTGCTGTCGGGTCGAACGCGGCGGAGTGCTGGTCAGCAACCGCGGGCTCAATCTTCCGGGCCGCAAAGTCAGCCTTCCCTCATTGACGCCCCACGATTACGAGGACATCGATTTTGCCATTGCCGAGGGGTTGGATTTCCTAGCGCTGTCCTTCGTGCAATCGGCCGCCGACGTGCGCGGATTGCAGGATTATCTGGCGAGTAAAGGCGCCGACATCCCGGTCATCGCGAAGATCGAGAAGAAGAGTGCGCTGGACGACATCGACGCGATTGCGCGCCAATCCTACGGCGTGATGGTGGCGCGCGGCGATCTGGCGTTGGAAATGAGCCTGCCCGACGTGCCCATCGCGCAAAAGCGGATCATCGCCGCGTGCCGTCGTGAGGCGCGGCCGGTGATCACGGCCACGCAGGTGCTCGAGTCGATGACGCACGCGCCCAAGCCCACGCGGGCGGAGGCGACCGACGTGGCCAACGCCATCTTCGACGGCACGGACGCCCTGATGCTCTCCGGCGAATCGGCCATGGGAGAATATCCGGTGGAGAGCGTAGCCGCGATGAGCGCGATCGCCGAGCGGGCGGAGGCGGCCTGGTTGAGCGGCGAGGCGCCTCCCCCGGCTGCGCTGCCGGAGAGCGACGATCTGGAATCGGCAGTGGCGCTCGCGGCCAAGCACATTGCGACATCGTTGAATGCGCGGGCGATCGTCACCCACACCACCAGCGGCTCGACCTCGCGCCGGGTGGCCTGCCACCGCCCGCGCATGCCGCTGCTGGCGCTCTGCCCGGACGAGGCCATCCGCCGCCGCCTGACCCTCCTCTGGGGCGTAGAAAGCGAGTTGACCGAGGAATCACCGGCACCGCCCAGATGGTGCGCCTGGCGTTGACCGCGGCCACGTCGCGCTGCGGCGCAGAACCCGGCGAAGTGATCGTGATCGTGGCGGGAACCCCTTATCGGGTAAGCGGGCGAACCAACCTCATCAAGGTCGAGCAAGTCCCCGAAGAGGGTGAGCCGGCAATGGACGAATTCTGAACCAGTGGGCGTCCCGCCAAACGCGTTGGAGGGATGGCCTCCGTGCCGTCCCATGATCGATTGCCGGTCGGGCAGTTCACTCGCTTGTTTAAGCGCCAACGCCCACCGTCTTCAATCCGAAGCATCGGACGGCCGCGGAGAGCCGTCCCTACCCGTCCACGGCCTTGGACTCCGGCTGGGCGAGCTGGGCCTGGAGCGATTTATGCGCGCGCCATCCGCGGGACAGATGGACGATCAAAAACCAGACGATCAGCACGTTGATCGCCAACGCCGCCATTTTGAGCCCGTTGTTCTTGCGCCAGATCTCGAACAGTTCAATCGGGATGCCCGTCGCCGTCAGGATCACGGTAAAATATTCGGCCCACCGCTTCTTGAGCAACAGCCCCGTCCCCTCCGTCGCAAAAAGCACCGCGTAAAACGCCAAAATCCCGCTGACCAGCTTCTTCTTGGGCGCATCGAAGAGATTCGCCTTGGCGAGGAGTTCCTTGGCGACCAGCCGGTCTCCGCTTACGCGGAACACCTGCAGCAAGCGTTTGATCTCCACCTGCGTGTCGCGATGCACCATCGTGAAGACGCCGATGGCCGCCGCCAGGAACAGGAACGCCTTGGCCAACTTGAAAAACGCGATCACCGTCAACCACCTGTTCCCCGCGCGGGCGGCAACAGACGCCGGCATCGGGACGGCTCGGACAAGGGCGGATTCCATGCGGAGAAAACGGACAAAAGACGACCCACCTTGACACAAACCGCAACGCAATGCCAGCGCGCGCAAACATCCCGTCCTTGCAAATGCCCGCGGCGTCCCCGATGAGTGCGGCATGCAGAAAATGGCTATCCTGGGTTGTTTGGGCGTCGTGGTTCTGGTGGGCTTGATCCTGGTTGTGACCGGCGTGGGAAGCTACAACGGCCTGGTCGGATTATCCCAGGGCGTCGACACGCAGTGGGCGCAGGTGCAGAACCAATACCAGCGCCGCGCCGACCTCGTGCCGAACCTCGTCAAGACGGTCGAAGGCGCCGCGAACTTTGAAAAATCCACGCTGACCGATGTCATTCAGGCGCGGGCCAGCGCCACGCAGGTCAAAATTGACCCGAGCCACGCGCCGAGCGATCCAGCCCAACTGGCGCAATACCAGCAGGCGCAAAATTCCCTCGGCGGCGCCCTCTCGCGCTTGATGGTGGTTTCCGAGAAGTACCCTGAACTCACGGCCACGCGGGGCTTCCGCGACCTCCAGGCGCAGATCGAAGGCACCGAGAACCGCATTGCCGTTTCCCGCGGCGATTTCAACACCGCCGCGCAGGCTTACAACACCAAGCGGCTCCAGTTCCCGACGGTCCTCTTCGCCGGCTTCATGGGCTTCAAGGAAAAGCCGCCCTTTACGGCCGCCGCCGGCGCCAATGTCGCGCCGACGGTGAGCTTCCCTTCGTTCAGCCCGGCTGCCGCTTCTCCGGCCCATTAAAGGGGCAGCGATGCAACGGTTCTTGATTTGCCTGTGCTTGCTCGTCGCAAGCATTGCGGCGCGCGCGGCGGAAAAGATCCCGGCCGCGCCGATCCGCTACTTCAACGATTACGCCCTAACCGTGAAGCCGGAAACGGCGGAGCGGCTCAACTCGCGGCTGGAGGAGTTCGAGAAGACGACTTCCACCCAGATCGTCGCCGCCATTTTCCCCAAGATGCAGAGCGATTCGTCGGTCGACGAATACGCGCAGCGCCTGTACCAGGCCTGGAAAATCGGCCAAAAGGGCACGGACAACGGCGTGCTGATGCTGGTGTTCATCCAGAACCATAAGATCTGGATCCAGACGGGCCGCGGCTCGGAAGGCGCCCTCCCGGACGCCACGTGCAAGGACATCGTCGCAGACCAGATGACGCCCCGCTTCAAACAGGGCGACTTCGACGGCGGCATCACGGCCGGCGTGGAGTCGGTGATGCAGGCGCTCAAAGGCGAATACAAAGGAACCGGCACGACTCGGTACGACCGCGAGCACGCTCGCAACCGCGGCGGCGGCATTCCGTTTGCCGTGCTCATCGTCCTCGCCTTCCTGATCCTGCCGATGATTCTGCGCGGTCGCGGCGGCCTCGGTGGGCTGCTCTACTACGGGTTGACCCAAGGCGGGGGCGGCGGCGGCTTTGGCTCGATCGGCGGTGACCGTGGCGGAGGCTCCGGCGGAGGTGGATTTTTTTCTGGCGGCGGCGGTTCTTCCGGCGGCGGCGGCGCAGGCGGAAGTTGGTAATTGCCCGATGAAACACGAGGAATTCGTCCAGCAGCTTGATCACCCCACCATCGTGGCGGCCATCGTCGAGTCGGAGCGGCTGAGCACCGGGCAAATCCGAGTCTTCATCAGCAAACGCCGCGTCGACGACCCGCTGCCCGCGGCAGCGGCGCGCTTCATCAAGCTCGGCATGGCCAAAACGGCCGCCCGCAATGGCATCCTCATCTATTTTGCTCCGCGCGCGCGGAAGTACGCGGTCGTGGGCGACTCCGGCATCAACGAGCGCTGCGGCGGCGATGCCTTTTGGCAGCCGCTCGTCGGCGAGGTCATGGCGCCGTTGTTGAAGGAGGGTAAATACACGAAGGCGATCGTGGCCGCGGTGAAGATCGTCGGCGCCGAGCTGGGCCGCCACTTTCCGCGCGTGGGCGGCGAGCCCCTCAACGAGTTGCCCGACGACGTGGAAACCGACTGATCCCCGGGCTCGACAGACGCGCCCCGCTGACGCATCTTCACAGGTTTCAATTCCTCCCTAGATGAAGAAGCGCATCCTCATTGTCGACGACCAGTCGGGCTTTACCCGGATCATCAAACTCACCCTCGAGAAGGCCGGCGACTACGAGGTGCTGGAGAAAAACAGCAGCGCCGGCGTGGTGATGGCCGCCATCGAATTCGATCCGCACGCGATCCTGCTAGATGTCATCATGCCCGGCAGCGACGGCGGGGATGTCGTCGGGTTGCTCAAGGAAAACCCGCGCACGATGGAGATCCCCGTCATTTTCATCACTGCGACGGTCCGCAAGCAGGAGATCGACGCCCAGGGCGGGATCATCGGCGGTTATCCTTTCCTGCCCAAGCCCGTGGCGGCAAAGGAGTTGATCGAGTGCATCGAGAAGTACGCGCGGCCGGTGGTCGACGCTTGAGATGGCGCGTTGCGCCCGGAAACTGCTTTAGCGAGGGAGAAACGTTCTCCCATGAAAAAAGATTTCATCGTTTGTGTCTGCGCGATCGTGATCGGCGCGAGCAGCTGGATCGGAAGCAAGCAGTACGATCAATACCAGGCCCGCAAGTTTATCCGGGACCAGGCCGCCGCCGCAGTCATCGCCCGGCAACAGCTCGAAGCCGAGAAGGCGCGGCTGGTGCAGGCCACCCAGGCCAAGCTTCAGCAGACTGCCCAGATCAACGCCGCCAGGAAGAAGGACGCCCTGGCGGCTCAGCGCAAGCAGGTGGAGACCGAGCTTGCGGGCTGCAAGCTATCATCCATCATGCTGGGCGCCCCGAGCATCGCGATCATCGACAAGCGCGGCTACGAAACCGGCAACGACGTCGCGTTGCCCAGCGGCCGGACGCTCTCGGTGAAGACGATCGAGCCGGATGCGGTCCTGCTCGCCGATGCGGAGCAGGTTTACCGGCTCGCGCTCCCGAAGGCCCGCGACCTCGGAGTCAGCGCGCGGTAGGGCAGTGGTTGACACCAGGCGGGCGCCGGAGAAAACTCGGGGGCTCCGCCGATGAACGAAGAACCCGATCGCCTCCTCTCCACGCGCCGCCAGAAGCTTGACGCCTTGCGCGCGAAAGGCGTCCACCCGTTTGGCGCCCGGTTCGTCGCGACGGGCAGCGTGGGGGAAGTCCGCACCGCGTTTGCGGAGGGCGCCGTCCTGCGGGCAGCCGGGCGCATCACGGCGCATCGCGACATGGGGAAGTCGCATTTCCTGGACGTGAGCGACCTCACCGGGCGCATCCAGGTTTACTTCAATTTCAAGGGTCTCACGCCGGAGCAGATCGAGATTTTTTCGTTGCTCGACATGGGCGATTTCATCGGGGTGGAAGGCGAGTGTTTCATGACCCGCACGGGCGAACCCACCCTGCGGGTAAGCGCCTTTGAAGTGCTCTCCAAGGCGCTGCGTCCCCTGCCCGACAAGTATCACGGCCTGGCCGACGTCGAGGCCCGCCACCGGCAGCGTTATCTCGACTTGATCGCCAACGAGCCTTCGCGCCATGCGTTCCTGGCCCGCAGCCGGGTCGTGCGGGACATCCGCCGTTTCCTGGATGCGCGCGGTTTCCTCGAAGTCGAGACGCCGATGATGCAACCGGTCGCGGGCGGCGCGGCGGCCGAGCCCTTCCGCACGCACCACAAGGCGCTCGGGATCGATCTGTACCTGCGCATCGCCCCGGAGTTGTATCTCAAGCGGCTGCTCGTGGGCGGATTTCCGAAGGTGTTCGAGCTCAACCGCAATTTTCGCAACGAAGGGCTCTCGCGCCGGCACAACCCGGAGTTCACGATGCTGGAGGCGTATTGGGCGTACGCGGACTTCGAGCAAATGGCCGAGATGATGGAGGAACTCATCTGCGAACTCGCCCAGACGGAAACGCTCGAGCCGCGCGACGCCGAGGGCACTATCATCCGCACGATCAACCTGCGGCGCCCCTGGCGGCGGGCGCGCTACGGCGATCTGTTGCGCGAGATCGATGCGCGGTGGTTCGATTACACCCCCGTCGAACGGCTGGAACGCGCGCGGGCGATGGGGTTGGAGGTCCACGATGGCATGGCGGATTTTGAGGTGACGCAACAGCTCTTCGAGAAGCACGTGGAGGCGAAAACGTTCGACCCGCTCTTCGTGACGCATTTGCCCAAGGAACTGGTGCCGTTGGCCAAGCAGAACGTGCAGGACGACTCGCTGGTGGACGTGTTCGAACTCGTGATCAACGGGATGGAATTCGCGCCTGGTTATTCGGAGTTGAACGATCCCGACGTGCAACGCGCGCGGTTGCTGGCGCAAGCGGGCGAGGAGACGCAGAGCCTGGACGAAGATTTCCTGTTGGCGCTGGAGCACGGGATGCCGCCGGCGGGCGGGATCGGCCTCGGGATCGACCGGCTGATGATGCTGCTCACGGGCTCGGAGAGCATCCGGGACGTGATCCTGTTCCCGCATCTTCGGCCGAAGACGGCCGACCCTCAATTGTAGCGGCGGTCTATGACCGTCGGTGACTTTGTTTCGGCACGGGACGCCCTGTCCCGCAATCGATCGACCGACGGTCATAGACCGCCGCTACAATTGCCCGATAATCGGCTAATATTGCATCCACATGCCCGTTCAACCCCCAGCCATCCTGCGCAGTCGGCCCTTCAGCCTGTTCCTCGCGCTGCGCTATCTCAAACCGCGCCGCACGTTCGTCTCGGTGATCACGCTGATCTCCGTACTCGGCGTCACGCTCGGGATCGCGGTGTTGATCGTCGTCATCTCGGTGATGAAAGGCTTCGAAGTCGAACTGCAAAAGAAGGTCCTCGGCTTCGACGCCCACGTGCTCGTCACCAATAACGGCCTGATGGAAGACTGGCGCGGCGTTCGTGGGGTCGTGGAAAAGACGCCCGGCGTCATCTCGGCCGCGCCGTTTGTGCTCGGCCCGGTGCTGGTGGACTTCCACGGTAAACGCCTCGCCCCGAAGATTCGCGGCGTCGACCCCGACCTCGAAGCCAAGGTCACCGACCTGAACGCATTGATGAAAAACGGTGAAGGCAAGTTCGACCTCAGCGGCGACTCCGCCGTCATCGGCGTGGAGCTCGCGCACACCCTCGAGATCGGCATCGGCGACAAGCTGACGATCTACTCTCCCCGCAACCTGGAAACCGTGGCGGGCGAGCTCAAGAAGCTCGAGGGCAGCCCCGCCAGCAAGGAGAAGATCAGCGAATTGCAGAGCCTGATTTCGCCCGCGGACCTGACGGTCACCGGCATCTTCAACACGGGCCGTTATGTTTACGATTCGGAGTTTCTCTTCGTGCCGCTGCACATCGGGCAGGAGCTCTACGAGCTCGGCGACTCCGCGCACGGACTCTCTGTGCGCACCGACGACCCGTATCGGGCCGACCAGGTCAAACGCGCCCTGCTCACCCTGCTGGATCCGCCCCTGACCGCGCTCACCTGGATGGACCTCAATTCGCAATTCTTCGACGCCGTACGCACCGAGCGCTCGACAATGTTCATCATCCTGTTCGTGGTGTTGATCGTCGCGGCGTTTTCGGTGATGAACACGCTAATCACGGTGACGGTGCAGAAGACGCGCGAGATCGGGATCATGAAGGCGATTGGGGCGGATGTGGGTCAGATCGTGCGGGTGTTCATGGCGCAGGGGGTAGTGGTCGGCGCGTTTGGCATGGTGACGGGGCTGGGCGTGGGCCTGGGGATTCTGGCGTTGCGCAATCCGTTCAAGCACTGGATGGAGACGTACCTGCACATCGAGTTGTTTCCGCGGGCGGTGTATCAATTCTCGGAGATCCCGGCCAAGACGCAGCCGATGGATGTCGCGGTGATCTGTCTGGGCGCGTTCCTGATCTGCTCGGTGGCCGCCCTGATCCCCGCCTACATCGCCGCGCGGATGGATCCGGTGAAAGCGTTGCGGTTTGAGTGAGGCGACATCTGAGCGGAAAAACTTCCTCGCCCTGACCGTTCTAAAACGAGCCGCCGACTCAAGCGCTGACGATGGCATCAGTCAACGACCGGGCCGGCCGGGTGCCCGTGCGCCGCGTCGTCAAACGCACTGGCGCTGGCGGGCTTGGCGCCGCCGCCGTTGCCCAGCGCCGCAAACGGCTGGAACGCCCGGCGCAGCATCGAGCCGACGCCACTTTCCGAAGCCACCAGTTCTTGCTCGCTTTCCTTGACCGCCTTCTCCCACACGGGCGAGAAGCCGGGGGCGTTTTGATTGAGGATCCGCACCGCGCGATCATAGACGGCGAGCATTCGCATTTCCGCGCGGCCCGGTTTGGTCTGCCATTCCTTCACCGCGACGCGCAGGTTTTCGTTCTGCTGCTTGAGCGCGGTATTCTCGGCAAGCATCACGGAGTTGCCCTTGGAGGTGATGTCCATCTGGGTGTGCAAATGCTCGCGGAGCCGGCGCACTTCCTTGCGCAATTCTCCTCTTTTGAAGATCCCGGAGATCCAGACGAGTGCGACAAAGAATAACCCGACCGCCAGTCCCCACGCGAAGTGGCTTTCTTTAACGTGTTGCCAGTATTGATCCATAAAGAGTCGTTTCTAATAATCTTGCGCCCCAGTGCTGTCGAACGATCTTTTTAGCACGAGGTCGGCAGCCGCCGCGCCAGTTTGACTCCGTGATCGACCGCTCCGGCGACGAACCCGAGACACTCCACGGCGCCCGCGGGCTTGCCCGGCAACGCGATCACCAGCGATCGCTCCACCACCGCCGCCAGCGCGCGGGAAAGAATCGCGTTGGGCGTAAGCTTCATCGAGCCCGCCCGCATCGCTTCTCCCAAACCGGGTAACTC
>CAXUAZ010000085.1:10249-16171 GCA_964249195.1 uncultured Chthoniobacterales bacterium
AATCGCTTCCGGCGTCACATCCCGCGGGGCGATCCCCGTCCCGCCCGTCGTAAGGATCAATCCGCACCCTTGGGCGGCAAACGCGCGCACCGCCTCCTGGATGCGCTCGATCTCGTCGGGGACCCGCGCCTCCGCCTGCACGGTCCAGCCGCGCGCGGCGGCTTCCGCCCGCAACGCCGGTCCGCCCAGATCCTCGTATTCGCCGGCCGCGACGCGGTCCGAGATGGTCACGATGCCCACGGTGATTTCGTTGTTCATGTCAACTCGAGGGGCGTCTTGGATTTCTGGTCGAGCGTCACGTCGGTGATCCGCATGGTTTTATCGACCGCCTTGCACATGTCGTAGATTGTCAATGCGGCCACGCTCACCGCGGCGAGCGCTTCCATCTCCGCGCCGGTCCGCCCGATGGTGCGCACTTCGGAGACGATCCGGATGCCCGCCGACTCCGTCTCGAAGCGAACCTCCACCCATTGCAAGAGCAGCGAGTGGCAAAGCGGGATTAGATGACTGGTCTGCTTCGCCGCCTGAATGCCCGCAATGCGCGCCGCCGCCAGCACGTTCCCCTTCGCGATGCGATCCGCGGCAATCAACTCCAGCGTGCCCGGTTGAAGAAGTATCCGCCCGCTTGCCGCCGCAATGCGCAGCGACTCCGGCTTCCCCGAGACGTCTACCATGCTGGCCGACCCGTCCTCGCCAATGTGAGTCAAGGCCGATTTCATCCGCCGATTGCCACCATCTTGCGATCCGGCTGGTAATTCTCGCGGAAATCGTGCTGCCGAGGCTTGCGCGCGACGACCTGGATGAACAATTCGCGGAGTTCCTCGTCCGTCGCGCCCGCCCGCAACGGCTCGCGCAGGTCGAACTCCAGATGACTCCCCAGGCACGGGCGCAGCTTGCCGTCGCAGGTGAGCCGCAGCTTGTTGCAATTCTCGCAAAAGTGGAGGTTTGTCATCGCCCCGATGAACCCGACGCGCTGCCCGGTCCCCGGCAACTGGTAATAGGACGCCGGCCCATTGGTCCGAAACGCCGGCTCAGGAATCAACGCCCCGAAGCGCGCCTCCAGCTTCCGCTTCGCTTCCGCGATGGGGAGGAAATTCGCCTCCGTCAAAACGTCCGTGGTGCTGACCGGCATCAGTTCGATGAAGCGCGGCAGGAGGTCGTTCTCGCCTGCGAATTCCACGAGCGGCGCAAGTTGATCCTCATTGCGCCCGCGCATGAGCACGCAGTTGAGCTTGATCTCGTTGGGCCCGAAGCCAGCGTCGCGCGCGGCCTTGATGCCATCGAGCGTTTTGCCGAGAAACCCGCGCCCGGTGAGGCCCAGATACGCCGCCGGGTCGAGCGTATCGAGCGAGATATTGACGGTCCGCACGCCGTAGGTGCGCAGGCACTCCGCCATCGTCAACCCGCCATGATCCGGCACGTCCATCCCGAGCAGGGAACCATTCGTGGAGACGCCGACATCGACGATCCCCGGCGTCCCGTGCAGCAGCCGGAAACACTCCAGGACGTTGCGCCGGGTGAGTGGCTCGCCACCGGTAAGCCGCAGCTTGGTGACGCCCAGGGTGGCGCCGACCCGCACCAATCGCGCGATTTCCTCGTAGGTGAGAATATCCTCGCGTGGCAGCCACTCTTGCAACTCCCGGGGCATGCAGTAGACGCACCGCTCGTTGCAACGGTCGGTGATCGACACGCGCAGATAGCTGATGAGATGGCCGAAGGGGTCTTCCATGGGACACCGCAACGGTAAGCGGTCATTCGACTCGCCGCAATCGCCCACTCCCCATGGCGCCGCGCGCGCCGGCGGCTCAGAATTGTCCCTGCGCCAGCGCACGGGCGACGCTGTCCGGGTGAATGTTCCCCAGGATCGGCCGCCTTTGCCCCAGGAACATGCTCTCGTCGACCGTCGTCAACGCCTTGCTTTCCAACCGATGGATGAACACCTGGCAGATCTCAACTCCCGGGGACAGCACGATAGGCACTTGCCCAACATTGCTCAACTCCAGGGTCAGACACCCGGTAAAGCCGGGGTGCACTCCGGCCGCAGTCTCAATGATCAACCCGCGGCGCCCCCAGGAAGACCGGCCAATGACGTAGCCCGCCAGCTTGGGCGGCATCCGGATCCATTCCAACGTGACCGCCAGCACAAAATCCCGCGGGTGCAGCACAAAATTCTGCCCGAACGGGGTGTAATGCATCTTGAGCGAACTGTCGTAATTGTTCTCCGGGTTCGAGGCATGCATCAGATCGAGATGAGTGACCCGGTTGCGACGCAGCACGCCGAACCAGCAGCCTAGGCGCAAATCCACCGAAGCCGAGCCAAGCTTGGCCGGGTCCTCGAGTTGCGGCTGTGGACGGATGCAGAGCCGTTCGGAGACGTTTGCATAGTCCGGGGCCAGGCGGGCGAGGATTTCGTCTGCTTTGAGGATCATGCTTGGGAAGTTTCCAGCCGGACCTCGTACTCGTAGACCTCGATGGACTTCAAGAGCAACTCGCGCAACGCCGCTTCGCGCTGGCAGTCGGGGATGTGACCGATTTTACTCTGGCCCAGCAGGACATTCCAGGCGGCGTTCAATAAAATGGAAAGCCCCCCGGAATGTCCCGCCGGCGCGGCTTGCTCCAGGTCCTTTTGCGCCGCGGCGAGGCGTTTGGCCAACTCCGGGTTGGCCCGGGCGCCGCCCTGGCGCGTCGGCATTTTCCACTGCACGATGTTGGCGCAGGTGCCCAGCAACTGATCCACGTGCTCCGCCAATGCGGCAGCCACCGCATCGGCCGCAAAATCCGCCAGGCCCAGCAAAAAGCACTTGTGCGCTTCGACGGCGTTGGGCTCGTCCGCGTCCCGGAACTCCTCCCGGTATTGCGGCGGAACGGTGACGCCATACTGCTCCGCGGCCATGATCTGGCGCTCGACGCGTCGGATGAAATTCGGATAGAACACCGGTCTCTCTCCGCGGGAACGCGGCGCCAGCAGATACGAAAAAGCGCGCAGGTAGGATTGGCCAAAGATCCGAATGCCCACGAAATCGCAGAAATATTCCTCACTCTGCTTCTTGGCCCAATCGAAGGCCGGCGCCCAGGTCTGCTTGACCTCCCAATCGTTGCGCAATTGCTCAGGCGTGACGCTCTCCTGATCCGGATAAAGCTCGTTGAACTTCGGGAGCTGCGCTTCCAACTGCGCCGTGATGTGATCCTCGATCTTGCGCTCGAAACTGATCCTCCATAAGGAATTTGCATCCTGATGCCAGACCGCGTGTCCAAGTTCATGACCGGCCAGCGGCAGGATGAACGGATTGCCCGACTCATGCGCCGGGATGCCGACAAAGATGTATTCGAGCAGGCACGACGCCTCCATGAAAACAAACGGGGAATATTCCCATTCGGACGACAAAATCAGCCGCACCGACGGGCTGACGATCGTCTGCGCCAGCCGCGTGAGGGGCGCGTGCAACTCAAAAGCGTTGCGAATATTTGTCGAACGCCGGATCAGTCCCAGCAGGGGCAGATACTCCTGGAGGTGCGTCAGGATGGTCTCGCAAGCCAGATCGACCACCTGGCTGTCGCTCTCGGCCGGGTCCAGGGCATCGAGCATCTGTTGGTCGGCGACAAAGTGCGCCCGGACGCTGCCCAGAGCGTCTCGCGCCGCCAAATACGGGAATTCCGCAGCGCCCAACCGATCGATCTCTGCAAGCACGGCATCGAGCCGCTGACGACTCAGCCCAATGGGACCCGTCATCAATTATCGTCTAAAACGGTGCGGAAGCGCCTCGGTGCGGATGTGCTGGCGATGCGAAGAGACTCCGCGCGCCAGGGCGATGCAAAAGTCGCGCAGTTCCTCCACGCTCTCACTCGACGATTGGGCTGCGGCCTGCTGCAGCGATTGCGCGACCTCCTTCGTCAAACGATAGATGTCCGAATCCGAAGGCCCCACGGACTCCCGCGCCTTGGTCAACGCCCGGGCCACGAGCACCACCGTGCTGGGATCCATCAGCCAGGAGCTTTGCGGCGCCACGCGCTGGGTCGCGGGCGAGCCCAGCGAATTATGCAAGAGGTCCCCCAGACGATGCACCGCCTCCGTGCCGCTGGAGTTTCCCCGTCTCAACGAGTCGAGTTCAACGGCCGCCCGGGTGGCCAGCATCGGCAGTTCCGGATCAGCGGAGCGAAGCCGAGGCTTCAAAACCTCCTCAAAAGTGTGACGCATTTTCATGATCGAAGGGAGAAATTCACAGTTAGCAGACGCCGCGCTGCCTTGTAAAGCACCTTTTGGTCCTATTCGCACCGGGGCCGACGGGCGCGTTGGTCTTTGTGAATGCCTCTTAGGCAACAAACTCCAGCTCCACCGGCGCCGGGATCAGCCCTGCCTCGCTGGCCTCGCTGAGGAATTGGCGGATCGCCTTGCGCCCCACGTCGCCGTAGTCGCGCGTGTAGTCATTGACGTACATCCCGATGAACTCGTCGGCCATCGCTTCGTCGAGCCCGCGGGCCAGCGGCATCGAGTGCTTCACCGCCAGGGAGCGGTGCGCGAGGCCATAGTCGATGCTGGCGGCGAGAATATCCGCGAGTTCGCGGCGGACCTCCGGTTCGATGTCCTTGCGCACGATGTTCCCTCCGAGCGGCAGCGGCAGGGCGGTCTTGTTTTTCCACCATTCGCCCAGGTCGATGACCTTCTGGAAGCCATCCGTCGCGTAGGTGAGCTGCCCCTCGTGGATGATCAACCCCGCCTCCGCAACCCCACCGCGGACGGCGTCGAAAATTTTATCGAAGGGCACCACCTCGTAGTCAAACTCCGGCTGGAACAACCGCAGGGCCATGAACGCGCTGGTCCGCAGACCCGGTACGGCGACCTTGCGTTCCTTGAGCCAGCCGCGGATCGCACTCAGATCGCCAGCCTTCACCGCCTCGGGGAGTTCTTCGCGAGCGGGGTCGGTGATGACCATGGGGCCGTAGCCATCGCCCATGCTGGCGCCGCTGGGCAGGAGCGCGTATTTGTCGAGCACATAGGCGTATGCGCCTATGGAGATGGCGGAAATGTGAAGCTCCCCGCGCATGGCGCGTTGGTTGAGCGTTTCGATGTCCTGAAGGATGTGTTCGAAGCGATACCCCTTGGTATCGATCTTCCCTTCGGCGAGCGCGTAAAACATGAACGCGTCGTCGGGATCCGGGGAATGGCCCAAGGTAAACACTTCGGCGGTCGAAGATGGCATGAGTAAGTCTACCCCACTTTGCGCTTGTCACAAATCCCGCTTGCTGCCCAGAGGGCGAGATGCGCCGCCGAGCGTCCATCACCGCCCCGGCATCCAACACGCGACGACCGCAGGCCGTTATGCGCCGTCCACAGATCTCCGGCGAAAAGCGCCGTCCGAACCGGTTAAGCACCCCTTCCTTTTTCGTCGATTATTACGTAACAGCCGCCTGCTCCCAGAGTAAAAGCCGTTGCGGCGTTGCGCTCCCGGGGCGGCCAATCGTGAGCCATGCCGCTGGCCAGCCCCCCGCCCCTCACCCACCATGTCTGCGCCATGCGCGCAAAAAAACATGCGCATGATGCGCATCATTGCCCCCAACTGTAGCGGCGGTCTACGCAGGCTGTCGGACTTAGCTACAAATCTCTGAAAATCGGCTGTTTTTGCGCGAAAAAGCGGCAAAATAGCCTCACCGTTTGCTCTAAATTTTTTCGAACGGTGAACCATTGAGGTTTTTGACCGTTTTTTAAGCTAAGTCCGACAGCTTGCGATGACCGTCGGCAACTCGATTGCGTGGGGGAACGGCACTCCCAGTCAAGACGTATCAACTGACGGTCACAGACCGCCGCTACAACCGTGTATTCTCCATAGGATGTCAAAGAACGGGTTCTGAACCGGAGTTCAGGTCATCTTCAGCATCCTACCACCTGACCGACTGCATGTCAATGCTTTTTTTTCATTTCCATAC
>CAXUAZ010000086.1:0-15974 GCA_964249195.1 uncultured Chthoniobacterales bacterium
GGCCGAGGCCGAGCACCGCCACCGATTGATCCTGGTAAGGGAAAGACATCAGCGCAATTTCAAGGTGGCGAGACCGAGCCCCGCGAAGATGATCGAGAGAATCCAGAAGCGGACGATGACCGTGTTTTCCTTCCAGCCGTTGAGCTCGAAGTGATGGTGCAACGGCGACATCGCAAACACCCGCTTCCCCGTGAGCTTGAAGCTGGCGACCTGGATAATAACGGAGGCCGCTTCCATCACGAACACGCCGCCGACGAGCGCCAGCAGGATTTCCTGCTTGCAGCAGATCGCGATGATCGCGATGAAGCCGCCGATCGCCAGCGAGCCCGTGTCGCCCATGAACACCTGCGCCGGGTGCGCGTTGAACCACAAAAACCCGAGCCCCGCGCCGACCATCGCCGAGCAGAGCACCGTCAACTCGCCGCTGCCCGGGAAGAACGGGATGGCCAGGTAATCGGCGATGCGGATGTTGCTCGAGGCGAACGTCAGCGCGGCGTACGCGCCGGCCACGGTGATGGTGCAACCGATCGCGAGTCCATCGAGGCCATCCGTGAGGTTGACCGCGTTCGAGCAGCCCACGATAACCAACCCATAAAAGACCAGGGCGCCTACTCCCATGCTCGGGATCAAGGCGCGCTTGAGGAACGGCACGTAGAGTTCCGTGGAAAACATCGCGTTGCCGTGCCCGTAGAGGAAGAGCGCGACGACGCCGGCCGCGAGCGCGAACTGCGCGGCGAGCTTCACGCGGCCGCTGATGCCGGCCGATTTCTTCTTGGTCACCTTCGCGTAGTCATCGATGAACCCCAGCACGCCGAGATACACGATGGTGAAAAGCGCCAGCCACACAGGCGGGTTGGTCGGGCGCGCCCAGAGGACGGAGGCGACCACCACGCTCACGATGATGAGCACGCCGCCCATCGTCGGGGTGCCCTGTTTGCGGCCGTGCAGCTCGTAGAGTTGATTGACCTCTTCGCGGGTGCGGACCGGTTGCCCAAACTTGAGCGAGATCAGCTTGCGGATGACCCATTTCCCGCACACGAGCGAGATCATGAACGCCGTGAAGGCAGCGGCCAACCCGCGGAACGTCGCATACTCAAAGACGCGCAACGGCCCGAAATGACGGCTGAGCAATGACATGTAATACATCATAGGGCAGAGAGTTGGCTGAAGGCAGTGAGCACCCCTTCCATGGCGGCGGAGCGGCTGCCCTTGACGAGGATCACGTCGCCCGGCTCGGTGCGGCGGGCAAGCAGGGAAGCGGCTTGATCGATGCTCACGACCGCCGACGCCTCGCTCAAACCCGCCGCGCGGGCGGCGTCGGCGATGGTGACGCCCTCGGCCCCCACGCCAATCAAGAAGTTGATGCCCAACTGCGCGGCGGCTTCCCCGACCCGGCGATGTCCGGCATCCGCGCCGGCGCCCAGCTCGCCCATGCGGCCGAGCACCGCCACCCGGCGGCCGGTCACGGGCATTTGCGCGAGCGTCTCGAGCGCGGCGACCACGGAATCGGGGTTGGCGTTGTACGTGTCGTCGATAAACTGGCGATTGCCGACCAGGCGGGATTCGAGCCTCCCGTGGGTCAGGGCGACGTCGGAAATGCCGATGGCGCATTCCGCGAGCGTCCTTCCGCAGGCGAGGCCGGCGGCGATGGCGAGCAGGGCGTTGACCGCCATGTGCACGCTGGGCACCGGGATGGAGACCGCGGCGCTCTCGCCTTCCGCCGTGACGGTGAAACGGCTGCCGTTGAAGTCCTGCTCGAACCCCGCGCCGCGGACGTCTCCCTGCTCGAACCCAACGGTGACGACCCGCGCCCGGGTGCGTTGCGCGATGCTGGGCGTGAAGGCGTCGGCCGCGGGCAGAATTAAGACGCCCTCTTCGGTGAGCGCTTCGGCGAGCATGCCTTTTTCCAGCGCGATGGCTTCGCGCGTGTGCATGAACTCGAGGTGCGCCTCGCCGATGTTGGTGATGATGGCGACATCCGGCTTCGCCATCTCGGCCAGCGGTCCTATTTCGCCTGGGTGATTCATCCCCATTTCCACGACGGCGATCTCGTCCTCGCGGCTCGCGTTCAGGAGCGTGCGCGGGACGCCGATGTGGTTGTTGAGATTGCCCTCAGTTTTCAACACGCGGAAGCGCCGGCCAAGCACGGCGGCGGTGAAATCCTTCGTGCTCGTCTTGCCGTTGCTGCCCGTGATGCCGATCACGCGCAGGGGCAGCGACCGGCGGTAAGCCTGCGCGATGCGCTGGTAAGCCAGGAGCGGGTCGGGCGCGGAGATCAGCGCAAATTCTGCCGGTAGGGCGGTGGTGTAATCGTCGGCGACAATGGCGCCCGCGGCGCCGAGGCTCGCGGCCTGCTCGACGAACGCATGGCCATCGAAACGCTCGCCGCGCAGCGCCAGAAACAACTCGCCGGCTCGCAGCGTGCGCGAATCGGAATTGATCACGCTAACACCCCGCGACGGGTCGCCCTGACGCAGCGTCGCGCCCGCGTAATCAGCGATGGTCTGGAGGGTCAGGGTTTCCACGGGGGCGGAAGGGCGAGGGTGCGGTTCAGGCGCCAGCTCCGGTCGATCCAGCGGGATTGGCGGCGGCGGGAAATGGCGATCTGGCGAAAGTAATGCGCGACGCTTGACCCGCACACGGGTGGGTGCGTTTCATACGGCGCGTTGCCGGGGAGATGCGGGTAGCGGGGGTCCATGGTCAGTCGAGGTCAACCGGGCGGTCGCCGATGGCGGCCTGGGCGACGAGCACGTCATCGAAAGGCACGGTTTCCGTGGCAAATTCCTGATAGTTTTCGTGGCCCTTGCCGGCGATGAGCACGATGTCGCGCGATTGTGCGATGCTGATCGCGCGCGAGATGGCGTCGCGGCGGTCGAGCACGACTTCATACGCCTTGCCCTGGAATCCGCGTTCGATGTCCTGAATGATCGCGGCGGGGTCTTCGCTGCGGGGATTATCCGAGGTGATGATGGCGTGATCGCTCCACTGTTCCGCGGCCCGACCCATGAGCGGGCGCTTCTTGCGGTCGCGGTCGCCGCCGCAGCCGAAGACGACGATCAATTTATTGGGCCCAAGCTCGCGCAGGGTGCGCAGGACGTTGTGGAGGGCGTCGTCGGTGTGGGCGTAGTCGACGTAGACCTGGTAGTTGCGTCGGGCCGGCACGAGTTGCAGACGGCCGGGGACGGCAGGGGCGGTGGCGAGCGCCAGCACGGCGGCGCGGAGTTGCACGCCCATCGCGGTGGCCGCGGCGAGGGCGGCGAGCGAATTATAGATGTTGAACTTGCCGATGAGCGGCAGGCGCACCAGGAAACTGCGATCCTGCGCGTCGAGTTGGTAGGAGGTGCCGGCAAGTTCCGTCTTGAAATTGCTCGCGCGGAAGTCGGCCCGGTTGCCGACGCCGAAGGTCACCAGCTTCGCGTCGGTCTGCGCCAATCGATTGCAAAGCTCGGCGCCGTAACGGTCGTCGATGTTGACGATGGAAAGACCCTTCTTGCGAGCCTGCGTGGGCAGGAGGCGAGTGAAGAGGCTGGCCTTGGTTTCGTAATAACTGGCGATGTCGCCGTGGTAGTCGAGGTGGTCTTGCGTGAGGTTAGTAAAAACGGCGGCGTCGAACTCCACTCCGGCGACCCGATCCTGGGCCAGCGCATGGGAGGAAACTTCCATGACGGCCGCCTTGCACCCGGCTTCGCGCATCCGGTTTAACAGCGACTGCACGTCGAGCGACTCCGGCGTGGTGTGCGGGCTGGGGAGGACCTCGTCGCCCACCTCATAGCGCACCGTGCCGATGAGGCCGCAGCGCAACATCGCGCGCTCGCAGATGTGCTTGAGCAGGTAGGTTGTGGTCGTTTTGCCGTTCGTGCCGGTGATGCCGGCGACCTTGAGCTTCAGGGACGGAGAGCGGTAAAACGCCACGCCGACCCCAGCCAGGGCAAGGCGCGCATTTTCCACTGCGACGCACGTGGCGCCGGGCATTTCCTCGGCTGCACCGCCTTGGATGACCACCGCGGCGGCGCCGCGTTCCACGGCCTGGCGGCCGAAATGGCGGCCGTCGGTTTTCGCGCCGGGCAACGCGATGAAAAGGCTGCCGGGCGCCGCCTCGCGCGAGTCGTAACAGACCGACGTGATTTCCACGGTGGTCGGGCCCCGGGTTTCGCACACGGGGACTTTGGCAAGGAGGGCGCTGAGCTGCATGGCGGCTTTAATCGTGCTCCGCGGCTTCCGGAACTTTTGAAGCGAGAGTGGGGTCCGGGATCGGCAACTCCGGGTCCAGGTGGTAATGCCGGGCCGCCTTGTCCGCGATCGAGGCGAAGATCGGCGCGGCAACCAGGCCGCCGAAGTTCTGGTTGGGGCCGGTGACGGCATTGTCGAGCATCACGAGGCCGAGGATTTCCGGGTTGTCCGCGGGCAGGAAACCGATGAACGACACGACGTATTTGCCGGCGAGATACATCCCGTGCGCGCCGGCTTTTTGTGCGGTGCCCGTCTTGCCCGCCACGCGGAACCCGGGGACCGCCGCGCCTTTGGCCGTGCCCTTGGCGCTCACCACATCCTCGAGCGCCGCGACCACCTCGTGCGCGATCTCCGGGCGGATCGTCTGGCGCACCTCCACCGGCGGGAACGTCGCCACCGGCACATCGTGTTCGTCGCTGATCGCATGGACGATCTGCGGCATCATGAGCTTGCCGCCATTGGCGATCGCCCCCATCGCCATCGCGAGCTGGATGGGCGTCGCGGCGACCTCCTGGCCCATGGGGATGCGGGTGATGGAAATCTTCGACCACTCGTTGACCGGATGCACCGTCCCGCGAATCTCGCCGGGCAGATCGACGCCCGTGCGCTCTCCGAAGCCCATCATCTTGATGTAATCGAAGAAACGATTTTCGCCGAGTTGCAACGCGAGCTTGGCCGCGCCGATGTTGCTCGAGTGCATGAGGATCTCGTGCACGGTAAGCGTGCCGAGGGGGTGGGCGTCATGCAGGAGTTTGCCGCCGTAGAACCAGCGGCCGTTCTCGCAAAACACCTGGGTGTCGGGGCGGTCCAGCTTTTCGTTGAGCACGGCGCCGACCGTTACGATCTTGAACGTCGAGCCCGGCTCGACCTGGTCGATGACGGCGCGGTTTTTCATCTGCTCGGGCTCGGCCTCGTTGCGCTGGTTGAGATCGAAATGCGGGCGGCTCGCCATCGCCAGGATCTCGCCCGTC
Source organism: uncultured Chthoniobacterales bacterium (assembly GCA_964249195.1). Taxonomy (GTDB): domain Bacteria; phylum Verrucomicrobiota; class Verrucomicrobiia; order Chthoniobacterales; family SZAS-18; genus CAXUAZ01. The sequence goes on from CAXUAZ010000086.1 coordinate 5,202, forward strand.
TTTGGCCGGATGAAGATGACCGTCGCGGTCTCCGGCGTGAACTTCTTCATGGCCTCGTCGAGCTCGCGTTCAACGATGCTCTGCAGGGCCATGTCGATCGTGAGCGTGACGTTGCAGCCGTTGCTCGCCGGCTGCTCGATCCCGCGACGTTGCACGAGTTCGTTGCCCGCCCGGTCGTGGGTAATGTAGCGGTAGCCCTCGTGCCCTTGCAGGTAACGGTCCATCGTCTTCTCGACGCCCTGCACGCCGGCCCCGCGGTCATCGATGAACCCCACCACGTGGCAGAGCAGCGGTCCGTTGGGATAGAGCCGATCCGCATCCGGCTCCAGGTAAATGCCGGCGAGTTTGCGCTTCGCCAACTCCGTTTTGAGTTCCTCGGCGGTTTGCAGCGCGACCTGGCGTTTGATGACGACGTAGCGCCGGTCCGCGCTCAACTTCGAGCGCAGCGCAGGTTCCTGCAGATCCAGCGCGGCGGCCACCAGGTGCAGCGTTTCCTGAAAGCGCTTGGGGTTGATCCGGCTCCCATCCGCGACGATGCGGCGCAGCGGCATGTCGTTGGCGAGCACCTCCCCGTTCACATCGCGAATCTCTCCGCGATGCGCGGGGATCGTTTGCTTGAGGATCTGTTTCTTATCCGCCATCGCGGAAAACTTCGCGCTTTGATCCACCTGCAAGCGCACCAGCCGCCACGAGAAAACGCTGTAGATCGCCACGATGACGCAGCAGATCAACATTGCGCGCACGCGGGCCTTTTTCCTCATGACAACGGATGGCAGGGCTACATGATTCTGAGCGGCTCAGCGATTCACGCTTAAACGACGGTCGTGGGAGATCGGGCGAATGGCGTCCTCGAGCAAATCAAGGGACGCCTGTTGCGCACGATCGGAAGGCCGCACGCGCACGATGGACTGGCTGGCAATGGGCGTCAGCTTGATGAAACCGATGTCGAGCTTGTGCTGCAACTCGGTGCGCGAGGTGAGTTGATGGATGCGGGCCTCCATGACGGCGTTTTGCGCCTTGAGCAGCGAGAGCTCGCCTTCCAACGCCTTGCGCTGCGTGCCGCAAAGATGGAGCTGAGTTTTTAAATACACATAGCTCAGCCCCGCCACGCCAAGGAAGGCGGCGACGATGAGCCAGCGCAGCATGGAGGCGCATTGGAGGCGGTTGGTGTGACGTTTGAAGTTGGAGTTCATGACGGCGGCGCGGCGGGTGGGGTGACTAAGTTCTGGATACGGAAACTGCCGCGCTGGCCTATTAGTGGTAGTAGGTAGCGCGTAAAATACTAAATGTGCGAGGAATTTCTCTCGAGCGCGCGCAGTTTTGCGCTGCGCGCGCGGGGGTTGTCCCGCTGCTCGGCGGCGTCCGCGACGACCGGGCGATGCGTGATCTCGCGGAACGCATAGCGCGGGTTGGGCCGGGGCGCGGGCCATTCCGAGCGGTCAATCGTGGGTTGGCTGCGTTCGCGGCAATACCGCTTCACGAGGCGATCCTCGAGCGAATGGAAGGTGATGGCGACGAGCCGGCCGCCGGGACGGAGGCAATCAGCGGCGGCCTCGAGCCCGGCGGAGAGGGCGCCGAGTTCGTCGTTCACGGCCATCCGCAGCGCCTGGAAGATCCGGGTGGCGGGATGGCGCGGACCGCGTTTGGGGATCACCGTTTCCACCAGCGCGGCGAGCGCGACGGTGTCGGTGATCGGGGCGCGGGCGCGTTCCTTTTCGATCGCCAGGGCAACGCGGCGGGCGGCGGGCTCTTCGCCGTATTCGCGGAAGATGCGGATGAGTTCCGCGGGATCGGCGCCGTTGACCAGGTCGGCGGCGGTGAGCGGCGCGGACGCGTCCATTCTCATGTCGAGCGGCCCCGAGCGCATGAAGCTGAACCCGCGCCCGGCGGCGTCGAGCTGGCGGGAGGAGACGCCGATGTCCAGCAGAAGACCATCGATGCCCGAGACGCCGAGTTGCGCGAGGATTTCTGGCAGTTCGCGATAGTTCGCCTTGATCACGCGCGCCCGGCCCGCCGCGATCGGCTCCGCGAGGCGGCGCGAGGCGTGGGCGATCGCTTCGGCATCGCGGTCCAGGCCGATCACGTCCGCGCCGGTGCGCAGGATCGCTTCGGCATGGCCGCCGCCGCCCAGGGTGCCGTCGACGATCAGGCGGCCCGGCCCCGGGGAAAGCGCCCAGAGCGTTTCCGCCAGCAACACCGGCTGGTGATAGCCCGAGGGAGGAACGGCGTTCATCGCACGGGGACGATCAAGCGCGGAATTTTGCATGGCAGTCGCCGGTCAGGCCGGTGGGTTTGCGGGAAAGAAAATACGCGAGCCCCACTGCGGACCCGGCAAACGCCGCGCCCGCCGCGACGGCCGCCATGCGGAACCCGGCCGGCCGATGCTCCGCTAAAATCGGCGCCGCCGAGACCTCGCCGCACGCCATGGCCGGGTGCGCGACGAGGCTGACGGCCGCACCCGCGGCACGCCAAATCGGCGCAATCTTCCGCGTCGCCGGCTCGAAGGGAGCGGCGTCGTCGGACAGGGAAAGGGAAGCACTCATATATATAGAGGGACGTTTTTTTAAGCGCCGATGCGATTGATGATGTCCCGGCACGACACCGCTTCGTCGCCCTCGGCAAGCCGTTGCCAGCGCTGCGGATCCCAGATTTCGATCAACGCCACCGCGCCCACGAGCACGAGTTCGGTGTCGAGGCCCACCAGACGGCAAAATTCCTCCGGGATGAGCAGCCGGTGCTGAGCGTCGAGGGCGCACAGCTGGGCTTGCGAGAAATACAGGCGGTTAACCGCGCGCTTCTGCGCCTCGCTGGTCTCGGGATCGTTCATGAGCTTCTCGTGCAGGCGGTGAAACTCCCTCGGTGGCAGGACGTTCAGGAAATCGTGGCTCTTGTCGGGCAGCAGAAAAAACTCCTCCACGCCGCCGTCGCGCCGCCATTTGGAAGGCAGCGTGACGCGGTGTTTGCTGTCCATCGTATGCCGGATCTGACCGGAATAGACGGGCTGCTTGGCGGCGACATCAGACATTTGAATTGGGCAAAGGCTCCACTTTCTCCCACGACCTCCCACTTTCTCCCAAAACGCTTTACTTTGGTCAACGAAAATCCCGCTGGAAGTTGCGGAAATAGATGATTTTGCGGGTTTTGCCGTCGTTCCATGGAACACGGCTTGAGGCGCCGAGCATTGGCGCTGGCGCGGGCGACGCTTCCGCGCCAGAATGGGACCGCTCGGGCTCGAGCGTTTTTCATGACCCAGGACTCTTATTTGCAGGAACTCTTCGCGGAACGCATCGGCGGGAAATCGTTCGGTCTCGACACCGCCATTTATAAGTTCGAGAAGATCAAACGGGCCAAGCGCGCGGCGGTCGCGGCGCATTCCGAGACGGAACTCTTCGACCTCGGCGTGGGCGAACCGGACGAAATGGCGTTCCCGGCCGTGGTGGAAACCCTCGCGGTCGAATCGCGCAAACCCGAAAACCGCGGCTACTCCGACAACGGCGGCGAGCCGCTCAAGCACTCCGCCGCGCGCTATCTGGCCAACGTCTGCGGCGTGCCGGTGAACGCCGAGACGCAGGTGATCCACTCGATCGGCAGCAAGCCCGCGCTCGGCATGCTGGCCGCGGCGTTGATCAATCCCGGCGACGTCGCGCTGATGACCGTGCCCGGTTACCCGGTCTTCGGCACGCACGCGAAGTATTACGGCGGCGAGGTTTATAACCTGAAGCTGACGCCCGGGAACAATTTCCTGCCCGACCTCGATTCAATCCCCGCGGACATCCTCGCGCGAGCCAAAGCGCTCGTGCTCAACTATCCGAACAACCCGACCGGCGCCAGCGCGACTCCGGAGTTCTTCGTCCGCGCGGTGGCCTTCGCCCGCGAGCACCGCGTGGCGGTGATCCACGATTTTGCTTATGCGGCGTTGGTCTTCGAGGGCAAACCGCTGAGTTTCCTCTCGACTCCCGGCGCCTTGGAGGTCGGCGTGGAACTCCATTCGGCAAGCAAGAATTTCAACATGACCGGATGGCGCTGCGGCTTCGTGGCCGGCAACGAGCGGCTCGTCAAAGCATACGGCGCGGTGAAGGATAACACGGATTCGGGCCAATTCCTCGCCATTCAGAATGCGGCGGCGTATGCGTTCGATCATCCGGAGATCACGCGGGAGATCGCGGCGAAGTATTCGCGGCGGATGGACCTGCTGGTTCCGATGTTGCGCGGTCTGGGGTTTGCGGCGGAGAAACCGCGCGGGTCGTTCTTCCTCTACGTGCCGGCGCCGAAGAGCGTGCGGGCCGCAGGCGGCGAGACGATCGATTTCCCCACGGCGGAAGCGTGTTCACAGTGGCTCATCACCGAACACCTGCTCTCCACCGTGCCGTGGGACGACGCCGGGGCGTATCTGCGTTTCAGCGTGACCTTCCAGGCGGCCGGCGAGGCGGAGGAACGGCGTGTAATCGGCGAGCTCGAGCGGCGGCTGGCGCGATTTGAATATCGCTGGTGACCTTGGAGCCATGCCGCGCGCGCAATTTTCGAGTTCGCCTTCCCCGGCGTCGCCCCCGCGGCGGCAGCGGGCCTGTCTGCTGGTCAACCCGACTTCGGGCGTGGACCCGGTGAAACACACGGCCAGCATCTCGCGGATCTGGTCGCGCCTTCAGGTTGCTGGCATCTGGTCGGAGGTGGTCGAGACACGACCTGACGAGTCACCCGAAGAAGTGGCGCGCCGGGCGGTTGGCGAGGGTTTTTCCATGGTGATCGCATGCGGCGGCGACGGCACGGTGAGCGCCGCGGCGCGCGGGTTGGTCGACACGGATTGCTCGCTGGGCGTGTTGCCGACAGGGACATATAACAATTTTGCCCGTTCGCTGGGCATCCCGTCCGACCTGCGCAAGGCGTGCAAGGTGGTTGCGAGAGGGCGGACGCGCCGCGTGGACGTGGGCGTGGCGAATGACGAGCACCTCTTCTTCGAGGCGGCGGGGGTGGGGATCGACGCGCAGTTGTTTCCCTTGGGCGAGGAGATCAAGAGCGGGCGCTGGACTCGTCTATGGGAAGCGGCCAAACTCGCGTATCGAGCGGAGCCCAGCCGGATCCATTTCGAGCTGAACCTGCCGCTGGCGGAGGCGTACCGCGAGGCGGATCGACCGCACGCGGCGCGGCCGTTTGCCTCGGGCGACTCGCGCGAACTGGATTTCTCGGCGTTCCTCTTGATCGTCGCCCTCGGGCGGTATTACGGGAGCGGGTTTACCGTGGCGCCCAACGCGGTGTTGGACGACGGATTATTCAACATCCGGATCTTCCGCAATTTCAGCAAGCACGAGTTGTTGCGGCATTTTTGGTCGATCAGTCGGCGGCGCTATTGTTATAGCCCGAAGATCGATACGTTTACCGCCAGCGAGATGACGATCACGGCGCGCACGGATTTGCCGTTTCACGTGGATGGAGTGCAGGCCGGGCGATTGCCGTTGCGGCTGCGGGTGAAACGGCGCGCATTGAAGGTGCTGGCGTGAGGCGCCAATCGGCTCAATGGCAATCGATCGGCGGGACGTATTCGTCTTCGAAGCGTTCGATGAGAGAGCCGATGACCTCCATGAGGGAGGCGAGGGGATGCGATTCGTTGTTGCCGACTTCGTCGACGAGCTCATCGAGGAGTTGGACGAGGCGGTCGTATTCCGCCGTGGTGTGCGGAACGAAGACAGCTCGAGAAAGCTCGGGCCAATGAGAGACGGAGAGTTCGAGAGCGGCAGTCATTCTTTCCAGGTTCCGGTATCGTATTGGCTGTGCGTCAGGACGGCTCGAATATAGACCTTTTGACGGTTAAAGTGAAGTGCGGCAATGAGCCGGTATTTATTGCCGCCAATGTTGAACACCGTCAGCTTGCCCACGATGTCCGCGGATGGAAATGTTTCGCGCAGGTGGGCAAATGAACGAAAGGTCGCCGGCTTCATGAGTCAATACCAATGCGCAAGCGCTCCCCGCGAGTCGGGATGTCTTTCGGCAAATTCGTTCAGCCGCTTGCGCGTGATCACATGCATTGATGATTATTGCTGCTCGCTTGAGAACGAATCGTCAAGCGCCCGGGCACTTTTGCGCTTGTGCCGGACGGCGCTCATATCATATTACGAGCCATGGGACTGTTCAAATTTATCAGGGGCCAGACGATTGATGTCATCAGTGATCAGGTCCAGCACTGTTCCCGGGACGCTTGCTTGAGTCTCCTTGCTGACACCCGCCAAAATCTGTATGCCTCTTGCATGAAGCTTTTTCCCATCGTGATTTCGACCGCACTCTTGCCGCGTACTGGCTTAATGATAAAGTGCTTCAAGAGTAAGGCTCCTGGCGTGGATACTTTGGGCGCGAAATTTATTCAACAGGAGATTCGCCGCAAATACCAACTCGACGAGCACGGTCACTCAACTGCCGCAGCCTAACTCTGTGGTCACCAGCGCATTGCTATGAGCGAACCCGAGCGTTACGTCGGTACTGGTCACTGGGTCGATCAACTTTCTGAGCAGCTGCCAGGTATCGAGTGCGACGTCCACAGATTCTTTGCCAAACCGTTCGTTGGCATCTTGCGCGATGAGTCTAACCTTGCGTGAGAGTGTTCCTTCCGCGGAAAAGACTACACGGCTCAGCTTGTACGTGATGCGGGCGGAGTATTCAGAGGCGAGTATCTGGCTGCTAAAGGCGATCACAGTTGGCGTGGTCAGGTTGCTGGGCGGATATTCCGTGGTGTGAACGGCATTTTGTTCTACGGCACCTGGGCGACTGATATTGGTGACAGTAGGAGAACATTCTGGGCAGATCTGGCCGCCGACGACCCTTTGGACGGCATTTCAACGCCGCGCAGTCGATTTGTCGACAACGGACTAGAGTTTGTAACCATTACGTCGTCACCCACCCCAGAAGCATAATCATGCACTTCAGCGAACGAGCCATGGTGTTGGAGGTTTTTCATCCAATTCGCGCTTGCATCGACGATTCGCACGGCACGCTCTCGATCCGCTTTGCCGAGAGCCGCAAACCTAAGATCAAGAACGGCTCGCAACTCATCGTCCGCGAATCGCAGGTCGCCCGACTCATCACCCGCGTGCACGCTTGCTCCCTGAGAGCTGACGAATTAATATTTGCGGTATGAGCACTGTCAAAGAGATCGAGAGCGCCATCAGCAGGCTCTCGGGCAACGATCTTTCGGAATTGCGCGATTGGTTTAGCGCGTTTGATGCCGACGCTTGGGACCGTCAAATCGAGAAGGATGTGCATAGCGGACGGCTGGACGCGTTCTACCGGAGTCTTCAGCACGAGAACGAAGGCCAACCCGATATTTCGCTGGATGAAGTCCTCGACAAAGAAAAGCTTTCGTAGCCGACTTGCGGCGCTGCCGAGCGGGATTCGCTCCCTCGCCTACAAGAACTTCCGCCTGTGGCTGCGCGACCCGCATCATCCTTCACTCCACTTCAAGCCGGTCGGGCGTTTTTGGTCCGCCCGCGTGGGCAGCGGTTATCGGGCGCTGGCGGTCGTGGACGGCGAGCGCATCGAGTGGTTCTGGATTGGTCCACATGATGAGTATGAGCGCATCATTCGGAGCCTGTGAGCCGGACCAATGGCGGGTAAGCCTGACCATCAATCTTTTGCGCTTGTGCGGGACGGCGGTCATATCATGTTAAGTGCCATGGGACTGTTCAACTTTATCAAGGGCCAGACGATCGATGTCATCGAGTGGATCGACGATTCGCGCGACACGCTCTCGATTCGCTTCGCGGAGGCCAGCAACCATGAGATCAAGAATGGCGCGCAACTGATCGTCCGCGAGTCGCAGATCGCGCAGTTCATCCATGAGGGAGAGTACGGCGACACGTTTAGCCCGGGGCACTACTCGCTGACGACCAATAACATTCCCATCCTGACCTCCCTCAAGAGCTGGAAATATGGGTTCGAGTCGCCCTTCAAGGCGGACGTCTATTTTCTCACCGCGCGGCTTTTCACCGGCAACAAATGGGGCACCGCCAATCCGATTATGATGCGGGACGCGGATTTCGGGATCGTCCGCGCGCGCGCTTATGGCACCTACGATTTCCGCATCGCTGACCCGAAGTTGTTTCTAAAGGAAGTGGCGGGCACGGACGAAGTGTTTCGCCTGGATGAATTCAATGACACGATGCGCTCGCGCATCGTCAGCATCTTCAGCGAGGCGCTCGCGCAGGCCAAGGTGCCGGTGCTCGATGTCGCGGCGCGCTTCGGCGAACTCGGCGGCGCGCTGCTGCCGCTCATCAATCCGTTTGTGCAATCCAAGTACGGGTTGGAGCTGACGGCGTTTATCGTGGAGAACGTCTCGGTGCCGCCGGAAGTGGAGGCCGCGATCGACAAGCGCTCGAGCATGGCGGCGGTCGGAAATCTCAACGACTTCGTCAAATTTCAACTCGGCCAGGGATTGCAAATGGGCGGCGGCGGAATTGCGGGCGCCGCGGCCGAGGCGGCCATCGGTCTGGGCATCGCGCGCGATCTGGGCCAAATCTCCGCCGCGCCCGCCGCGGCCCCGGCCGTGGAACTCCTGAGCCCGGCGCAGGCGGCCCAGATCCTCGGCGTCACGGAGGCAGACGTGACGGCGAGCCTGGAAGCAGGCGATCTCAAAGGCAAGAAGATCGGCAGTGTCTACCGCATCCCGCGCAAGGCGATCGACGATTTCCTCAATACCTAAAGCGGGCCCAATGGCGGACGAACTCACCGCGCAGCAACGGTTTACCTGCCCGCTCTGCGGCGGCGAGGCGCATTGGGAGCCGGGGAGGCAGATGCTCGTCTGCGCCTACTGCGGCAACGCCATGCCGGCCGCGCAGGATCCCGTCAGCGGCGTCATCCGCGAGCATGATCTCGCCGCGGCGTTGCGCGAAGTGCCGGACGATCAGCGCGGTTGGGACACGCAGACGCACACCGTGCGTTGCCAGAGTTGCCAGGCGATCACGGTTTTCCCGGCCGGCGTGGTCGCGCAGCAATGCGCGTTCTGCGGCTCGTCCGCGCTGGTGGATTACAAGGAACTCCGCGCGCCCATCCGGCCGGAAAGCTTGTTGCCCTTCAAGATCACGGAGTCCGAAGTGCGGGATGCGGCGCACGCGTGGTATCGGTCGCGTTGGTTCGCGCCGAATCAACTCAAGCGCGCCGCCCTCACCGATCAGGTGCACGGCTTTTATCTTCCGTTCTGGACCTTTGACGCCCAGGCGCATTGCCCGTGGACGGCCGAAGCAGGCTATTACTATTATGAAACGGAATCGTATACCGATTCGGACGGCAAGACGCAATCGCGCCAGGTGCAGCGCATTCGCTGGGAACCCGCGGCGGGCGAGGTCGACCATTTCTTCGATGACCAGTTGGTGACGGCATCCAAGGGAGTGGCCGCCGATCTGATCAAACGCATCGAGCCGTTTCCGACGATCGACCAATTGAAGCCCTATTCGTCGAGCTTTCTTTCGGGTTGGGTGGTGGAGCAATATCAGATCGATCTCGGCGCCGCGGCCGCGGAAGCGCGGACGGAAATGGAAGACGCCTTGCGCGCGATGTGCCGCCAGGAAGTGCCGGGCGACACTCAGCAGGGTCTCACCATTTATCCGGAATATTCAGACGAAACGTACAAGCATATCCTGCTGCCGGTCTGGCTGCTCTCTTATCATTACCTCGGGTCGCCGTATCAGATGATCGTCAATGGTTATACCGGAGCGGTTGCGGGCCGTTATCCGAAGAGCTGGATCAAGATTACCTCTCTTGTGTCAGCGATCCTGATCGTGCTGTTGTTGATCTACATGGTCTCAGACCGCCGATGAACAGGATCAACCCAGGAATGTATATTCGACTGTCGGATGGAAGACGGAACCCGGGCTGATATCGCTCACGGCGGCGGCCAGGATAAATCCGTCAACCGGCACGGCGGTGCTTGGCGAGACGCGGCCGCTTGCGGTCGATTGGAATGTGTCTGGAACGTTAGGCGACGGGGGCGTCGTATCAAAGCCGATGAGATCCGCGTGGATGCCGCTGACAAACGACGCCACCGCGAAGAGATTGTTGGCATCCGGGGCCGCGCCGATCGCCGCGATCTGCCGCGCCGTGATCTTGGAGACAGACCCATTGCCGCCCTCGCCGCGACCGGCGAAGATCCCCTGCGGGATCAGGCTGCCCGGGAACATCGCGGCGATATCAGGAGCGTCGATCGACGCGTTGAATGCCCCGAGACGCACCTCCTGGCTTGTGTCTTCATTGCCGGCGGCGTCGAGCGGACCCGATGAATTGGGCGCTCCGATGAAGCCGACCGTGTTGACGTTCTTGACCGAACCGCCCACGCCGTTCCCGGCGCCGCCGGAGCCGGCCAGGATGATGTTGATGCTCGAATTCACGTCCTTGGTCTGAGTGATATTCTTGATTTTGCCGCCAACGCCGCCCACGCCGCCGGAAAGCGCCGCCCCGCCGTCCCCGCCGAAGATTGCCGCGCCAAAGGTGCTCGGAGCGGAAGGTGAGTTCAGGTTCAGCGTGGCGACCTGGCCGCCTGCGCCGCCCCCGTTCGTGCCGTCGCCGCCCTGGCCGCCGCGCACCAGCACGCCGATGCCGGAGTCGAGATCGCCCTGGACCGAGGCGAGCGTCGAAGACTTGACCGAGCCGCCCACGCCGCCGACCCCTCCGGTCGAATGACCGCCAATGCCGGCCGTGGCTTGCAACTCGCCTCCGAGAATAAGGTAAGTGGACGGAGACGAAAGATCCGAGACCAGGTTGAAAGTCCGCTGCACGGAGACATCCGCGGAGAGGACG
>CAXUAZ010000087.1:0-15855 GCA_964249195.1 uncultured Chthoniobacterales bacterium
GAACCTGGGTGGGCCGCCGGCTAAATTCCCGCGCAGGCATCCAAGTCGGGAAACAAACCCGATGCTCGCTTTAAGAAAGGGCGCTTCCCAAAGCCGCGGCTTGCATTATGTGTATCTCTCCTACCACCAGATATGCATGCAGCAACCCCTCCGGAACCCCCTCCGATTGGCGACGAATCTCTCATGGCGCGCATTCAGGAGCGCGAATCAGAAGCGCTGGCCGAACTCTACGACCGCTACAGCGGCATCCTGAAATCCCTCATCATGGGGGTCATCCACAACGACGCGGAAGCCGACGATCTCCTGCAGGAGATCTTCATGGAGATCTGGAACCAGGCCGCGCACTACTCCGCGCAGAAGGGCAAACCGCTGGGCTGGATCGTGACCCTGACGCGACGGCGCTCTATCGACCGTCTCCGCAAGAAACAAGCCTACGCCCGCGCCGAGGAGCGGCTTCAAAACGAAACCGAACAGCAGCCCGACGCCTGGGTGCACAACTCCACCGAGGACGACATCGAGCTTTCGGACAATCGCCGGCTGCTGGCGGGCATCATGAAGAATCTTCCGGTCGCCCAGCGCGAGGCCATCGATCTGGCCTTTTATCATGGCATGAGCCAGCGCGAGATCGCCGCCAAGACGGGCATTCCGCTGGGAACGATCAAGACGCGTCTCGAGCTGGGACTCAAGAAGATCAGCGAGGCATTGCGGGGGATGCGCGATGAATTCTGAACAATTTGAAAGCAAGGCCAGGCTGTTTGTCCTGGGAGCCCTCGACGAGGATGAGTTGCACGAGTTCGAGACGGCCCGCCGTGAATTCGGCCCCGAAGGCGAAAACGTGATCCGGGAGTGTGAGCGCTTGAGTTCGATGTTCGCGTTGAGCCTGCGCCCGACCCCGCCCAAGCCGGCTACGAAGGAACGGCTGCTGTCGATGATCGAACAGGCGCTTGGGCACGGAAAGAAGACGGCGGGCGGGGACGGCAGATAAACCTGTTTTCTACTCCCTGATGTTTTTTCATTGACTTGAAGACTGCTTTCTGGTAGATGCTTCTACCATGTTTCAGTTCTTCGCCCGCTGCTCACTCCTTCCTTCGAGAGCGGCTCTCGCCGCGGTTGGTTTGGCATCGCGCCTTTACTCTGAGGAACCACCGCCGTTGCGCATCATAGGCCCCATTTTTTCCTCTCCCGGGCCGCCCTCTCCGACCCCGCGATTTCCCTTGAACCCGCCTGGATGCCACCCGTCGCGCAAATCGTTGCGGTCGCGTGGAGGACGCGTTGACACCGCATCGCGCCGTCCGTATCTTCGCCTCTCTTTCTTTCCGTCGCGTTTTCCCCTCCAGTGACTCCCAACGAAGAATACATTCTCGAACTGCTGCAAGACGCCAGCATGGTCTCCGCGTCCCAGATCGAAACCGCCCGGCAAAAGGCGGCCGAAGATCACATCGGCGTGGTCGCGGCGCTCATTAGCTTGGGCATCCTGAGCGAGGAGGATGTCACCCGCACGGTGGCCGCCGCCTCGAACATGGAGTTCGTCGATCTCAGTCAGATCAACGTCCGCCCCGAGATCATCGAGTTGATCCCGCGCGAAAAAGCCTACCGCTACGGCGTCGTGCCGGTGAATCTCAACGACGACGTGCTCGTCGTGGCGATCAGCGACCCGCTCAATTTCGACACGCTCGACAATCTGCGCTTTCTCCTCAAGCGGGAGATCGAGATGGTGTGCGCCACCCCGGAGCAGATTCGCACCGCCCTGATTAAATACTACGGCAGCGCCGAGGAAGCGGGCGACCTCCTCATGGAAGGTCTCGGCGGCGGCGACATCATCGGCGTCGACCTCGCCTCGGGGCCGGGTGAAGAAACCGACTCCGGCGATTCGGCCATCATCAAGCTGGTCTCGATGCTGCTCCTGGAGGCGTATAAGCTGCGGGCGAGCGATATTCATCTTGAGCCGTTGGAGAAACGCTTCCGCATCCGCTTCCGCATCGACGGTGTGTTGCAGGAGATGCAGAATCCGCCCAAGAAGCTTCAATCGGCCATCGTCAGCCGGCTCAAGATCATGAGCGGCTCGATGAGCATCGCGGAGAAACGGCTCCCGCAGGACGGGCGCATCCAAGTCAAGATGGGCAAGAAATCCATCGACTTGCGCGTCTCCACCCTGCCGACCAATCACGGCGAGAGCGTGGTCATGCGTATCCTCGATAAGTCGAGCCTGACGCTCGGCCTGCCGGAACTCGGCTTCCTTAGTGACGACCAGGAAATCTTCGAGCGCCTCATCACCCTGCCCGACGGCATCATCTTGGTCACGGGCCCGACCGGCTCGGGCAAGACGACGACCCTTTACGCCTGTCTCAACTACATCAACCGCCCGGATCGCAAGATCATCACGGTGGAAGACCCGGTCGAGTACCAGATGTCGGGCATCAACCAGGTGCAGGTCAATTCCGACATTGGGATGACGTTTCCCGCGGCGCTGCGATCCATGCTGCGTCAGGCGCCGAACATCATCATGATCGGAGAAATCCGCGATCTGGAGACGGCGTCCATCGCGATCAACGCCTCGCTGACGGGCCATCTTGTCTTCAGCACGCTGCACACGAACGACGCCCCCGGCGCCGTGGCCCGTCTGGTGGACATGGGCATCAAGCCGTTCCTGGTGGCAACGTCGATTCGCGCGATCGTCGCGCAACGTCTCGTCCGCAAGTTGTGCAACAACTGCAAGGCGCCCGTCGACCTCACGGAAGCCGAGTTGATGTCGCTCCACATCGAAGCGAGCCAGACTGACAACGCGCAGTCCATGGGTCCGGTCGGCTGCGAGCAATGCCGCAACAAAGGTTATCGCGGCCGCGCCGGCATCTTCGAGATGTTCCAGATCGAGGATGAAGTCCGCTTCATGATCAACGACCGCCTGTCGACCATGCAATTGCGCCAGCGCGCCCGCGAGTTGGGAATGCGCACGTTGCGTGAGGACGGCGTCCGCAAGGTGCTCTCGGGGATGACGACGGCGGAGGAGGTGATTAGTGTGACGATGGGCGATGCGGCGTAGGGGGAAAGGCAGAAGGTAGAAGGATGAAGGCAGAAGGAAGAAGGAAGAATCTGAAACCCTGATAATCCCTAAAACTTCCGCGCCGAAACTCTGCCTTCATCCTTCATCCTTCATCCTTTCCCATGACTCCCATCGAAGACCTGCTGCGCGTCGTGCTCGACGAAGGGAGCTCCGACCTGCACCTCACCGTCGGCTCGCCCCCGACGCTTCGGCTCGATGGCCAGATCGTGAAGCTCGACCTCCCCGTGCTCACCGCGCCGGACACCGAGGAACTCGTGCGCTCCATCACCAAGGATGAACAACTCAAACGCGTCTACGAACAAGGCGGCGCCGACTTCGGTCTTAGCTTTCGTGAGGATGCCCGGTTTCGCGTCAGCGTCTTTTTGCAGAAGGGATCGCTTGGGCTCGTCGCGCGACTCATTCCCAAGGCGATCCGCAGCATGGAGGAGATCGGGCTGCCGTCGGCGGTCAGCGAGCTGATTCATATTCCGCGCGGATTGATCCTCGTCACCGGCCCCACCGGCTCCGGCAAGTCCACCACGCTGGCGAGCATGATCAACGTCATCAACGAACGCAGCCGCCTGCACGTCGTGACGGTTGAGGATCCGATCGAGTATTTTCACGAGCATAAGCGCGGCATCGTCAACCAGCGCGAAGTCGGCGTCGACGTGCCGACCTTTGCGGAAGCCCTCAAACGTGTACTGCGGCAGGATCCCGATGTCATTCTCGTCGGCGAAATGCGCGACCTGGAGACGATGGAAGCCGCTATCAGCGCGGCGGAGACGGGCCACCTCGTGTTTTCCACCCTGCACACGACCGGCGCCGCCCGCTCGGTCGACCGCATCATCGATGCGTTCCCGGCCAATCAGCAGGATCAAATTCGCATTCAGCTCGCGGGCAATCTGCGCGCGGTGTTGAGCCAAGTGCTGATTCCCCTCAAGGATCGGCCCGGCCGGATCGCAGCGTTCGAGTTGATGATCAATACGCCGGCCATCGCGTCGCTCATCCGCGACAACAAGACCTATCGCATCTCCAACGACGTGCTGACCGGTTCCAAGTTCGGGATGGTCTCGCTGGAAAGCTCGATGGTTGAACTCTATCGGCAGGGTCTCATTAGCAAAGCCGATGTCTTGAGCCGGGCGCAGGATGTCGGCATCGCGCAACAGTTGATCCGCGAGATCGAAATGCCAAATGCACCTGCAGCCGCCCGCCCTTTGCAGCCCGCCCGCGTCGGACAACCCTTCCCTTCCATGACCACCGAACAGCAATTACTCGATTTCTTCGTCGAACAGGGCATCCTCAAGCGCAATCAGGTCGAGGACGTGCTCGCCGAGATCAGCAGCACGGGCAAGACCGTCCTCCAGGTGATGGTGGATTTCGAGCTGGTCACGCAGATTCAGTATTATCAGACCATCGCGGACTCGCTCGGCTTTGATTACGTCGACCTCGCCGGTTACGACGTCCCGAGCGAAATCCAGAAGTTGATTCCCGGCGGCGACGCCCGCATGTACGGCGCCCTGCCCATCGGCCAAGCGGGCGACAGCGTGGTGGTCGCGCTGGCCGATCCGTTCGATTCCCAGGTGGTCGACAACCTGCGCTTCTCGCTGGGGCGCGACGTGCAGGTGGTGGTCTCGCCCACCAATCAGATCGAGGAACGCCTCAGCCAGTATTACGGCGTCGACATGGGGAACATGGACGAAATTCTGTCCCAGATCGGGTCGGTCGGCTTCGGCGAAGGCGGCGATCTCGCGGCGAACATCGAGAACGAGGCCAATGCCGCGCCCATCATCCGGTACGTGGATTTGATCCTCTTCCAGGCGATTCAGAATCGCGCCAGCGACATTCATTTCGAGCCGTTCGAGCATGAGTTCAAGATCCGGTACCGCGTGGACGGCGCCCTCTACGAGATGTCTCCCCCGCCCCGGCATTTGGCGCTGCCCGTCATCTCGCGGGTCAAGGTCATGGCGAATCTCAACATCGCCGAGAAACGCCTCCCGCAGGACGGCCGCATCCAGCGCAACATCGCCGATCGCGCGGTGGACTTGCGCGTTTCCACGCTGCCGACCCAATACGGCGAGAGCGTCGTGCTCCGCGTGCTGGATCGCAGCTCGGTCAACCTCGATCTCGAGACGCTCGGGATGCCGCCTTACATCTACCAGTACCTGCTCAACACGATCGAGAAGCCTAACGGCATCTTCATTGTCACCGGGCCGACTGGTTCGGGCAAGACGACGACCCTTTACGCCTGCCTGCGCAAAATCAACAACGTCGAGAGCAAGCTGCTCACCGCGGAGGACCCGGTCGAGTACGACATTGAGGGGTTGATCCAGGTGCCGGTCAACGAGGCCATTGGGCTGACCTTCGGCCGCGTGTTGCGCGCCTTTTTGCGGCAGGACCCGGATCGGATCATGGTCGGAGAAACGCGCGACATCGACACCGCGCAGATCGCGATCCAGGCGTCGCTCACGGGCCATTTGGTGTTCACCACGCTCCACACGAACGACTCGGCGGGCGCCGTCACGCGGTTGATCGACATGGGCGTGGAGCCGTTCCTGATTTCCTCCAGTTTGGAAGGGGTGCTGGCCCAGCGGCTCATCCGCCGCATTTGCACGAGCTGCCGCACCGCGTACGAGCCGAAGGAAGAACTCCTCACCCAGATGGGGCTCTCCCCGCACGAGATTGGCGACAAGAGCTTCTACTACGGCGCCGGCTGCGAGGCTTGCAATCACACCGGTTACAAGGGCCGCAAAGGCATTTACGAACTGCTCGAGATCACCGATCCCATCCGCGAGCAGATCAACTTGCGCGCGCCATCCATCGTCCTCAAGCAAAAGGCAGTCGAGCTCGGCATGACCACCCTGCGCCAGGACGGTCTGCGAAGCATCTTTGACGGCGAAACCACCATCGAAGAGGTGCTCAAGTACACTTGAGGATCGCCCGCAATGAAGAATCCGCCGCGGGGCTCAATTTCCATCGACATTTTCGCGCCGAACCGGTAATTTAGCCAAACCACCCCTTCGAACCTATGGCAAAGTTTAATTATGTAGCGCTTGATGCACGTGGACAGGAATCGGTCGGCCTGATCGAGGCGGCCTCAACCAACGACGCGGTCGGTCAACTCCGCCAGCAGGGGTATTTCCCGACGAGCGTCCACGAAGAAGGCAAGGGCGCGGCCCCGGCCAAGGCCGCCAAGCGCGGTCCCGCGGCGCCTGCTGCCACCACGTCGAAGTCTCCGGCCGCGAAAGCCGCCGGGCGGGTCGCCAACAAGTCGATCAAGCCGAAGATTCTCATGATTTTCACCCGCCAGTTGGCGACGCTCATCGACGCGGGCTTGCCGCTCCTGCGCGGGCTGACGGTGCTGGAGAAACAAGAGCGCGATCCGGTGCTCAAGGCGACCATCGCCAAGCTCAGCGACGCGGTCCAGGGCGGCAGCACGTTTTCCGAGGGGCTGGCGCAGCACCCCAAGATTTTCAACAAGCTCTACATCAACATGGTCAAGGCCGGCGAGGTCGGCGGCGTGCTCGAGTTGGTGTTGATCCGTCTGGCCGAGTTCCAGGAGAAGGCGCAGAAGGTCAAGAACAAGGTCGTTGCGGCGATGTTCTACCCGATCATCGTGCTCGTGATTGCCGTCGTCATCATGGGCTTCCTGCTCGTGTTCATCGTGCCGAAGTTCGAGCAGATCTTCAAGGACATGCTTAACGGCAAGCCGCTCCCGGCGCTGACCGCCGGCGTCATCGCGGTGAGTCGCGCGGTGAAGGATAATTACCTGATCATTCTTGGCGTCACGGCGGTGATCGTGGTGGCGTACCGGCTGTTTGCCAGCACGGAAAACGGCAAGATCATCCTCGACAAGGTGAAGCTGCGGGCGCCGCTTTTTGGCGATCTCGTCAAGAAGAGCTCCATCTCGCGATTCACCCGCACGCTCGGCACCCTCGTCACGAGCGGCGTGCCGATCTTGCAGGCGTTGAACATCACGCGCGAGACGGCTGGCAACTACGTCGTGGGCCAGGCCATCGGCCGGGTGCATGACAGCGTCAAGGAGGGAGAGTCGATCGTTCACCCGCTGGAAGCCAGCGGCATCTTCCCGCCCATGGTGATCAGCATGATCGACGTCGGCGAGGAGACCGGACAATTGCCCGAGATGTTGCTGAAGGTGGCCGAGGTTTACGACGACGAAGTGGATAACGCGGTGGCCGGTCTGACATCACTGCTCGAGCCGATCATGATCGTGTTCCTGGCCGTGGTGGTCGGCACGATTGTCATCGCGCTGTTCCTGCCGTTGATCACGATCATTCAGACGATGCAGGGCGGTTAGTCGATCCGGCGGTTGCAGCATATCCCCGAAATCCATGAGCATCGTTGCCCGCCGCCGTCGCCGCGTATCATCCGGCTTTACTTTGATCGAGTTGCTGACGGTGATGGCGATCATCATCATCCTGGCGGGATTGATCCTGGGGACGGCTGGTTATGCGAACCGGCGGGCGGCTAGCAGCCGGGCGCAAGCGGAGATCAAGGCGTTGGAGGCAGCGATTAACAGTTACCAGGTCGATAACGGGTCGGTCCCTCGGGACAAGGATACAACGGACAAGCTGGACGCGCGGTTGAATGCCACGCAAACGGGTGTGCCCGACACGACTTATCAGAAGTCTTCGCTCTTCCTCTTCAAGGCTCTGTCCGGGTACTACGATATCGCCACGAGCACGACCAATCCGGTATTGAATCAGAAGGCGTATTTTCCCTTTAAAGGCAATCAGTTGTATCCATCATCGGCCACGGCGGCGAGCGGTTCCATCAACCCGGCAAGCGTTCTCTACGTCGTGGATCCTTACGGGCTGAGCTACGGGTATTCCACTATCGGAGCAGCGGTGACGGAGGCGAATAATGCGTCAGGCGCCGCTGCGAGTTCACCGCCTGCCACCCAGCAGGGGTTCAATCCCGTGTTTGATCTCTGGTCCACCTCTGGGTACGGCACCGGCAGGCCGTACCCCACCAACACCTCGGACAAATCCATTTTCTGGATTTCAAACTGGTCCGGCCAGTAGGCCAGTTGTAGCGGCGGTCGAGAATAGAACGCCCCGGTAACAATTCAGTAACCGGCTCGTGGTTGAATGAAGGGATGAACCCATCCCCTGCCAACCTTAGACTCCCCACCCCCTGGCGCGGCTTTCGGTTCCGGTCGATCCTCAAGGCGCTGCTGGGCGTCTTTCTGCTCCTCTGTCTGGCGGCCGTTTTGCTGCCGCTCAACAGCAGGACGTGCGTCAAAGGTCCCCAAACCCAGGCGCTCGCAAAGGCGAAGCAGATCGGCCTCGCCCTGAAGCTGTACGCGGGAGACCATGACGGCATCTACCCCGCTGGCGTCAACTCCCTCGGCCAGACGATCGTCAGCTCGAACGACGCCTACCGTGACCTTTTCCCGACCTACACGCAATCGGAAAAGATCTTCGGCAATCCTCTTTCCGCCTACCAGACGGCGCCTCCCGACGACATCATCCAACCCCCGTCCGAGATCCTGAAGCCGGGCGAAAACGTCTATTCGTACGTGATGGGCGTCACCGACGCGATGGCGCCTACCACGCCGCTCGTCGCCGACGGAACGAACGGCGCGGGTCGCGGCGCCTACGCCGCAGACCGCCATGCGCGTGGCGGCGCGTGGGCCGGCGAGCGAGCCGTGGTGGTTTATCTCGACAACAGCGCGGCCGTCGAGCGGTTGACCGGCCCCTCCAACGCCCGCTTCATCGAACGCACCACTCCAGACGGCTCGAAGTTCAATCCCCTCGATCCGAAGGAACTGGGACCGAAGCTCCGCCTGCTCGATCCCGCCGTCGCGCGTTAAAATGACGCTGCCCGGCGTCTTCGCAGCACCACCAGGCCGATGCCCGCCAGCACGCAGACGCCGCCCAGCGCTTCCTGACCCGAGAGGGTTTCGCCCAGCGCGAGGTTCCCCACGGCGACGGCCACGATCGGGGTCACAAGTGAGGTGAGCATCGACCTGGTGACATCCACCCGGCGCACCAGCCAGTAAGCGAGAAAGAACGCAAGCGCCGAACCCACCAGCGCCAGGTAAAACAGGCTGAAGATCGCGTTCCGGCTCCAGTGCAGCGCGAACGGATTGCCTTCAAACGCCAGGCCGTACGTCAGCAGCGGGATAACTCCAAACGTCATCTGCCACGACGCCATCATGCCCGGCTCCAGGGCGCCCAGTCGCGCCTTGATCAACACGTTGGACCACGCCACGCTCAGCGCGCCCAGCACGACCGCAGCACTACCCCACAACGCCAGAGCCCCCGCCAGCGTGAGTTGGTCCCCGAAAATGATCCCAACCCCGACGAGGCCCAGCGCCACCCCGAGCGCCTTCGGCCAGCTCAGCCGTTCGCCGGGCAGGTAGCCGTGGGCGATTACCAGGCCGAACGCGGGGATCGTCGCCTGCAGCAACGAGGCCAGCCCGGAGGAGATGTGTTGTTCCCCCCAAAAGAGCAGGCCGTAGTTGACGGAGAACGTCAGCACTCCCGTGCCTGCCAGGAGGATCCACTCGGCGCGCGTGCGCGGGAGGAGCGGCACGCCCCGCAGCGCGTTCGCGACGAAGAGCACCGTTGCGGCAATCACAAAGCGGATGCCCGCGAAAGTCAACGGCGGCAGATCGCGCAACCCCACCTTGATGAACAGCCAGGTGGTCCCCCAGATGACGCACAGAATCAGAAAGACGGCGACCGACGGCAGCGACGAAGCTGCCGGCGCGGGGCTGTTTTGTGATCGGATCATGGGGCCGCCAAGCTTCACCGCTTTTCCCCTGCCGTCGAGCAGCGTCCCGGTTTATAGTAGGAGCCTTCCCAATGCCCGCTGAAACCCTCACCGTACGGCGGACGCCGGAGCTGCTCGCGCCCGCCGGCGACTGGGAGTGCGCCAAAGCAGCGGTGGAAAACGGCGCGGACGCGATCTACTTCGGCCTGGACCGCTTCAACGCCCGCATGCGGGCGCACAACTTCACCGAGGCCGACCTGCCGGAGTTGATGGCATTCCTCCATCGGCGCGGCGTGCGCGGTTACGTGACGTTCAACACGCTCGTCTTCACCGAAGAACTGCCGCAGGCCGAGGCGTGCCTGCGGGCGGTCATCGCCGCCGGGGTCGACGCCGCCATCGTGCAGGACGCGGGCGTTTGCCGCCTGATTCGAAAGCTCTCGCCGGATTTCCCGATCCACGGGTCGACCCAGATGACGGTCACGAGCGCGGCTGGCGTCGAGTTTGTCCGCGCGCTGGGGTGCTCGCTGGTGGTGCTGGCGCGCGAGTGTTCCATCCCGGAGATCGCCGCCATTCATGCCGCGACGGATTTGCCCCTGGAGGTGTTCGTGCACGGCGCGCTCTGTGTGGCGTATTCGGGCCAATGCCTCACCAGCGAGGCGCTCGGCGGCCGCTCGGCCAACCGCGGCGAATGCGCGCAGGCGTGCCGGATGCCGTACGATCTGCTCGTCGACGGCGAGCAAGTCCCGCTCGGGGATCGGCGTTATCTGTTGAGCCCGCAGGATCTGGCGGGGTTGGACGTCCTGCCCGACCTCGCCCGCTCGGGCGTGGCGTCGCTCAAGATCGAGGGCCGGCTCAAGAGCCCGGAGTACGTCGCCGCCGTGACCCGCGTCTACCGCGCGGCGCTCGACCAACTGGATGAACCCCCCTCCCCAAGCGCACGCTATGCGCTGGAAATGTCGTTCTCGCGCGGCCTGCACACCGGGTGGCTCGGAGGCATCGACAACCAACGACTCGTCCACGCGCGTTTCGGCAAAAAGCGCGGCGTCCTCCTGGGCGAGATCGACCGCGTGGCCGGCAAACAGGCCCTCCTGCGCTTGCAGGCCCCGCTCAAACCCGGAGACGGGGTGGTGTTCGACGCCGGACGGCCGGACGAGGACGAGGTCGGCGGCTGGGTGCAATCCGTCCAGGCTGACGGCCCGTTCGCGGCGGTGACGTTGGGCCGCAACGCGGATCTTTCGCGCGTTCGCACGGGGGACAAGCTTTGGAAAACCAGCGACCCGGCGCTTGATCGCGAAGTGCGCCAGACCTTCGAAGGCGAAGCGCCGCGCTTCCAGCGGCCGGTCTCCATCACCGTGCGCGGCCGCGCGGGCACGCCATTGATCCTGGAGGTCACCGACGGCCGCGGGAGCCGCGTGCAACTGGAATCCGCCCTGCCGCTCGCGCCCGCCGACCGCGAACCGCTTTCCGACAAACGCCTCGCATCCCAACTGGGGCGGCTCGGCGGAACCGCGTACGCCTTGGAAGAACTGCGCAACCTGCTGGAAGGCCCGGTGATTCTCCCCGTTAGCGAGCTCAACCGCCTGCGGCGCGCCGCCGTCATTCAACTCGATGAACTGCGCTCCCGCCCCCCGCGGTGGACGCTGCGCGCAAGCACGGCGCCCGAACTTCCACCCCCGGCGGCGCCGCTCGCCGAACCGCAACTGATCGCCCTGGTGCGTTCGCTGGCGCAGTTGGAAGCCGCGCTGGACTGCCGGACCATTTACTGCGATTTCGAAGACCCCAAGGCGTACCGGCTGGCGGTGGAACGGGTGCGTTCCTCGGGTCTTCCGGACGCGACGGTCTGGGTGGCGCCGCCACGCATCTTCAAGACCGGCGAGGAATGGATCCTCAAGCAAGTGCGCTCCAGCGCCGCCGACGGATACCTCGTGCGCAATTACGACGGTCTCCGGTTCTTTGCGGGCGATCGCTGCGTGGCAGACTTCTCCTTCAACGTCACCAATCCGCTCACGATCGACGCGCTGACTTCTCACGCCGCGCTCGAGCGGCTCACCGTGTCGTAC
Source organism: uncultured Chthoniobacterales bacterium (assembly GCA_964249195.1). Taxonomy (GTDB): domain Bacteria; phylum Verrucomicrobiota; class Verrucomicrobiia; order Chthoniobacterales; family SZAS-18; genus CAXUAZ01. The sequence continues at coordinate 11,839 of CAXUAZ010000087.1, forward strand.
GATCTTAACGCCGCCCAGGTCGAGGCGCTGCTCGCCGCGTCGGCGCCCGAGCGGCTGGAGGTCACGATCCACCAGCACATGCCGATGTTTCACATGGAGCATTGCGTCTTCTGCGCGTTCCTGAGCAAAGGGAAGGATTACCGCGATTGCGGCCGGCCGTGCGACAAGCACGCGGTCAAGCTGCGCGACCGGGTCGGGCAGGAGCATCCGCTCAAAGCCGACTCCGGCTGCCGCAACACCGTGTACAACGCCCGCGCGCAGACCGGCGCGGAATCCGTGGATCGTTTCCGCGCCCTCGGGCTGCGCCACTTCCGGGTCGAGTTCGTCAATGAAACGCCGGCCGAAGTCGGGCGCGTGCTCTCCCGGTACCGCGCGCTTCTGCGCCACGAGATCACCGGCGCCGATCTCTGGCGGGAACTTCGGCTGCAAAATCAACTCGGCGTCACCCGCGGCCAGATGGAGAAGTGCTGATCGCCTTTCACAAACCCTACGGCGTGCTGACCCAGTTTACGCCTGAGCCCGGCTCGCCGTGGCGGACCCTGGCCGAATTCGGCCTCCCGCCCGGGGTATACCCGTTGGGCCGGTTGGACGCCGATTCGGAAGGCCTGCTGCTCCTCAGCGATGAGCCCGGATTAAACGAACGATTGCTCCACCCGCGCCACGCTCATCGACGGACGTACTGGGCGCTGGTCGAGCGGACGCCAGACGATGAATCGCTCGCCCGGTTAGCCCGCGGCGGCTTGGAAATCGGCGGTCATCTCACGCAGCCATGCACCGTCTCGCGCCTGGACCCGCCGCCCGCGATCGCCGAGCGGATACCGCCGGTCCGATACCGCAAAAACGTGGTCGACTGCTGGATTTCCCTCGGGTTGTGCGAAGGAAAAAACCGCCAGGTGCGCAAGATGACCGCCGCCATTGGTCATCCCACGCTGCGTCTGATTCGGACGAGCATCGGCGGATTCCCGCTTGGGGAACTCCCCGCTGGGAGTTGGAAGCTCCTGGATGACGTCGAACGCCGCTCGGTCTTCGAATTGTGACTAAGCCGCTCCGCTGCTCGCGGTCGGCAGCTTGGCCGAGATCGCTTCTTCGATGTGCGCCTCCATGTTGGCGACGATCGCCTCCCAGGAATTGCGTTTCGCCATCGCCATGCCCCTTTTAACGGCTGCTGCATCCGGCTTCTCCGCTTGGGCAAGACACAGCGACACGAACTCTTCGCTAGTGCGCGAAATCTGCACCACCTCACTGAACTGCAGCACAACATCTTCCACCGGGGTGGAAACAATCGGGGTCCCCGTCGCCATGTACTCAAGCGCCTTCGTCGGATTGATAAACTCCGTCGCCTCGTTGAGCGCAAAAGGCATGAGACAGACATCGAACGCCTTCACGTACGCTGGGAGCACCGAATAATCGCGGCCTCCGAGCCAATGCAGGTTGGGCCGCTGTGGGACTGCGGCCGGATCGATCTTGGCCATCGGCCCGATAATCACGACGCTGCCTTCCGTCGCTTCGGCCAGACTCGCCACTAGCTCGTAGTCCATCCGCTCGTCGACCACGCCGAAGAATCCAAATACCGGTTTGGGCAGGTTAGCCACATCCAGCGGAACCGCGGTCGCCTCGGCGCGCGCCTTGCCAAAATGTTTCACGTCCACCCCGCACCCGTAAGAATGGCAATTGGCGTTGTGGGCGATTTTGGACGAGCAAATTTTTGGCCCGCCCGCAAACACGACATCCGAGATCGCCAGCAGTTCCCGCTCGCGCCGCACCAACTCCTTGGGCGCGCCCCGGAACTGGCTGAGCTGATCCATGCAATCGAACACAATCGCGCGCTCGTTCATGTGACCCGCGAAGGCCGTAACGGCCATCGGATCGTAAAACCACTGCACCGGCTCATCGAACCGAAGACCGAGCGGACCCGCCAGTACCTCCTGCACGAGACGGCGACGCTCCTTGTCGACCCAGGCCCCATCCGCCCAGCGCGCCGCCGGCATTTCCGTGCGCAGCACCGTGATATTCGGAAAATCATGCACCTCGCGCATCTCCACCTTCGCCACACTCGCATCCGCAGAAGGAACCGGGCCTTCGACAAACAAAATCTGGTGCCGGCACGAAAGACGGGAGAGAAACTGCTGCGGCCGCTGCCAAACCCAGTCCCAGCCAAGATGCGAGTGGACGATGATCGAGTATTCGGCAGGTTTGACGGGCAGGTTCATGTTTGAAGGAGTCGACGCACCCTCGCAGGCAAGGAATTCATCGCCTGCGCTGTGCGCCGACCAATATACGAGCTATCCGTGGCGTTTAGATGTAGAGAGAATGCCTGAACGCTGCATCGGGGGATTCCTTTAGGACGACCCTCCCCCCCTTTGCGGCTGCGCCTATTTATATACTACGTGCCGGGCAGGTTCCGCAAGCGGGATGTGAGATGGGAGCGGTCGGCCAGCACCTCCAGAAGGGGGCCGTGCCGCCCGAACTCGACGACGCTGACCGATCCCACCGGGCAGGCCAGCCGGTAGCGAAAACGCCCGACATCGATCCCCAACAGCCCGCATAAGAGAATCCGGATGGTCGCCTTGTGCGATACAATTAAGACGTTCCCGCTTTGCCAGCGCGCCTTAATCTCCTCCACGATCCGCACCACCCGCTGGCCGATCGCCACCGCCGGTTCCCCGCCCGTCGGCGGATACCAGGCGGGATCGGCCGTCCACCGCAGATAATCATCGTGGAACTCGCGGCTGACGGCCTCGATGTTCCTGCCCTCCCACTTCCCGTAACCGATCTCCTTCAGGTCATCGCGAATCTCCGGTTGGATCTGCAACCGGTCGCAAAGCGGTCGCGCCGTGGCTTGCGTTCGGCGCAACGGGCTCGCGTAGATGGCCTCCCACGCAAGCGAATGGTATGCGTCGGAGAACGCCTCGGCCATCGCGATGCCATCCGCCGTGAGCTCCGGATCCAGGCCAGAGCCACAAAACGCATTGGCCCGGCTAAACTCCGTCTGCCCGTGACGCAGGAGGTACAACTTGAGATTCATGGGCGGCCGCTTTAAAAGCTGTAGGAAACGCTGAACGTGACCTGGTTGTCGTCAAAGCCCGCCGTGCGGACGCTGGAGTCGCTATTCCGGTGCAGCAAGGCCAGGCCGATATTCACATTTTCATGCACCGTCATGTCCACGCCGCCCTGGACGTAAAAATAGTTATCCTCTCGGGTGGCAGAAGCGCCCGAGGCGGTGGAGACATAACTCAGATTCTGGTATCCCGTGGTAAGGCTGGCAAAGTAGCGCTGGAAAAAACGCTGCCGGAACGACACGGAAAAGTCGGTGGTCACAAAGTTCTGCCCGCCCTGAACGGCGGAAGGCGTCGTCTGCCGCTGGGCCGAAAGGGACAGAGCCGTCCCGTCGAAGGGAAGATACACCGCGTTCAAATTGAACACCGGACCGATCTGGACCGCATCGGACGCATCAGACGTGCGGAATTCGATGCCCAGCGTCCCGGCGACGGAGATCTTCCCGGTCGCCTCGTAATTGGTTCGCAGATTGAGCTGATAATAGGTCTCATTGGGATTTGGCTGCGTGGAAAACACCTCACCGAGCGTGGCGCCGGCGCCGAACGTCAATTTCGGACTGAACACGTAGTTCATGAAAAACGATCCGTTGAAATTCTCCGATGAAAGCAACACTTCATAATCGCTGATCGAGTATTGCGCCACCAGGTCGGCGGATGTCTTGTCCGAAAAGGCATAGTTAAAATCGACCTGCCCGGTATAGAGATTGAGTTTGGTGCGGCCGTTGACGTCGAGATTGGCCTGGGTGGACTGCGCGCCTGCGGCGGTCGTCGTGGTGAGATCGGTGCCGTCGAGGAGCTGGATTTGGAAACGTCCGCTGACGGTCAGCTTCGAAAATTGGTACAAGCCAGCCAGCGAAATGGAATGCTGAAGCGCGTTCTCTGCGCTGTGCTCTATATAGAAAGAGGCGCTGGGCGAGTACTCGAAGCGCAGGTAATTTCCCGCCCCGGTCGGATCGCCCAG
>CAXUAZ010000088.1:0-15794 GCA_964249195.1 uncultured Chthoniobacterales bacterium
CGGCAGCAGCGTCAACCCGGGGCAACGCGCCAGCGCCTGGGGAGAAGTCTGGCCGGCGGTCACGCCCGCGTGGGCGGCGGCGGCATTGATCTCGAGCAGACCCGCCTTGGGCCGGCGCTCGTCGACCAGCCCCACGGGGCCGGGTTCGTCGCGGAACCGCAGCACGGCTTGCAGCGCAAAAGCCGGGAGATAAATGACGGCAAACATCCTTTTTTTCAGGCGGTGGCCGCGTGCGTTGTGGGAGCGAAGGCTCGCCCGGGCAGGCGCCGGGGATAAACCTGCCAGGGGACGTCCGTGAGGAGGTCATGCCGCCAGCGGCGCTGGTCATCCAGGGTCCAACGTTTTTTCCCCGCGATCCGCACCTGGGCGGCTTCGACGATCGGCTGGCGGGTGAGCACGACGAGGGCGGCGGCCGTTTGCTCGACGAGCCGTTGCAACCGGTGCCAGGAGTTGGCGGGGATGCGTTGCAAGTCGCGGGCCGGCACGGCCTGGAGGTCGAGCATCACCAGGGAGAGATTGCCGTCGCGCAGGAGCAGATCGGCCGCCTTTACCCCTTGCACCGCCCCCTGGCAAAAGACGACCAGCAGATGCGCCAGGTCGCCAGACGAGGCGGCATCGGGCGCGAAGGAGCGCGCCGGGTCCACCAGCGCGGCGAAAGAGCCCGCGCGGCGCATCGTCTGCAACATCGCGCCCACGAAAAGTGCGCCCGTGCCGGAGGTCGTGCAAAGTTCCGTCAACGCCGCGCGGCGCAGGCCGCCTTCCAGGCCGTCCACCTCGGGCAGGCCGGTGGGCAGGACGGCGCCAGGTTTGGGAGCCACGGAGGGGAATTTCTCCGCGAGCAACTGCCGCAGGTCCTCAAGCGTGCTTGCCGACATGACGCACCACTCCTTTCAATAACCCCGCAAATTGCACCTGCTCGGCCGGCGCGAGGATATCCTGGAAGGCGGGATTGGACGCCACCAGGCGCACGATGCCAGTCTCGTAATGCACCCGTTTGAGCGTCGCCTCGCGTTCCTCCCCCACGCACACCGCCGCGATCGCCCCGGGCGGCACCTCGGCGCCGGGGCGCAGCAGGACGTAATCGCCGTCGAGAATGCCGTCGCCGATCATGGAATCCCCGCGCACCCGCAGCAGGAAATCATCCTGCCGATGCGGGAGGATGTCCCCAGCCTCCAGGATGGTCTCCGCCTGCGCCACGGCCTCCGAGAGCGGCCCGGCCGGGATGAAGCCCAGGAGCGGCAACCCGCCGATCCCCAGAGAATGCCGCCCCTTGGCGGTCAGCCGCACGACTCGCGAACGCCCCGGGGCGCCGCCGCCCTGGACCTCCACGAAACCGCCGCGCGCCATCTTTTGGAGGGTGGGGGCGAGGCTGCTTTCCCCGGCGAGTTTGAGCGCCTTGGCGAGATCCGGCACGAAGGCGGGCCGCTCCTTGCGGGCAAAATCGGCCAGCATCCCGGCGACGCGGCTTTGCGCGGCGGTGAGTTGTTGAGAAATCGGTCGCGCCATTTCATCGTGGAATAGCACGATGAAATTTCAAAAGCAAGGATTTCATTTTACTGGTGAATACTGAGCAACTCTTGTCCTGGGTGGCGTTTTTTAGCCGAAACGGCTAGAAGTACAGCGTGAAATTTGCGGCGAAACGGCCTCACGCCGGGGGAACCAGACGTTCACAACCCATTGGCATCGCGTGTGCTATGGCTCCGACTGCGTCCGACGAGGCACGTGTTTCGCGGACAACCTCAACCCTAAAAACCTAGTTCACTTGTACTTGATGAACATTCGCAAAACCTTATCCCTGTTCGCGTTGGCGGCATCGGTCATTCCTTTCAAGGGATATGCCGGCGACACCCCAGATAAAGATGCGCCCCCTGCGGTCGTAAAAGCTGCCGATCAGCGCTTGATCTCGGGCGACCTCGGCCTCAGCGGCATTTCGCAGTACATCAGCCGCGGCTTGGTCCTGAATAACCAGGGCATCATCAATCAAAACTACGCGGATCTTTACTTCGCGCTTTACCAGAAGGACACCGGGCTGCTGAACAAGGTGCAGCTCAACCTGGGCATTTGGTTCGATCTCGATCCGCATTCCACGCAGGCTGGCACTGCCGTGGGCGGTTCGCATCACGACACCACGTTGCCCTGGTGGTACGAGTTTGATTTCACGCCCGGCTTCTCGTTCACGGTGGCCAAGGTGCTGACGATCAGCCCGAGCTATTACGTGTTCACGAGCCCGGCCTCGGCGTTCCGGACCTTCGAGGGGTTGAACATCAACGTCGGGTTGGACGACAGCAAATGGCTCGGGGCATTTGCGTTGCATCCTTCGTTCACCTACCTGCGCGAATTGCACAACAAGGCCGGCGACGGCGCGGACCAGGGCAATTACTACGAGATCGGCATCACCCCCTCGTTCGCGGCGGGCCCGGCGACGGTTTCGTTCCCGGTCACGGCGGGTTTCGGCTCCAATCAGTTCTACGGTAAAAACGACGGGTTCGGTTACGTGACGCCTGGCATCCAGGTCGGCATCCCGCTCAAGTTCATCCCGCCCGCGTACGGCACGTATACGTTCACCGCGTTCTACAAGTTCTACTACCTGGGTGACGATCTGAGCCAGTTCAACACGGAACCCGGTCCGACGGTCCATCCTCCGGGCCTGGATGACAGCGTCCGCAAGGCCACCCACTACGAGAACGTGTTCTCGGCGGGCGTGACATTGACCTTCTAAATCATCTTCCGGCGGCTGCGGCGCGCGAGCAGGAGCGCCGCGGTTGCCGGTCAGCTTTGTCGTAAAATCTATGAAATTTTCTCGTCTTCTCTCTCTGTCGGTTGCAGGCGCCGCTCTGGCGGCAGGTTTCTCGGCCCGCGCGGCCGAAGAAGAACCGGTGAAAGTGGGCGTGCTGCACTCCCTGAGCGGCACGATGGCCATCTCGGAGACGTCGTTGCGCGACGTGCTTCTCTATACGTTTGATGAAATCAACGCCAAGGGCGGCGTGTTGGGCAAGAAGATCGAGCCGGTGGTGGTCGACGGGGCGTCGAACTGGCCGCTGTTCGCCGAGAAAGCCAAGCAGCTTCTGGATCAGGACAAAGTGGCGGTGACCTTCGGCTGCTGGACCTCGGTCAGCCGCAAGTCGGTGCTACCGGTGTTCGAGGAGAAAAAGGGCCTGCTCTTTTATCCGGTGCAATACGAAGGCGAGGAGATGTCGCCCAACATTTTCTATACGGCCGAGGCGGTCAATCAGCAGGCGACCCCGGCGATCGACTACATGTTGTCCAAGGGGTACAAGAAGTTCTACCTGCTCGGCAGCGATTACGTCTACCCGCAGACCACCAACCTCGTGCTCCTGGAGTATCTCCAGAGCAAGGGCGTGCCGATCGACAACATCGGCGGCGGCTTCAAGAAGGACGAAACGGGCGCGATCATTTCGGCGGGCAAGTACACGCCGTTCGGTCACACCGACTACCAGCAGATCGTCGCGGAGATCAAGCAGTTCGCCGCCGGCGGCAAGGCTTGCGTGATCAACACCCTCAACGGCGACACCAACGTGCCGTTCTTCAAGGAGTACGCCGCCGCCGGCCTCACCGCCGAGAGTTGCCCGGTAGTGTCCTTCTCGATCGCCGAAGATGAGTTCCGCGGCCTGCCGGCCAAGCAGTTGGTCGGTCAGCTCGGTTGCTGGACCTATTTCCAGTCGATCAAGTCGCCGGAGAACAAGAAATTCATCGACTCCTTCCAGAAGTGGCTCAAGACCACGACGGCCCCTGGCATCGTGAAGGAAGGCCGCGTGGTCGACTCTCCAATGGTGCTCAGCTATGACGGCGTCTACCTGTGGAAGAAGGCGGTCGAGCAGGCAAAGTCGTTCGACGTGGACAAGGTGGTCGCCGAGTTGGAGAAGGGGATCAAGTTTGACGGCCCCGGTGGCACGGTGACGACCCAGAAGAATCATCACCTCACCAAGAACGTGTTTATCGGCGAGACCAAGGCCGATGGGCAGTTCAAGATCCTCAAGGAGTACAAGGATGTCTACGGGGAGCCCTTCCTGAAGGGTAAGTTCAAGGCGGCGCCCAAGACCGCGGCGAACTAAGATCGGTCCCTCTCCCGTGCGCACCTGGCTTCTCTGCCTTGTCCTGTGCGTTTTCGCCGCCGCGCTGCACGCGGAGAGTTCCCGGCAGGTAATCGCCCGAGCGGTCACGGCGACCGACCCTGACGAGCAGCACAAGCTCGTCGAGGGTCTCGCCGGCCGGGCCGACCCGGATGGCGCGCGGTTGATGACGCTGTGGAAAGAAGGCGGCATCTGCATTGCCACCGCGCCGGCCGGAGGCTGGAAGGACCTGGCCGAAGGCGCCAGGGCGGCGGTCACGCTTTCGGGTCCCAAAGATGCCGACGAGAAGCAGGCGGTCTCGGTGCTCGCGACCGCCTCCCCGCTGCTTGACGTCAACGGCGCGCCGGTGCGCCTGGCCGCTGCGGACGTCGAGGTGGCTGACACCGATTCCGAATTGCGCCAGGCAATGAAGGCAGTGCTGGACCTTGCCGCCGTGGCTGATCCCGATCCGCTCCAGCGCGCCCGGGCCATCGAGGCGCTCGGGCTCCAGGGCGACCGGGAAAAGCTGCCCGCGCTGGAGGCCCGCACGAAGATCGAGCAGGATGCCACGGTGAAACGATCCCTCGTGGTGGCCGAGGCATTGTTGAACCTGCGCAGCGAGGATCCCGCCGCGCAGATCGCCGCCGCCCGCACTCTCGGCGGGTTGGGCGCCATGTCGTCGCGCGACGTGCTCGCGGGGATGTCGAAGGATCTGGCCGGCACGCAGCCGAAGGTGGCCGATGCCGCTCGCGCAGCCGTGGCGCAGATCGACACGCACATCTGGTTCGTGAACTTCCTGGGCACGCTGTTTCGCGGGCTCTCCACGGGATCGGTGCTGCTTGTCGTGGCGATGGGGCTGGCCATCACCTTCGGGTTGATGGGCGTCATCAACATGGCGCACGGGGAGTTGATCGCGGTCGGCGCGTACACCGCCTACGTGGTTCAGAATATTTTTGGCGGCGGGATGTGGTTCTCGTTTTTTAAACACAGCGTCCACCTCCCCGGGATGAATGCCAGCGGGCGTCTGCTGGACGCTTATTTCCTGGTCGCGCTGCCGATGAGTTTTCTCACCGCGGCCTTGAGCGGGGCGATCCTGGAGCGGGCGGTGATCCGTTTTTTGTACCGGCGGCCGCTCGAGAGCCTGCTGGCCACCTGGGGCGTCTCGCTGGTGTTGCAACAGGCGTTCCGCATGGTGTTCGGCTCTAACAACGTCCAGGTCTACAGCCCGGCGTGGCTGAGCGGGAATTGGACGGTGTTCGACGTGATCCTGGGCTGGAACCGGATCTTCGTGATCTTGTTCGCGGGGGCGATCATCTTCGGCACGTGGGCGCTGCTCACGAAGACGCCCTTCGGGTTGCTGATCCGCGCTGTCACGCAAAACCGGCAGATGGCGGCGTGCATGGGGGTGCGCACGGAGCGGATCAACCTGCTGACGTATTCGTTTGGCAGCGGACTCGCGGGACTCGCGGGAGCGTTCCTCTCGCAACTCGGCAACGTCGGCCCCGAGATGGGTCAGGATCGGATCGTCGATGCGTTTATGACCGTGGTGGTGGGCGGGGTGGGGAGCATTTTCGGCGCCGTGATCAGCGCGCTGGGCATCGGCGTGGCCGACCAGAGTTTGCAACAAATTTTGGGTAACCCGGTGCTGGGCAAAATCCTCGTGCTCGGGGTGATCATCCTTTTCTTGCAGTGGCGGCCGGCGGGGTTGTTTGTGACCAAGAGCCGGAGTCTGGAGAGCTGAATCGTCATGGCGCGCCGATTTCTTAAACTGCAGCACCGCCTTCAATGAAGCGCACCTTTTCTCGGCTGGAATTGATCGCCGGCGCGGCCGTCGCGTTGCTGTTGATCGTCGTCTTGCCCGTGCTGAACGCGCACGGCGCGATCAGCGACGACTCGATCAATCTCTGGGGCAAGTACCTCTGTTACGCGGTGCTCGCGATCTCGGTTGACCTGCTCTGGGGTTACACGGGGCTGCTGTCGCTGGGTCAGGCGCTGTTTTTCTCGTTGGGCGGATACATGCTGGGGATGCACCTCATGCTGATGATCGGCAAACTCGGCCAATACAAATCTGACCTGCCCGACTTCATGGTGTTCCTCGGGCACCATTTTCTGCCCTGGTTCTGGCGGCCGTTTTCGTCTTTTGCCTTTGCCGGGCTGATGGTGTTCGTCGTCCCCGGGTTGCTCGCGCAGGTCTTCGGGTATCTGGCGTTTCGCAGCCGGATCAAGGGCGTCTATTTCTCGATCCTGACCCAGGCGCTGACGTACGCCGGAGCGCTCATGTTCTTTCGCAACGACATGGTGATGGGCGGCAACAATGGATTCACCGATTTCAAATTCCTGCTCGGGGCGAACCTCCATACGGCCAGCACGCAGCGGGGACTCTTCATCGCCACGGCCATCCTGATCGTCGGCGTCTACGTGGGTTGCCGGTGGCTGACGATGACCAAATTCGGCCTGGTGCAACGAGCGGTGCGCGACAGCGAGACGCGCGTGCTTTTTAGCGGTTACTCGGCGGCAAACTATAAGCTGTTTGTGTTCGTCGTGGCGGCGGTGATCGCCAGCCTTGGCGGCGCCTTGTACGTGCCGCAGGTGGGCATCATCAACCCCAGCGAAATGTGGCCGGACAAATCGCTCGAGGCGGTGGTCTGGTGCGCGGTCGGAGGTCGGGGCACCCTGGTTGGCCCGGTGATCGGCGCGGTCGGGGTCAATGCGCTCAAGAGCTGGGCGACGCGGGCGTATCCGGACGAGTGGCTGTTCGTGTTGGGCGGGATGTTCATCGTGGTGGTGCTGCTCCTGCCCGGGGGCGTGATCAGCGTGCCCGGCATCATTTCCCGCGCGCTGCGCCGCCGCCGGCCTGAAACCGCTCCGGAGGCGAGCAAACCGTGAGCGCGAACTCCCACCGCCGACCCATGTTGCTCGCCGCGGAAGGCGTCAACAAGCGCTTTGCCGGGTTTCACGCGATCCGCAACCTGAACTTCTACATGGAGACGGGCGAGTTGCGCACGGTGATCGGGCCTAACGGCGCCGGCAAGACGACGTTCCTTGACATCATCACGGGGCGCACCAAGCCCGACACGGGGGCCATCCGGTGGCTGGATGACACCGACCTCACCCGGCTCAACGAGTACGAGATTTTCCGCCTTGGGATCGGGCGGAAGTTTCAGACGCCGACGGTCTATTCGGATCACAGCGTTTTCGAAAACCTGTTGCTCAATCTCGAAGGGCCGCGCGGCGTGTGGGCCAACATTTTTCATCGCACCAAGCCCGCCCAGCGCGACCGCATTTTTGAGATCCTGCGCACGATCAACCTGGAGGCAAAGGCGGAGCTCAAAGCCGGTTCGCTCGCGCACGGCCAGAAGCAGTGGCTGGAGATCGGGATGCTCCTGGCCCAAAACGCGAAGCTGCTGTTGGTCGACGAGCCAGCGGCCGGCATGACCGACGAGGAAACGCGCCGCACGGGCGAGCTGTTGTTGAGTCTCGCCGGGGCTCACAGCATCATCGTGATCGAGCACGACATGACGTTCGTGCGCCAGATTTCCGAGGGGCGCAAAGTGACCGTGCTGCACCAGGGGGCCGTACTCTGCGAAGGGTCGGTCGATGAGGTGCAGGCCAACGAACACGTGATCGAGGTCTACCTCGGCCGCAAGAGCAAGCACGATCGCGAGGAGGTCGTCGCGGCATGAGCGCGCCGATGTTATCCGTGCGGTCGCTGGAGGCGGCGATCGCGGGCAGCCGGATCTTGCGCGGGGTGAGCATCGACGTGCCGCAAAAGAAGGTGTTTTGCCTCATGGGCCGCAACGGCGTGGGCAAGACGAGCACGTTGCGGACAATCGTGGGTCTGCTCCGGGCCGGCGCGGGCTCGGTGACGCTCGAGGGCGAGGATATTACCCGGCTTTCGCCGGAGGCGCGGGCGCGGAGGGGGATCGGCTACGTGCCGCAGGGGCGCGAAATTTTCCCGCACCTGACGGTCGAGGAAAACCTCAAAATCGGGGCGGTGGCGCAAGGCAAAAAGATGAATGGCTCGCTGGATCGAGTGTATACGCTGTTTCCGATCCTGAGAGAGTTCCTGCCGCGCAAGGGCGGGATGCTCTCCGGGGGGCAGCAACAGCAACTGGCGATTGGCCGGGCGTTGCTGACCGAGCCGAAATTGCTGATGCTCGACGAGCCCACTGAAGGCATCCAGCCCAACATCATCGACCAGATCGCCGAGGCGATCAAAATGCTGCGGCGCGAGGGGACAATGAGCATCTTGCTGGTCGAGCAGTATCTGGATTTTTGCAAGGAGCTGGCGGACGATTTTGCGATCCTGGATCGCGGCGCCGTGGTGGCGAGCGGGCCGGTGGAGGCGTTGACGGATGAGGTGGTCAAAGAGCACCTTACGGTCTAAGCAAACGATAATCCTTGGCGGCTTCCGCCTTGGCCGCTAGATTTTCCTCATGCATCTCTCGCCGCGCGAACAGGAGAAATTGCTCGTGGTCGTTGCGGCCGACCTGGCGCGGCGCCGGCAGGGGCGAGGCTTGAAGCTGAATTACCCAGAAGCGGTCGCCATTCTGACGGCGGAGATCATGGAAGGCGCGCGCGACGGGCGTCCGGTGGCTGACCTCATGAGTTTTGGCACGACTCTGCTCACCCGCGGCGACGTGATGGACGGCGTCGCCGACATGATCCACGAGGTGCAGGTAGAGGCAACATTTCCCGACGGCACGAAGCTCGTCACCGTGCATCATCCGATTCGTTAACGTCGATGCCACCGATGAAAAGCGTCTTTCTTGCTGTCTGGCTATTGTGCCTTCGGCTCGGCGCGGCGCCCGCAGATGGGTCGGAATACGATCCCGCGCTCGCGGCCCGATTGGGCGCGGATGAACGCGGGATGCGTCAATACGTGCTGGTGCTGCTCAAGAAGGGGGTAGGCAAGACGACCAAAGAAGAAGCGCAGACGGCCTTCCGGGGGCACTTCGCCAACATGCTGAAACTCGCGGCGGAAGGTAAACTGGTGGTCGCCGGTCCGACCGAAGAAAATCCGCAGCAACTCGAAGGAATCTTCGTGCTCAACGCCAGCACCCTGGACGCCGCCCGGGAAATGCTGACCGGCGACGGTGCAGTCGCGGCGAAGCTGCTCGAGCCCGAGTTGTACCTCTTCTATAGCTCCGCGGCGTTGCGAGAAATTCCGAGCATTCACCGCCGGCTCGAGAAGCCTGAAAAACCATGATCCCCGGAGAAATCATCACCGCACTAGGCGACCTGGAAGCCAATGTGGGATTGGAAACCCGGCTGTTGATCGTCGCCAACACCGGCGACCGGCCGATCCAGGTGGGCAGTCATTTTCATTTTTACGAGGTGAACGACGGCCTGCGGTTCGACCGCGAAATCGCGCGCGGCTTCCGGCTGAACATCGCGGCCGGGACGGCCATCCGCTTCGAGCCGGGCGACACGCGTGAAGTCGAGATCGTGGCGCTGGCGGGCGCGCGGGAAGTTTACGGATTGAACGGCCGGATCAACGGGAAGCTATGAAGTTAACGCGCCGACAGTACGCCGAGACCTTCGGCCCCACCGTGGGCGATCAGGTGCGGCTGGCCGACACCGAGTTATTTATCGAGGTGGAGCGCGATCTGGTGACCGAAGTCGGCGGGTACGGCAACGAGATCAAGTTCGGTGGCGGGAAGGTGATCCGCGATGGCATGGGCCAATCGCCGACGGCGACCGACGCGGAATCGCTAGACCTGATCATCACGAACGCGTTGATCCTCGATGCCGTGCAGGGCGTCATCAAGGCGGATATCGGGGTGAAGGGCGGCCGCATCGTCGGTATTGGGCACGGCGGCAATCCGGGAATCCAGAACGGGATCACGATGATCGTGGGCGCCGCCACGGAAGTGATCGCCGGCGAGGGCTGCATCGTGACGGCCGGCGGGATCGATACGCACATTCATTTCATCTGCCCGCAACAGATCGAGCACGCGCTCGCCAGCGGGGTTACGACGATGCTCGGCGGCGGCACCGGGCCGGCGCACGGGACGTACGCAACCACGTGCACGCCCGGCATCTGGAACATGCACCGCATGTTGCAAGCAGCCGAGGAATACCCGATGAACCTCGGGTTTTTCGGCAAGGGAAATTGTTCGACGCCGGAGCCACTCCGCGAGCAGGTGCTCGCCGGCGCCGTCGGCCTGAAGCTGCACGAAGACTGGGGAACCACGCCCGCCGCCATCGATTGCTGCCTGGGCGTCGCGGACGAACTCGACGTGCAGGTGGCTATTCACACGGACACCCTTAATGAGAGCGGATTCGTGGAGGATTCGATCCGCGCGTTCAAAGGGCGGACGATCCACACGTTCCACTCCGAAGGCGCGGGCGGGGGGCACGCGCCGGATATTATCAAAGTGTGCGGCGAGCCGAATGTGTTGCCGTCGTCCACGAACCCGACGCGGCCGTTTACGGTCAACACGATCGACGAACACCTGGACATGCTGATGGTGTGTCATCATCTGGATTCGAAGATCCCGGAGGACGTGGCGTTTGCCGAGTCGCGCATCCGGCCGGAGACGATTGCGGCGGAGGATTTGCTGCACGATCTGGGCGCGTTTTCGATGATGTCGAGCGACTCGCAGGCGATGGGGCGGGTGGGGGAGGTGATCACCCGCACCTGGCAGACCGCGCACAAGATGAAGGTGCAATTTGGCCGGTTGGAGGCGCCCGCCCGGCCGGCGGATAATTTCCGTGCGCTGCGCTACATTGCAAAGTACACGATCAACCCCGCAATCTCGCACGGGTTGGCGCACGAGGTGGGTTCAATCGAGGTGGGCAAGCTGGCGGACCTGGTGGTGTGGAAGCCGGCGTTCTTCGGGGTAAAGCCGGAGTTGATCCTCAAAGGGGGCATGATCGCGTGCGCGAACATGGGTGACCCCAACGCGAGCATCCCGACGCCGCAGCCGACGATGTACCGCCC
Source organism: uncultured Chthoniobacterales bacterium (assembly GCA_964249195.1). Classification (GTDB taxonomy): domain Bacteria; phylum Verrucomicrobiota; class Verrucomicrobiia; order Chthoniobacterales; family SZAS-18; genus CAXUAZ01. The sequence goes on from CAXUAZ010000088.1 coordinate 11,017, forward strand.
GCAGTTTGCGGCGCACGGCCGGGCGAAGTACGCGACCTCGGTGACGTTCGTGAGCGACGCGGCGTTGCGTTCTGGTTCTCTTGCGAATTTGGAGTTGGCCAAGCGGCTCGTGGCGGTAAAAGGCACGCGCCAGATTGGCAAAAAAGACCTGCTCTGGAACGACGCGATGCCGAAGATGGAGGTGGACCCCGAGACGTACACGGTGAAAGCCGATGGGCGGGAGCTGCGTTGCGAACCGGCGACCGTGCTGCCGCTGGCGCAGCGATACTTTCTCTTTTGATTGCCGAGACAGAATGCCCTTTGCATGGTAAACGTCTGAGATGGCGCTCACAACGATCGAGGTCGAAGTGCGAAACGGGCAAATCACGGCCAAGGGCGACGGCGTTTTACCCCATCACGTCACTGCTCTCTTAACGTTTAACAAAGAACGCCAAAAGCCGCGTGATCCGTTGGAACCAGACCCGGCTTTGCGGGTGGTCTTTCACGAAGATCCCACTGCTCCGCTAGACCCGGAAGATTGGCCTGAGGCTTTCCGGTGAAACTGCTTCTCGACACCTGCGCGATCCTCTGGCTGACCGAACCTCGCCGCTTAAGCTTGGCCGCGCGAACAGCCATCCGAAATAATCCGCTTGAACTCTTCGCCTCGGCGATCAGCGCCTTTGAAATTGGGCTTAAGCACCGCAAGGGACGAATTGATCTCGGGATGGACGTTCACGTCTGGTGGCCACGTATTGTGGACCATCATGGGCTGTCGGTTGCGCCGGTGAGCAGCGAGGTTGCCCTTGGATCCAGTGCTTTACCAATGTTGCATGCTGACCCTTGCGATCGAATGATCATAGCCACCGCCGTTACCCTCGACATGACAATTATCACGTGTGACCGAATGATACGGCAGTATCCGCAAACCCAAGTGATCTGGTAATCCAGTGTCGAACTTTCAACTCATCCATGATCATCTGCACCATTGGGACCAGACCCTCGCACGGGTGCCGGTGCCCGCGGACCGGCATACATTAGAGAAACGGCGCTGGCGGGGTTTGGCGGCGAACGGCGTTGAGTTTGGCTTCGATCTCGAACACGCGCTGGACGATGGCGACGTGATCTTCGCTGATGCCCAGTCATTTTATCAGATCGAGCAACTGCCGGAACCGGTGCTCGAGATCCCGTCAGGCGCCGTAACGGAGGCGGCGCGCGTGGGTTGGATGATTGGCAATTTGCATTTCAAAATCGCGCTGACGGCGGGGTCGATCCAGGCGCCGGACGACCCGGCGATTCGACAGCTCCTGGAACGGGAAGGGATCGCTTTCCAACCAGCGGAGGCGGTCTTCCGCCCGTTGCGCGGCGGGCACTCGCATGGACAGCACTGACCTGGCCTGGCTGCCGTGGATGCTGCAAACGGCTGACTCCTTATTTCCCACCGGCGCGTATGCGCATTCGCTGGGATTCGAGCAGAGCGTGCAACTCGGCGATCGTGATCTCGCGGTGTATCTGCGCGAGAGAGTTGTGCCGTCGTTGCGAGCGTGGGAATTACCCTACGTTCGTTTCGTCCATGATGCTGCCCAGGACGGAAACGTGGACTGCTTGTTTGCGCTTGATGCTGAGATCGGCGCTGCGAAACTCGCCCGTGAAACCCGCGAAGCCAGCGCGCAACTCGGCCGACGACGACTGACCGGATTGCAGACGCTTCGCCCGGACGACCCACTCTTAAAAAGATGCGGGAACGCTGGGCTCGCGTGTCATCACATTACCGCGCACGGGTTGCAGGCGGTTGTGTTGGGAGCGCCGCTGGCGGCGGCATTATTAACGTACTATTACCAATCTGCGGCGGCGGTCGGAGCGGCGGCGATGAAGCTTCTTCGCATCGGGCAGGATGGAGTCCAACGAGCGCTGACCGAGGTCAATGGCGGCGCGCAGGCGGCCGTTTTTGCTTCGCTGAAGGTCAAGCGCGAAGACGCCGGATGGTTTGATCCCCTCCTTGAAATTGCCAGCATGCGCCATGAGCGGGCGGGGGAACGGTTGTTCATTTCGTGATGGCGCCGCGCGCGCAGGCTGAGTTACTTTCCGACGGATGAAAAGACCTGTGCGCATCGGCATCGGAGGGCCCGTGGGATCGGGCAAGACCATGCTGGCATTGCGGCTTTGCCAGTGGCTTCGGGACGAACTGCAAATGGCGGTCGTCACTAACGACATCTACACGCGCGAGGACGCCGAGTTTCTTGTGCGCAAACTCGCGCTGCCGGCAGATCGTGTGTTGGGGGTGGAGACGGGCGGGTGTCCGCACACCGCCATCCGCGACGACACCAGCATGAACCTCGCGGCCATCGCGGACCTCGAAACGCGGCATTCCACGTTGCAGTTGATCCTCGTGGAAAGCGGCGGGGATAACCTTTCGGCGACTTTCTCGCCCGAGCTGGTCGACTCGTTTATCTATGTGATCGATGTTGGAGAAGGGGACAAAATCCCGCGTAAGGGCGGGCCGGCGATCCGCCACAGCGACCTCCTCTTGATCAACAAGATCGACATCGCGCCCTACGTTGGAGCGGACTTGAGCGTAATGGAGCGGGATTCGAAGTTGATGCGCGGGGAACGGCCGTTCCTGTTCGCAGACCTGCGGTCTGAGAAGGGCAAAGACGCCATCCTCGAATGGCTCCGGCGCGAGGTGCTTTTCGTTTGAACCTGGAGGGACACCTCGAACTCGTCTGCGATGTGGACGCTCGCGGGCAGACGCGGCTGGCGCGGCAATCGTTTCGCGCGCCGGTGCATCTGAGCAAGCCGTTTTGGGAAAACGACGCGCTGGTGCTCAACGTTGTCAGCCCGACGGCGGGTCTGCTAGAGGGTGACCGCGTGCGCGTTGATGTCGCGGTGAAACGTGGCGCGCGGCTCGTGCTTTCCACGCCGGCGGCCACGCGCATTCACACGATGCGCGGAGGCGCCGCAGAAGTGACGCAGTCGTTCAAAGTCGAGAGCGGCGGCAGCCTGGAAGTCTCGCCTGAGATGCTCATCCCGCAGCGGGCTGCCCGGTACCTCCAGCGAACGCTGATCTCGCTGGAGAAGGGCGCCGAACTGATGTTTTTCGAGCGGCTCGCTCCGGGCCGCACGGCGGCGGGGGAGACTTTCGCGTACGACGAACTGCGCTGGGAGATAGACTTGCGAATCGCCGGCCGTCTGATCGCGCGGGAACGCTTTTGTTTATCTCCCGGTTCGTTGACCGCGCTGCGCCGACAATTCCCCGCCGCGTACTACGGCAGCGCGTTGATCGTCTCGGGCGCCGCGGAACCGTGCTGGCAGGAAATCCATGACCTGCACCGCGCCGACTGTTGGGTCGGCGTCAGCGCGCTGGCAGCGCCGGGCGCCTTTGCGTTGAAGGTTGTCGCGGCGGACAGTCTGGGCCTCCGGCGGACCCTCCACGAAACGCGCGGCATCCTTTATCGCGCGCTCGGCCGGCCGCTCGTCGATCTGCGCCGCGCCGGGGGATGACTCTTGGTTTATGCGCGGGACGTGCTATCATAAGCCGTTCAATGTTAAGTTCTTTGTTTCGCGGGCGCAAACCGGCCCCTTCCACGCCAGCCCTTGCGGCTGCCACTTCTTCCGCCTTTCACAAGTTAGGTCTCAATGATCGCGTCGCGCAGGGCGCCGCCATCGCCGGGTACACCGAGGCGACCCCTATCCAGCAACAGGCGATCCCGCTTGTGCTCGCGGGCCGGGACGTCATTGGGTCAGCCCAAACCGGCACCGGCAAGACGGCCGCTTTTGCGCTGCCCATCTTGAGTTTGCTGGAAAGCGGTCAACCGGCCAAACGCAATCTCCCGCGCGTGCTCGTCCTTGAGCCGACCCGCGAACTCGCGCTGCAGGTCGCGGCTAATTTCAAGGATTACGCGCAGTTTACCAATCTGCGCACCGGCGTCGTTTACGGCGGGGTCGGCTATGGCAAGCAGCGCGACGAACTCGAGCGCGGCGCCGATGTGCTCGCGGCGACGCCCGGGCGGCTGATAGATCTCCTGCAGCAACGCATGGTCGATTTGCGCGAAGTCGAGATCCTCGTGCTCGACGAGGTGGATCGCATGCTGGACATGGGATTTCTCCCGGCGGTCAAGCAGATCGTGCAAAAGTGTCCGGCGAAACGGCAGACGCTTTTCTTCTCGGCCACGCTGCCGCCCGAGATCGAGGCGCTGACCAAATGGGCGTTGCATGATCCGAAAGTAATCGAGATCGGCCAGCGGCGCTCGCCGGCGGAGACGGTGACGCACGCGTTTTATCCGGTGGTGAGTTCGCAGAAGTTCGACCTGCTGGTCGCGTTGCTCGAAGAAGCCGAGGTCGGGAGCACGCTCATCTTCACCCGCACCAAGCACGGCGCGGATCGCATCGCCAAACGCCTCCAACAAAAGGGCCGCAGCGTGGCGGTGCTGCATTCCAACCGCAGCCAGAGCCAGCGTGTCCGCGCGCTCGAAGGCTTCCGCGACGGCACGTACACGATCATGGTCGCGACGGACATCGCCGCGCGCGGCATCGACGTGGCCGGCGTGACGCACGTCGTGAATTTCGATGTGCCCAAGCACGCGGAGGATTACGTGCACCGGATCGGCCGGACCGGCCGGGCGCAGCAGATCGGCGACGCGTTCACGCTCCTGAGCGGCAGCGACGATTCTGACGCGGCGCGTGACATCGAGCGCTTTATCGGCGCGAAGATCCCGCGGCTCGAGGTCAAAGGTTTCCCGTACGCGCCCGGCGGCGCCGAGGAAGCGCCGCGCCCGCCGCAGAACCGCGGGCCGTCGCAGGGA
>CAXUAZ010000089.1:0-12877 GCA_964249195.1 uncultured Chthoniobacterales bacterium
CCCCAGGCCGCCGCGCCCGAACCAGCCCCGGAAGCGCCGGCTGAACTCAGCGGCGACCTGCTTGCGTCGGTGTCCCGCTCATTTTCGATTACGATCAACTTGCTGCCGACGGAGTTGCGCGGCGCAATCAGCGCGGGTTACCTGCTGGCCCGCGCGCTCGACACGGTCGCCGATACCGTCGCGGTCCCCGCGCCGGTGAGGCTGACCCATCTGCGGGCGTTGCTGGAGATGATCAAATACGGCGCCGACCCGGAGTTGTTGCGCCCGCTCCAAAAGGAGATCGGCAAGTCGCAGACGGACGACGCCGAGCGAAACCTGATCCTGCAACTCGGGTCCTGCCTGGCCGCGCTGGACGCGTTAACGCCCGGCGACCGTTGGGAACTGCGCCGCACGCTCGCGCGGATCGGCCGCGGACAGGAACTCGACATCCAGCGTTTCGGCGACCCCGCCGCCGAGCCCAAGCCGCTCGCGACCGCCGCCGAGCTGGATGAATACACGTACTTTGTCGCCGGTTGCGTCGGCGAACTCTGGACGCGCCTTTGCGGCGAGCATCTGCCCGCCGGCTGGTCCAAACGCGACGAGCCGGCGATGCTGGCGCTCGGCAAGCGTTTCGGCCAGGGCTTGCAGATGGTGAACATCCTCCGCGACCTGCCCGCCGATCTCGCCGCCGGTCGTTGTTATCTCCCGGCCGATCTTCTCGCCAAACACGGGCTGGACGCCGCATCGTTGCGGACCGCGCCCGCGAAGGCCCGGCCGTTGCTGGCGGAGTTGGGCCAGGTCGCGTTGGGCCATCTCGATGCGGCGTGGGAATATGTTTCCGCGATCGGGCCGAAGAAGTTGCGGCATGCGGTCGCGTTGCCGGTGTTGATCGGGCTTGAGACGTTGATTTTGTTGAAAAAAACCCCCGCGCTGGAGACAGCCGAACGGGTAAAGATGCCACGTTCCGCGCTTCGCCGGTTGATGGCCTCCGCGGCATTTGGGGCGATCTTGCCGGTGTGGATGAACGGCCTTCATCGACGCCTGCGTCGATCGGCCGACGCTTGAGCAAGGTGGATCGCGGTCTGTTCCACAATCTCACACCGGAAAAGGCCTCGCGCAAAGGTCGCAAAGCCGCAAAGGAAGGCAGGCAGATTTTTTGGAAAGAATTGCGGAGGAGAAATTTGGTCCGCGGTCCATTCCGTCAAAATCTGGGTCTTTCCCCCTTTGCGGCTTTGCGGCCTTTGCGTGAGGACCATTTCCGCTTTCGCGGTCCTCTGCCGGAAGCCCGACGCCGGGGCTTAATAACTCCACCGCAGCCCTACCGTGATCAGCCGCGGGGCGCCGGTCGACACCATCTCGTTCGCGCTCTTGCCGGTCTCGTAGTCCGTGTTCAACAAGTTCTCGACCGCCGCGCGCGCCTCCCATTGCGTGAGGAACGCGTACGTGACCGACAGGTCCACCGTCGCATAGGGAGCGAGCCGCAGGGTGTTGAGATCGTCCTCGAACTGATCCCCGACGAACCGCACCACCCCCAACGCCCGCAGCCCCGCCAGCGGCGACCAACGGGCGCTCGCCACAAGTTGATGCTCCGGCGCTTGCGCCAGCCGTTTGCCCTCCACGAGCGGCTCCGCCGGCGCGGCTTCCACCACCCCATGGCTGTATAGGTAGCTCAACGCGAACTGCCACGGCGGCGCCGGCGTCCACTCCGCCTTCAATTGCGCCCCGTAGATCTGCGCGCGGCCCAGATTCTCGCGCAGCTCGCCCGTCCCGCCGGCCGGGATGAACCCGAAGGGCGCAACCGTCGCCCCGGTCGCGCCGCCGCTGGCCACGGTGACGTTGGCCACGGGGTTGTGCAGCTCATTGTAATAGCCGTCGAGCGAAAGATGCACCGTGTCCCGCGCGACCTGCGTGTCCAGGCCGAGGTCGGCGCCGTAGAGGCGCTCAGGGCGCAGGGCGGCGTTGGCTTCCGTGATGTCGTTGCCGACGCGGAACGGGCGGTAGAGTTCATTGAGCGTCGGCACGCGGAAGCCCGTGTAGAGCGAGCCGCGCAAATGGCTCACGGCGTTCCAGAGTTGCTGCTCGCCGCCGAGACGACCGTTCGGCGCCCAGCCGTCGTGATCGGCGAAATGCTCGTTGAGCGTGGCCGCGCCCGTGGCGAGATCGGTCTCGCGCCGGCTGCCTTCGTCGTTGGCATAATAGTCGAGCCGACCCGACGCGGTGAGCGTGCTTCCCGGCCGGGGCCGCCAGGCATCCTCGACAAACAACCCCGTGAAGAGCTGCCGCCCCCCCGCTTCGCGTCGGCGGGTGAATTCACCGCCCAGATAGCGGAAATCTTCGTCCGATTCCCCGTCCACCCAACGCTCATCGGCGCCGAGCAGGATCCGTTGCGCGCCGCCCAGCGGGAAACTAACGGTCGCGCTGCCGCCGGCCGCTTGCGCCGGCACGCTGTATTGGTCAAGGCTCGGCGTCTCGACCGTGCGCGCTAGATTGACCGAGCTGAACGTGCTCTTGAACTGCCGCAACTGCCCGTACGCCGCCAACTGATAGGCGATCTGGCGGTCGGGCAGCCCGCCGTCGAACGACGCGCTGAAATCCGCGGCATCCGTCGAATTGCTAGTCAGCGGCGTGCCGTTGACCCGATCCTCCCGGAACGCATCGGCGTTGACGCTCAGCGAGTTCGCGGCGTTGAGATTCCAGCGCGCACCGGCTTGGAATAACGTCTCCTCGGAGGCGGCGGCGATGTCCACCGGACCGCGTTGATTTGCCTGGATCGTCGGGTAGCCATCCGTGGAAAAACGATCCGCCCGCGCGGAAAAAACCAGCGCGCCATCGGCCACGGTGCGTTGCCCGGCGACCGCGGTCTCGTAGGTGTTGCGGCTGCCGCCCTGCGCCTCGGCCGTGAGCGCGTTGCCGGCAAGCTGGCGGCTGTAGAGTTGGATGGTCCCGCCGAGCGCGGCGTTGCCAAAGAGTCCGGCCCCGCCCCCTTGCAGGACCTCGATGCGCTCGATGGACGACGGCGGCAGACGGCTCCAGTAGACCCAGCCCCCGAACGGGTCATTCTGCGGAACGCCATCGAGCAGGACGAGCGTGCGGCCCGCGCCGTTCGGGCCAATGTTGCGCAGACTGACGCCCTGCGTGGTCGGATTGGCCACCCGGCTGCTGCTGCGGCGGAACAGGCTAAAACCCGGGATCTGCTCGCGGAGGATGTCGTCGAGCCGCATGGCCGGCGCGGCATCGAGCGCGGCGCGGTCCACGGTGGTGACGTCGACGCCGCTTTCCTGCGGCGGGGTGGATGTCCGGTCCGCGGTCACCACCACCTCGGCCGGCGCGGTCGCGAACTCCTGCGCGCTCGCGGTGCACGCCAATCCGACAACCGACGCGATGATGAATGAATAGCGCAAGCCCGCAGGCTAACCGTCCGCTTGCCGCAGGATCAACCATTTAAGAAGCGTGATCGCCGGCTCGACGCCGCGCTCGGCTGCCGATGGCGGGACTCGAACCCGCACTCCGGTTTCCCGAAAACGGATTTTAAGTCCGTTGCGTCTGCCATTTCGCCACATCGGCTGTGGAACCCTTTGTTTCTAATCGGTTATGAAGGGTAGCCAACTCCGGTCCCTAGTCCCGCGCCACTTTGTGCTACCATCTTGGAACATAAGGCGGTAAAACACAGAGCAGCAGGGGCGCCCGCCGAGTTTCCTTCCCGCCATCGATAGCCGCAAGCGCAAAATCCCGCATGATAACGACGTTCTGGGCCAAAACGGTCGATGGCGATTTGCCGGGGATTTCGGTCCGGGGCCATTGCGTGAACGTCGGCTGCGTGGCGCAGGCGCTCCACGACTCTCTGGCTAACACCGCGCGCGCGCTTTTCCCACCAGGCTTGATCCTGCTGGCTGCTCTGCACGACGTGGGCAAAATCAGCTGTGGCTTCCAGTGCAAATGCCCGCCGTGGCTGGTGCAAAACGGACTGGCCGACATCGCCCTGCGTGAACGGTGGGGAGAACATCTCCAGGTCGAGAATGACCACGCCAAAATCAGTCAATGGTTCCTGCAGCGAATCCTGAATGGCTCACGCCTTCAACGGTGGGCGGTGGCCGCGGGAGTGCACCACGGGCGCATCTTCGGCCAGCGAATCAACCAGCTTCTCGTCGTGCCGGCGCGTGAACAGTGGTTGATGGACGCCCGCGAGGAGTTGGTAAAACATTTGGCGGAAATCTTCGGGCCATTGCCCAGCCAGACGCCCGCGACCAACGATGCCGACCTTTGGTGCGTGGCGGGCTTGATCTCGGTAGCCGATTGGATCGGCTCCAATGATGCGTTCTTCCCGAGCGACCGGGAATTAAGTTTGGATGAAAGCCGGCGTCGAGCCGAGGCCGCCCTGGAGCAGATTGGGTGGGGCCGCGCGAAGCTGCGGGAAGCAAGCTTTGAGCGGCTCTTCAACAATTACAAGCCGAAGCCGCTGCAGCGGAAGTTGCACGAGAGTTGCGCTCAGCCAGGCCTTTTCATCGTGGAAGGTCCCATGGGCTGCGGCAAGACCGAGGCCGCGCTGTGGGCGGCCCACCGCTTGATTACGGCCGGGGCAAACGACGGCATTTACTTTGCGTTGCCGACGCAAGTCACCAGCAACCGCATTCATCTGCGGGTCGCCGATTTCCTTGACGCAGCGCTGGCCGGCCAATCGACGCTCCGCCTCGCGCACGGCGCCTCCTGGCTCGAAGATTGCCAGACGCTGGAACTTCATCCGGCCGCGGCGCGCGATGCGCAAGCAGAGCAAAGCGTCCGGGAAGGCCGCTCCTGGTTTGCTTCCGGCAAACACGCCTTGCTGGCGCGTTTCGGGGTCGGCACGATCGATCAAGCCCTGCAAGGGGTCGTGGCGGTCAAGCACTTCTTCGTGCGGCGATTTGGCCTGGCCGGCAAGGTTGTCATCCTGGACGAAATTCACAGCTACGATGTTTACACCGGCACATTGATCACCCAGTTGATCAAGGAACTTCTCGCGCTGCACTGCTCCGTGATCGTGCTCTCCGCCACGCTGACCCAAGCGCGGCGGGAGGAACTGATCAAAGCGGCCTCAGGCCAGGCAGGCAATGCCGCGTCTCCTGCCTACCCAATGCTAACGGTGGTAAAAGCGGGCGAGCCCGTTCGGGAAATCAGCGTTCCGGCAGGAGCGGCGCGCAGGCTGAATCTAAAAACCGCCGCTTTCTCGCCGGCCGAACTTTGCGACGAATGTCTCCAGCGGGCGGAGGCGGGCCAGCATGTGCTCTATCTGCGCAACACGGTCATTGAAGCCCAGGAAGCGTTCAAAGTTTTTACGAGCGAAGCGCGAGCGGATCGGATCATCACCGGGCTGTTGCACAGCCGCTTTCCATATTTCCGCCGGCAGGAGTTGGAAGATTTCTGGCTGGCGCGGCTCGGCGTTGACCGGGCGCCGGAGGGCAAGGGCTCGATTTTGGTTGCCACTCAAGTAGTCGAGCAGAGCGTCGACATCGATCTCGACTTCATCGTCTCCGATCTCGCGCCGACTGATATGTTGCTGCAGCGCATGGGGCGGCTTTGGCGTCACGCCCGCCCTGATCGCCGGGCGTCCGAACCCGAATTCTGGATCAACCTGCCACTGCTGGCAGCCGATGCGCGGCTGCCGGAAATCAAGCGCGCGCTCGGCAAATCCGGACGGGTGTACGCGCCTTACGTTCTGCTGCGCACGGCCGAGGTCTTTGCCGGAAGAGACACGCTGATTCTGCCGGACGAGATCCGCGCGGTTCTGGAAGCGACCTACGCCGAGCGCTCCCGCGCGCAAGAGCCGGAGGCGTGGCAGGAATTGCGCGCGGCCTTGGAGAAAGATCGGGAGACGCAGGCGCTGCTGGCGGAATCTGCGATGAAGATTTTTGGGCAACAGTCCCAGGAAGACGCCGAGGGCCTCCTGACCCGGTGCAGGGGTGCCCCGACGCGAAATGTTGTCCTGCTTCGGAGTTGTGAACCGGTTGACCGGCACAGTTGGCGCGTTACGCCGTTGAAAGGCGATTCCTTCATGGTCTCCGACCGCCGCTGGGATCTCGAGGCCGCGCGTTGTTTATACCGGCAGTTGGTGCGGGCGCCGATGCACCAGGTTCCGATGCAAGCCGCGCCGGCGTGGCTCTCGCTGCATGTGCGCGAAGAGGCCAACTGGGCGCTGGTGCAGGACAACGGCGCTTGTCTTTTTCCGGGCGCGGGCGATTCCGTGCTTGCATATGAGTCTTCTCTGGGGCTTTATTCAACGCATTCCAAGGCGCCGCTGGCGCGCCCCTACGAAGACGACGATGAATTTGATTACTGATGCCTGGATTCCGGTCATTGCGGCAAATGGCACGCAGACATTGATGTCCCTTCTCGAACTTTTCGCGTCGGCGCATGAGGTTCGCGACCTGGCGGTCAAGCCGCACGAGAAGATTGCGTTGCTGCGTCTGCTCATCTGCATCACACAGGCCGCGCTGGATGGGCCGGAAGACTTTTACGTTTGGGAAGGGTGCCGTGAAACAATCGCGGGGGCGGTCGGCGCTTACCTCGATCAGTGGCAGCCGCAATTTGAACTCTTCGGCGATGACTCCCCGTTCCTGCAAGCGTCTGGTCTGAAGCCGGGGAGGGAAAACGGCGAAGCAAATCCTGCCACCAAGCTTGATTTAACACTCGCCAGCGGGAACAACGCCTCGCTCTTCGATAACTCAGCCGGCGGGATGCGCACCGTCGTTCCCGCGCGTCTCGCCCTGACCCTGGTCACCTACCAGTGCTTCTCCCCGGGCGGACGCATCGGCATCGCGAAGTGGAACGGCGTGGATACTCTGGGCAACGGCTCGTCCAATCACGCGCCTTGCATCCCGTCTGGAATGCTCCACACGTTTTTGCAAGGCGAGCGATTGCTCGAGACCATCCACCTCAATCTCCTTGTTAAAACGGACGTCGCAGAGTTGCCTGGCCGCGGTTGGGGAAAGCCGGGGTGGGAAATGCCGGTAAAGACCGCCGACGACAAAGCCGCGGTGTTGAATGCCACTATGACCTATCTCGGGCGTCTTGCGCCGTTGAGCCGGGCAATCAAGCTTGATTCTGCCGGGTTGGAAATGATCCTTGCCAACGGTCTCGACTATCCGCTTTATCCTATCTTCCGAGAGCCCGCGGCGACCATCGTGCAACGCAAGGACGGCCCCGGCGTTATGGGCATTTCTCTTGGGCGCAGCATTTGGCGTCAGCTTTCTGCCATTACGGTGAAGCATCGCTTCCAAGCAAGTCAGCCTTCTGGCCCAATCGCGCTCAACAATCTTCGCGATGATTGCGGCGCCACCTTATGGGTCGGAGGGCTAGCCACGGACAAAGCCAAGATCGAAGACGTGGTTGAAGCCGCTTATGATCTGCCGGCCGGGATGTTTCAGGACGCCGGTCGCAAGCTCTACGAGGAAGGCATCGCCCTGGCTAATTCCTGGCACAGTGCCTTGTGGCGCAGCATCAAGGAATACGCCGCCACGCTGAAACTGGAACCCCCTCCGTATGGCCGCGGCCGTCAGCATTTCTGGACCGCCGTCGAGCAACACGTCCCAAGACTTATCGCTTTGGTCGCCGCGCCGGAATCCGCCGGTGATTTGCATGCGACAGATTGGGGTAAGGAAGTCAAAATCGCCGCGCGACAAGCCTACGAATTTGCCTGTGCCTGCCAGTCCCCGCGCCAAATCGAGGCGTTTGCCATTGGCCGGCAGCAACTGTTTTTGCCCAAACCAAAGGATCCCTCCTCCCCCCTCAGGAAGAGTTCTCGCCCCAAAGCAATCGCATGAAAGAAGAAACTTCCACCCGCGCCAGCCGGTTCATGAGCGCCTTGCGCCAAGCGCAGCCAGACCGGGGCAAGATGGCCGCGTTGCGTCGAGCCGCCAGCCCGAGCACTCTCCGCCAGGCTTGGCCGGTCATTCACAGTTTGGGCGAAGACCTTCGCAATCAGGCCGCCTGCACGATCGGCGCGCTCTTCGCCCAGCACCCGCAGGACGATCAGGATGGTCCCGGCCTGGGCGCCACCTGCCGCCGCATCGCCACCGACAATGGCCGTGAGCGCGAGATTCCCGAGAGCTTCGAGCGCCGCTTTCGGCGCTTGCTGGCCTGCGATTCCGCCGAAGACGTGGGAGGTCAATTAAAGGCATGGATCCGCTTTGCGGCCGCCCGAGGCGTGGGGGTCAACTACGAGCGCCTGTTCAATGATCTCGCTTATTGGAATAGCTCCGCCGAGCAAATCCGCGTGCGCTGGGCGGTCGGTTTTTGGCCTCAACAAATCGACGAGGTCGATCAAAAGCCGGCCCCGGGAGATGCCGCCCCATGAGCTACCTGACGCAAATCACGGTGGATTACGAAAGGGCGGTGCGTCACCTCCATATCCGGGACAGTTACGATTGGCACCAGCGGGTCTGGCAGGCGTTCAAAGAACGCGACGGGCAAAAGCGCAACTTCCTCAGCCGGGTGGACGAGCGCGACGAAGCCTACCGCCTTCTCATCGTTTCGCCAGAGCCCCCGACCAAACCAGACTGGTGCCCGACAGAGTGCTTTGCCTCCCGGGAAATCCCGGCCGACTTTTTTGCCGCCACCCGCTTCCGTTTCAGCCTGCTTGCCAATCCCACCCGCAAGGAGCGAAAGGAAAAGGACGGCGTTCGCACCAAAAACGGCCGGCGAGTTCCCATCGTGCACCGCGAAGAACTCCTCGCGTGGATGCAGCGCAAGGCGCAGGCGGGAGGGTTTGACATCGGTGATCCTCAATCGCTGCGCACGATTCCCCAGCCTCGCCGCTATTTCGAGAAGAAGGGCGCCCATGGCGTTCACTGCGCCGTCGAATTCCAGGGCATCCTGACGGTCATCGACCAGTCTGTTTTTCAATTGACCTTCGCGACCGGCATCGGCAGCGCCAAAGCTTTTGGCTTTGGTTTGCTCGCCCTCGCTCCCCTCGCCTGAGCCGCCTTCGAACACCCGATCACCCAACCCACCCGTGAAACTCATCGAACTCCACATCCTGCAATCCTTCCCCGTCTCCTGCCTGAACCGCGACGACGTTGGCGCGCCCAAATCTGCCACCTTTGGGGGAGTGACTCGCGCGCGGGTTTCCAGCCAATGTTTGAAACGCGCCATCCGCGAGTATGCGCAGGACAATCTGCCGGAAGCGCGCTTCGGCGCTCATCGCACCAAGTTGATCGTTAAACCCCTGGCCAACGCGCTGATCAAGCATGGGCTCGACGAGAAATCGGCCAGCGAGCATGCCGCCAACATCGCAGACAAGTTGGCCAAGCTGGACGCCAGATCGGTGAAAGAAGAAACCCCGCAAGTCGGCACCCTGACTTTTCTCGCTCCCGGCGAAATCGAAGGCATTGCCGTCAAGGTTGCCGCCTTGGTGCAAGCGGAGCCGAAGGCTCGAGAGTACGAAAAGAAGCTCGACCAGTACGCCCGGGACGCCGGCCTGATGGACGGCGCTGATATCGCGCTCTTCGGCCGCATGGCTGCTTCCATGCCTTCGCTCACGCTGGAAGGAGCCGCCATGTTCAGCCATGCGCTGTCCACCCACAAAGCGGACAACGATCTCGATTTTTTCTCCGCGGTCGATGACCTCAAGCCGAAGGGAGACGATGCGGGCGCGGGGATGATCGGCACGCTGGAGTTTAATTCGGCGGTTTACTACCGGTACGCCGCCGTGAACCTCGACCTGCTCGCCGATGAGGACCATCTCGGCCGGCTCACGCCCGACGGGCGCAAAAAGGTGGTGGCAGCCTTCATCAAGGCGACCGCGATGGCCGTGCCCGGCGCGCGCAAGAACTCGATGAATGGCAACGTGCCGCCCTCCTATGTATTAGGCATTTACAAAGACGCCGGGCAGCCGATGCAACTCATTAACGCCTTCGAGGCGCCCGTGCGCGGCGCAGGGCTGGTCCAGGCCTCCCGCGCCGCTTTGGAAAAGCACCATCAAGAAATGAAGATTGCCTGGGACATCGCCACGGTCACCGAAGTGGTGGCGCCCGACGCGCCGCTTTCCAAACTGATCGAAGATTTGACCGCTCATGTCCAATAACGCTTGTCTGGCCCTCCTTCTGGATGGGCCGATGCAAAGCTGGGGTTTTGCCTCGCGCTTCACCCGCCGGACCACCGCGCTTTTCCCGACCCGGAGCGGTGTCATCGGCATGCTGGCCGCCGCCTCGGGCATTAACAAATATGGCGCCGAGGAAGCCCAACAGCTTGAACCCCTGGCGGCTCTCGTCTTCACGAGCGTTCATCTCCCGCGAAGGCAAGCCGATGGCACTTCTCGACCCATGAGGCGCTTGAGTGACTATCATACCATTGGGGGCGGTTACGATCGAAACGAGGCGCCCATGAAAAAACCGCGTGCCGCCAGCGGCGCGACGCTGGAGACCGTGCTGAGCGAACGTCACTATCTATTGGACGCGCGTTTCGGCGTGCTGATGGAGGGATCGCGCCCTTTGCTGGAGACCATCGCTGCCAAACTTCGCAACCCAAAGTGGGGCGTCTGGCTGGGGCGAAAATGCTGTCTGCCCGCTTCTCCCCTCCTGGCGGGGATCGCGGATGATCGCAGCGCCGGGCTGCGGTTGCTCCTGTCGCGCACGGGTTACCCGGACGATTTAACAATCCACGCCTTCGACCATGTCATTGAGGGCGAAGACGTAGAAGGCCTGGATGCCGAGTGGCTTAACGATCTGCCGAAGGCTTTCGGCGCGCCGATCGGTTCGCGCCATCTGCCAAGGCGCATTTGTCAGGTTGCGCGCAAGTGATATGCCCATCTTCGAGCGACCGCCTATCGAGACCCTGGCTCCGGCGAAGGATCGCTGGACGCCGCTTTATCTGGAACACGGGCGGTTGGAGATGGATGACTCCAGCGTCAAATGGATCGGAGCGGACGGCCTTCTTTGCCGCCTCCCCGTGGCCACGCTATCGACATTGATGCTCGGGCCGGGCACGACCATCACGCATGCGGCCGTCAAGGCGTGCGCCGACTCCAATACCCCGGTGTGCTGGACCGGCGCGGAAGGGCTGCGGTTTTATGCGGTTGGGATCACCCCCACCCACGACAACCAGAACCCCAAGCGTCATGCCGCCGCCTGGGCGGATCGCAAGCAGCGGACGGCAATCGCGCGGGCCATGTTCAAAGGAAGGTTTCCGGAGATCGAAGTGGAGAAGTACGCCGTTCCGGAACTTCGCGGCATGGAGGGGATCCGCGTGCGGACAATGTACGGTCACCTCGGTCTGAAGCATGGCGTGACCTGGAAGGGTCGGGATTACGACCGCAGCAACTGGAGCCTGGCCGACGGCATCAACCGGGCGGTCTCGGCGGCGACGGCCAGTTTGTATTCGCTGTGCAGCGCGGTGATCGCAAGCATGGGTTATCTGCCTCAACTTGGGTTTGTGCACGAAGGGGGAACGCTGCCTTTTGTTTACGACGTGGCAGACCTTTACAAGTTGGAGACGGCGCTGCCAGCGGCGTTCCAGGCGATCCGCCAGAATGAGCGGGATGACGGCGAGTTGACGCGCGCCTTGTTCAAGGAGCGGGTGGAAGAGAGCCGGTTGCTCCAACGATTGCCTCGGGATTTGGATGGCTTGTTTGCGGACGCGGGGCCGGTAATACCGGCGCTGGCCAAGTGAGCGGGGTTAAAGAAGCCGCGTTAGAAGACGGGATGACGTGACGCAACTCGCAAATATATGACTGTTATCGTCGCGCACGACACGCCCGACTCGATTCGCGGGATGCTGAAACGCTGGTTTATCGAGCCGCGGCCCAATGTGTTTGTGGGGACGCTGAACCGCCGGACTCGGGACAAGACGCTGGAATACATCAAGCGAAACTCTGAGGGCATCGCATTGCTGATGATTTCAAGCGACGCAAACTGCCAGGGTTTTCGGATTGATTCGAGCGGGGAAGTTCGGCGCAAGGAGGTGATTAAATCCGGCTTATGGTTGGTTGCGGAAGAATGGATTGAGCCTGAGAATCTGCCTTTCTGAGGTAAATCTCGACCGGAAAAAGGAATCCACGCGACGCGTAAGTCGCTGTAAGATCAGCGTTCTCCCCACGCCCGTGGGGATGGTCCGGCGACGTTCTCACGTTCAGCGGGATGCCCCCAGTTCTCCCCACGCCCGTGGGGATGGTCCGGAT
Source organism: uncultured Chthoniobacterales bacterium (assembly GCA_964249195.1). GTDB lineage: Bacteria > Verrucomicrobiota > Verrucomicrobiia > Chthoniobacterales > SZAS-18 > CAXUAZ01. The sequence continues at coordinate 12,125 of CAXUAZ010000089.1, forward strand.
ACACTATCACCTTCTTGTCGCTCTGGCAGGTTCTCCCCACGCCCGTGGGGATGGTCCGGAGAGACCAGGAATTTAAGTCGAAATGCTCCCGTTCTCCCCACGCCCGTGGGGATGGTCCGTTTCTATCGGTATCGCTACTTTCGGCATCAGGGTTCTCCCCACGCCCGTGGGGATGGTCCGTGATAAGCGGCGAGCATGTCCGCTCCGCCCTCGTTCTCCCCACGCCCGTGGGGATGGTCCGTCACCATGACCGGCAGCCCGACAGATGGCCGGGTTCTCCCCACGCCCGTGGGGATGGTCCGTCTGAGCGGGCAGGAAGTTTCGCTGCCGCCGTGTTCTCCCCACGCCCGTGGGGATGGTCCGCTAAAAACAACATGAAAAACACGACAACTAAAGTTCTCCCCACGCCCGTGGGGATGGTCCGGGTCGCCATCATGGGAATACCCTGCGCGCACGGTTCTCCCCACGCCCGTGGGGATGGTCCGCCGCGCGCCTGTGGCAGACATCTCCTCAAGATGTTCTCCCCACGCCCGTGGGGATGGTCCGGCTATGGGATTACTCGCCGATAAACTAAAAGCGTTCTCCCCACGCCCGTGGGGATGGTCCGAGGTCCAGGCACGTCGGTCGCCGAGCACCAGAGTTCTCCCCACGCCCGTGGGGATGGTCCGTACCAAGTCTCGCGCGGCTTTATCATGCAAGCGTTCTACCCACGCCCGTGGGGATGGTCCGGCAGCCGGAGCGACAACCCAGAGG
>CAXUAZ010000089.1:12918-15759 GCA_964249195.1 uncultured Chthoniobacterales bacterium
CCCTCCCGGTGGGATTGTCCGCTGCAAGGTCACAGCGGGCTTGGATGCTCAGTGTTCTCCCCACGCCCGTGGGGATGGTCCGACGGCGGCGGCGTAACCCGGAGCCGGAAACCAGTTCTCCCCACGCCCGTGGGGATGGTCCGGAGAATGTTGCCGCCTACAGTACCAGGTTGAGGTTCTCCCCACGCCCGTGGGGATGGTCCGGGTTATGCTAATACGAACGTGCCGTAAAGCTCGTTCTCCCCACGCCCGTGGGGATGGTCCGGCAACGACGCGGCCTGCGAACCCATTCAAAAACTTATACCCCACGCACTTGGGCATCTACCGAAGAAAACGACACACCACACTTGCTCTATTCAACGACACCACGCTGACGTTCTCCCCACGCCCGTGGGGATGGTCCGTTTTGGCATTCATCGCCCGCCGGTCCGCCTGAGTTCTCCCCACGCCCGTGGGGATGGTCCGGAGAGGCGGCGAGGATCGAGCGAGTCAAGATAGTTCTCCCCACGCCCGTGGGGATGGTCCGGCGAAGATGCGGGAAGAAAACCGTTTCAGAACGTTCTCCCCACGCCCGTGGGGATGGTCCGAGATGTTGTGTTTACGTTACTCATTCACATTAGTTCTCCCCACGCTCGTGGGGATGGTCCGGATGCTGACCCGCACGAGCAACGACAGGCACAGTTCTCCCCACGCCCGTGGGGATGGTCCGTACGAAACGCGCGAGTTGGCGCTCCACGCAGGGTTCTCCCCACGCCCGTGGGGATGGTCCGCTAAAAACAAGCAACCTGCCCAAAGCCAAGGCGTTCTCCCCACGCCCGTGGGGATGGTACGCTTTTAGCGTCCTGCACCGAACGCGCGCTGACGTTCTCCCCACGCCCGTGGGGATGGTCCGGCCAGCAGGGCCAGCAGGGCGGTCAGAGCACGGTTCTCCCCACGCCCGTGGGGATGGTCCGTGCGGGCATGGTTAGTTTGGGTGAAAGGTTAGGTTCTCCCCACGCCCGTGGGGATGGTCCGCCTTCCACGCGGCGCACAGCGGCGTCTGTGACGTTCTCCCCACGCCCGTGGGGATGGTCCGCTTGCGGCGGCCGTGATGATGTCGCCCTTCACGTTCTCCCCACGCCCGTGGGGATGGTCCGCAATTTCGGCGCATGTGTGGTGAGTACTGGGAGTTCTCCCCACGCCCGTGGGGATGGTCCGACGTAAAAGACTCTAGTCACACGGAAAAATTCGTTCTCCCCACGCCCGTGGGGATGGTCCGAAAATTCCCGAGCGAGCCGTCTCCCGGAGGCAGTTCTCCCCACGCCCGTGGGGATGGTCCGCCGTCGTGCTTTCGGCGGCCGGTGCTTGCAGCGTTCTCCCCACGCCCGTGGGGATGGTCCGGCATGGCGGGTCGGCTATTCCACCCGGAGCGGGTTCTCCCCACGCCCGTGGGGATGGTCCGTCGTCACCGAGTGGTTATTGAGCGGCGCGGGCGTTCTCCCCACGCCCGTGGGGATGGTCCGTGGGACGCCAGCGGACTCCGCTCGATCTGGACGTTCTCCCCACGCCCGTGGGGATGGTCCGCAACGGCGCTCATAGGCAGGCTGTAAAAAAGCGTTCTCCCCACGCCCGTGGGGATGGTCCGACAGTCCGCAGAGCATGTCGCGCGCGCAGTCGGTTCTCCCCACGCCCGTGGGGATGGTCCGCGTGGTCGTGTGCATCCGACCGCCCTTGAGCCGTTCTCCCCACGCCCGTGGGGATGGTCCGTCAGCAAGTAACATTTGCGATTTGGTGGATGTGTTCTCCCCACGCCCGTGGGGATGGTCCGTGTTGGGCCAGACGCGCCGCCGATCAGTGGGAGTTCTCCCCACGCCCGTGGGGATGGTCCGCCGGGTCTTCCATCATCAAATGCTCCGAGTTAGTTCTCCCCACGCCCGTGGGGATGGTCCGCACATAGAAGAGCGGAAGAGCTACGCTAAAGCGTTCTCCCCACGCCCGTGGGGATGGTCCGTCGGATCAATCAACGTGCCCGTCACTTGCGGCGTTCTCCCCACGCCCGTGGGGATGGTCCGGAAATCCTCTACCAGAGACTGGAGCTGGACAACGTTATCCCAACACCCGTGGGGATGGTCCGTCATCTAATCCGACGGTCGCAGACCGCCGCTAGTTCTCCCCACGCCCGTGGGGATGGTCCGATTTTCTATCATCCGTAGCTCCACCACTTCCCGTTCTCCCCACGCCCGTGGGGATGGTCCGTCTGGAACCTCGCCCTCGGAATCCATGATAATGTTCTCCCCACGCCCGTGGGGATGGTCCGAATATGGCAAACATCGCACCGCCGTTCGCGTGGTTCTCCCCACGCCCGTGGGGATGGTCCGGCATGAGCGTCCGAACTGGCACCATCTAGAACGTTCTCCCCACGCCCGTGGGGATGGTCCGGCACGATTGGCGTCCTCACACGCGACGACGGAGTTCTCCCCACGCCCGTGGGGATGGTCCGTCGGAACCCAACGCGCTCGTGCGTCTCATTTCGTTCTCCCCACGCCCGTGGGGATGGTCCGGCAACGACGCGGCCTGCGCGGTCATCGACCAAGTTCTCCCCACGCCCGTGGGGATGGTCCGCATTGCTTGAGCATGAGGTTGACTTTGCTTGCGTTCTCCCCACGCCCGTGGGGATGGTCCGCGTGTCCTCATCCTCTGTGTGCCCCATCTGTGGTTCTCCCCACGCCCGTGGGGATGGTCCGTCGAGGCAGGCAGCCGCTTCCTCATCGGTCAAGTTCTCCCCACGCCCGTGGGGATGGTCCGATGCGACAGAGAAGCAAGAGAAGGGCAGGGAGGTTCTCCCCACGCCCGTGGGGATGG
>CAXUAZ010000090.1:0-15541 GCA_964249195.1 uncultured Chthoniobacterales bacterium
GTTTCCTTAGTTGAGTGTAACATCCAATTCGGCCATGCGATCTTACTCGTCCTTCCCGAGATCGCGCGGTCAACCAAGATCCTCCCCCGACTTGATCGCGTGGCCGATCTCAGTGTGACATTGTATTATCTGGTCTAGCGGAGTGTAACATTCAACTCGGCGACTCGATCTTACTCCTCCTTCACGAGACCATGCCGTCACCAATATCCTCCCCCAGAGTTGATTGCGTGGACGATCGCAGTATTACATCGTATAGTCTGGCCTGGTTGAGTGTAACACCCACTTCGGCCACGTGATCTTACTCGTCCTTCACGCAATGGCGCAGTCAACCAAGATCCTCCACCGAGTTGATCGCGTGGCTGATCTCAGTGTTACAGTGCAGTGAAACCTCCAACTCGGCCACACTACTTCACTCGTCCTTCAGGGAATCGTGCCGTCGACCAAAATCCGCCCCCCGAGTTGATCGTGTGGCCAATCTCCGTGTTACGTCGCACTAGAGCGTATTAAATTGAATTGTAGCCGTCAGCAACTCACGGGGACGGCCATTAAAAAGTATACGGGGCGGAGCCCATCCCTCCAAATATTTGGAGGGACGACCTCTGTGTCGTCCCTGACTTCGGATGGTCGAGCGGCTATAGCTTACTTTATATGCTCTAGAGTGCAATGTAACCTGTAGATCGGCTACGAAATGATACGGTGTTTGGGGTTTGCGTGGGTCCATTTGATAGGTGTGTCGGTCTTGCTGTAGCGGCAGATGCGGCGCAGCAACTTGGGTCGTAAATCATTCAACGAACTAAACGCTCCGCGAGCATTGGCGTGGCGCTGGATCTTCGCGACGAATTTTCGACTTGATTGAGCCAGGAAGAGTAGGTCGGCGTGTAGTGCAGGCGGACGTTATGATAAGCGCTCAGGAAGGCGCCCACCCGTTTCGCTTTTGGGCGCCGAGAAGTTGTCGCCAAGACGTGAATGGGTTTGCTGGCTTGTTGCGAAGCGACGATCTCCGCGCTGGTGTGACGCGCCGTCGTCTTGCGAAGCACTTCTCCGGGTTGGGCTTCGAACGCCGCGTAAAGCGAAAGCGTGCCATGCGGCAGCCTTCGAAGCCGTGGGATTCGTCTTGTTCTGGGGAAAGCAGCCCCATAAGAACGCGGATCGTCGCCAACCGGGCGGTGGCGCAGGCGATGAGGCTAAAGACCATGCCGGCGCCAGACGCGAGCAACGGTCATGTGCGTGGTCCCGAGCTTCCTGGCCAGGCGTCGGCTGCTCCATCGGGTCGAGCCGTCATCGGGGCCACGCTGCGTCCACTTCAGAATGCGCGCTTCGAGCCGGGTCGCGTCCTTGGCCGGAGCTCTGTCTGGGCGCTGGGCGATCAAACCGGCCAGACGCTCGGCGCGGAAGCGGTCGGCCCAACGCTGCACGTAGGAAGTGCTGCAAGCCAGCGCAGCCGCCGTCGGGCGAATGCCCCGTCCGCCGGCAAGTTCCAAAATGACTCTGGCGCGCCGCGCAACTTCGGTCCGCACAGCCCGCACCCCTCCTCGCCGCTGCAGTTCCCGATCCTCTATCTCCGTTAACACAATCTTCGGTTTAGCCACAACTTCACCTTACTGCCATCGCGTGGCTGATTTCAATGTTACAATGCACTGCGATTTACTATCTCTTCGCGGCGCGCAGCATTACCTGCGGTTGACGCGTTGTCGCTGATCGAGGAGCGACTACTTTGGCTCAGTAGCTTCTTGAAGTCCCTCTCCGCGGCGGCGCGAGAAATGGAGGCTGCCACCACCGGTTATCGTAAGATAAACGGTGTAGCCGGGCGATTCACCGGAATCGGTTGGGGAGTCGGCGCCGCGTCGGCAGCGGGCCGTTGATCCCCCGAAACCTTTTGCTCCGCTCGCGCGACTCGCTCTGCCATCACCGCGGCATCGGAAGATTCAACCGCCGCCGACTTTGCCTCGTTCGGCGATGGCGCCAAATCTACGGCGGCGAGCACCCGGATGACGGCCAGCACGATCCGCGTCGGGGCGGTGATGATTACGACCGATTCCTTGGGGCCGACGGTGAACGAGACGTCGTTGCTTGGGGGGATGTACTGCTGCAAGAAACCAGCAAGCTCCCGCCCATCGCCGTGCTGCACTTTGTAAAATAAGAGAATACCCGCTCGGCCTTCGGAAACTCGGCCGGATCGGTGTAAACCGGCACGCCATGCCCACGGACCGACATCCCCAAGCCCAACACCAGCACGGTGTCGTCGCCTGCGTCGATGAGCGAAAATCCATCGAGGAACAACGCCTTCTCAATCCGCGCCGCGCCGCTTTCGACGCTGAGCGGCTGATCGATCACCAGGTTTACCTGACCCTGAACGGTGATATCAGCGATGATTTTCTTGCCGATCAGCTTGCCGTAGGTCACCAGGATATCGCTGACCCGCGCTTCTGCAAAATGGAGAGAACCGTCTGCCCCCACCGGGTTTTCGCCGGTTTGCGCGAGCGGTAGGCGGACCACGGAATGGACCGGCGTTTCATCGGCCGCGAAAGTTGCGGCAGGGACGAGGGTCGCCAGGAAGAAGATAAGTTTTTTCACGGGAGAGGAAACAATATTAACCAGCGGCGCGCGCCTTTCGTTTGGCGCCCAGCACCTTCTCGATCTCACCTAACGACAGGCAGTTTACCACGTCCGCGCGCGTCAGCCAGCCTTTGCGCGCCTGCGTCACGCCAAACCACAAATCCTGCAACGTCGCCGTGCGGTGCGCGTCGGGATTGATCGCGCATTTCACTCCCTTCGACTTCGCCAGATTCCACCAGCGCCAATCCATCTCGAGCCGCTGCGGACTCGCGTTGAGCTCGATGATCGTGCCCGTTTCCGCCGCCGCTTCGATCACCGCCGGCACGTCGAGCGCGTAGGACTCGCGCGTGAGCAATCTGCGGCCGGTCAGATGGCCGAGCATCGTCACGTGCGGGCTCTGCATCGCGCGGATCAACCGCCGGGTCATTTCCGCCTCCGGCAAACCAAACGACTGGTGCACGCTGATCACCGTGTAGTCGAGCATCGAGAGCACCTCGTCGGAGAAATCCAGCGCGCCGTCCTTGAGGATGTCGCACTCGACGCCGGCGAACAGGCGGAAGTCGTCGCCCGCTTCGGCAAAGGCCTCGTTCATTCGCCGGATCTCCCGCACCTGCGCGGCCAGCCGCGCTTCGTCCTGACCGTTGGCCTGAACCGACGATTTGCTGTGATCGGCGATGCCCAGATATTGCAGCCCGAGCGCGCGGGCGGCCTCGGCCATTTCGGCGAGCGAATTGCGGCCGTCGCTGGCCGTGGTGTGGCAGTGGAACGTGCCGCGCAGGTTCTCGAGTTCCACCAACTCCGGCAGTTCGCCGCGCTCCGCGGCATCCACCTCTCCGCGATCTTCCCGCATCTCGGGCGGGATGTAAGCCAGCCCGAGCGCCGCGTAGAGGCTGGGCTCGTCGGTGATCGTCGGCAACGGCTCGGGGTTCTTCGCGTCGGCAACGGGGCTGAAGCGGTATTCGTTCAGGGACCAACCGTGGGTCAGGCCGCGGCGGCGCACCGCGATGTTGTGCTCCTTGCTGCCGGTGAAGTAGTTGAGGGCGAACGGGTACTCGGCTTCAGAGACCATCCGCAGGTCGCACTGGATGCCGGAGGGCAGCCGCACGCTGACTTTCGTGGGTCCCTTCGCGATCACCTCGGTGATGCCCGGCCGCGTCGCGAAGTACTCGCCGACCGCCGCCGGCTCGCGGGTAGAAACGACGAAGTCCAGATCGCGCACGATCTCCTTGCGCCGCCGGAAACTACCCGCCTCGCTGGCGCGCGCCACCGCCGGGTGCGCGCGCAGTTCCTTGGCCAGCGCAAACGCTTCCGCCGCGACATCGCCCAGGCGGAAGAAGCTCGCGCTCGTCTGCCGCTGCACGATGGCGGCCAGGAGTTTCTCGGCCGTCTTTTTGCCAAAACCAGGCAGGTCGACGAGCCGGCCGTCGCGGCAGGCGGCTTCGAGCTGGGCAATGCTGGCGACCCCGAGCCGCTCGTGCAGGGCCCTGATCTTCTTGGCCCCGAGTCCCGAGAGCTCGAACAACTCGAAGATCGTCGCTGGGAAGCTGGCTTTGAGTTCGTCGAAGTAAGCGAGGCGCCCCGTCTGAACCATCTCTGTGATCTTGACCGCAATGGCTTTGCCGATACCGTCGATAGATTCCAACGTGCCGTCCCGCACGGCGCCCTCCAGATCGCCGGAGTGCATCTCCAACGCGCGCGCCGCGTTCTGATACGCGCGGATTTTGAAGCCGTTCTCGCCTTTTAGATCGAGCAGGAGAGCGATGTCTTCGAAGATTTCGGCGATTTTGGCTTTGGTCATGACAGGTCCCTTTCATGCATACAACGCCGCAGCAGGCTTGGCAAAACGGTCGCTGGCTCTGGCGGGGTGACGGAATGCAACGCAAAGGCGCAAAGGCGCAGAGGGGGACGCAGAGGTGAGAAGCAGTAAACTAATGCCGGAGTCCGCTGACCGTATTCTCCTCCCTTCATCTCTGCGTTTCTTCCTTTGCGCCTTTGCGCCTTTGCGTTGAAATCCGTCGCCGAAGCCACAGAGGCGCGCCGTGGTTTATTCCCGCGGCGCCCTTGCCCCCGGGATGATCCCCGAACATGGTGCGTGCTTATGGACGTTGTTACCCTCGAGCTGCCCGGCATTGCAAAATTGCGCTCAGGCAAGGTGCGCGAGGTGTTCGACCTGGGCGCCGACGGTCTGTTGCTCGTCGCCACCGACCGCATCTCGGCCTTCGACTGCGTGTTGCCCGACGCCATCCCGCACAAGGGTGAGGTGCTCAACGGGCTGTCGGCTTTCTGGTTCCGGCACCTCCGGGCCCGCGGCGTGGTCGCGGATCACATGATCACGGCCGATTTCGCCCATTTCCCCGCGGCTTTGCAGCCGCACGCCGCCCAACTCGCCGGCCGTTCCATGCTCGTGCGGCGCGCAAAACCGTTTCCCGTGGAATGCGTGGTGCGCGGCTGTCTGGCGGGCTCGGCGTGGAAGAACTATCAAGCGACTGGCCGGGTGGGCTGGCATGATCTTCCCGCCGGACTGCAACTCGCCGACACCCTGCCGGAACCGATCTTCACTCCCACCACCAAGGTCGAAGGCGGCCATGACGAAGGCGTTAACCGGGAGGAGTTCGTCCGCCTGCTGGGCTGCGACGAAGGACTTGCGCGCCGGTTGGAGGAAGAAAGCCTGATGCTCTATCTGGTCGGCGCCTCGCGCGCGGCCGAGCGCGGGATCGTGCTGGCGGACACGAAGTTCGAGTTCGGCATTGACGAGGAGAACGGCGAACTGCTGCTCATCGACGAATGCCTCACGCCCGACTCCTCGCGGTTCTGGCCGGCGGCGGAAGTCCGGCCCGGCTCTCCCGCGCCGAGTTTCGACAAACAGTTCGTGCGCGACTACCTGGAGACATTACCTTGGGACAAGACGCCGCCGGCGCCTTCCTTGCCGGCGGACGTCATCGAGCGAACGAGCCAGAAATACCTGCACGCCTACGAAGCCATCACCGGAGCGCAACTGCCTCACCATGGACGCGACTAACAAAATAGACTACCTCGAGTTTCAATCCACCGATCCAGCGGCTTCGCGCGCGTTTTGCGAAGCGGCCTTCGGCTGGGAGTTTGAAGATTACGGCCCCGACTATGTTTCGTTCAAAGACGGCCGCCTCGCGGGCGGCTTCACGCGGGCGCCGTTGCAAAGCGCCCTGGCGGTGATCTACCATCCGCAGCTCGAAGCGGCCTTGGAGAAGGTGAAGGAATGCGGCGGTCGCATTACCCAGGAGATCTTCAGCTTTCCCGGGGGCCGCCGCTTCCATTTCGTGGAACCCGGCGGCAACGAGTTGGCCATCTGGGGAGAATAGCCGATGCTCGACGCCATCGAGCAGTTCATCCGCTGGCTGGCGACCGAGCGCGGGCTGTCGGAGAACTATCAACTTTCGGTGCGGCGTTCGCTGGAGAGTTTTGCGAAGTGGCTGCGCGAGAAGAAGAACATCGAGAACCTGCCCGGCATCTCGCAGGATCTGATTACCGAGTACCTCACCGCCCGCAAGCGCGGCGGCCTGGCGGCGGCGTCGATCAAGCTGGAGTTAGCCGCGATCAAGATCTTCCTGCGGTATCTGCATAACGTCCGCCATCTCGACGCCGATGTCGGCGAGGCGCTTACCCTGCCCCGGGTGGAGCGTTATCTTCCCGAGACCCTCAACGAGGTGCAAATCGAGACGCTCATCGACAGCATGCCCAATCAGCCGGACGATCCGTTGAACCTGCGCGACCGCGCGATGCTGGAGCTATTCTACGCCAGCGGCCTGCGCATTTCGGAAGTGACCGGCGCGCGCCTGGAGAACCTGAACCTCGAAGACGGAATGATCCGCGTGCTCGGCAAAGGGCAGAAGACGCGACTCGTCCCGGTGGGGGTGAAAGCGCGGGAAGCGCTCGCGCGTTACCTCAAGGAAGGGCGCCCGAAGTTAGTCAAACGCCGCACGAGCAGCGAGGTCTTTCTGTCCATTCGCGGGGGAAAACTAACATCGCAACGCGTGTACGACATCGTCAAACGCATCGCGAAGCACTCCGGGCTCGAAGCTAACATCTACCCGCATTTGCTGCGGCATAGTTTCGCAACTCATCTGCTGTCCAACGGCGCCGACCTGCGCGTAATCCAGGAAATGCTCGGTCACGCGGACATCGCCACCACCCAGATCTATACCCACGTCGACCAGCGTCATCTAAAAGCGGTTCACCATAAGTTTCATCCCCGCGCTTGACCACAAGAGCGATCCGATGCTGACAAGCATCGCGATCGGGCCCAGAATTCTATCCCACGGCAGCACGCCGCTTCGCCCCACGTTCAGGCGCGCGGACAACATCGCGCCATCCCCCGGAAACGGCGCCCGGGCGATTTCGGCGCCGTTTGCGTCGACGGCTTGAGACACGCCCGAGCTGGCGAGTCGAAAGATGGGAATCCCGTATTCAGCGGCGCGCGCCGGCGCCACGCGGGTGTGAAGGGCGTGCTCATGGGCGCCCCAGCTCTCGGCGTCCATCGTCGGGACGATCAGCGCTTGCGCGCCTAAAGCCACCAATTCGTCAGTCACCCGCCGGTAGCTCAGATCGTAGCAGATGCAGATCCCGAGGCGTCCCCAGGGCGACTCCCAGACGGCCTGCCGTTGGGCCGGAAGTCCGTCGTCGAAGAACTGGATCGGCCTGCTTTTGGCCTGCGAGAACACGATCTCGCCGGTTGGGCCGATCACGAAGGCCGTATTGTAATAGCGGCCGCCGGCCGCGGGCGCTTTACCGCCGACGATCAGATATTTTCCGTGCTCGCGGCACCACGCCTTTACCGGGTCCGGCACGGGACCGTCAAAGGTGTACTCGCTCATGACGTAGAGCGACGTCTGCGGGTAGGCCCGCGCAAGGGCATCAAGATTTTGCAGCACGGCCGTCGGCGAGGGTATTTCCGCCTGGACGCCGGCAATCGACAACCCTCCGCCGGGTGAGCTGCGCTCCGCGATAGCCAGCCCGGCCAGCGCCAGCGCGACGCCGATTGCCGCCAGCGGGCGCGGACAACGCAGCAAGACCCACCCGCCGAGCGCCGCAGCCAGAAATCCGACGCCATAGACGCCAATCCCGCGGAACGGAACGATCGGGCAGGAGCTCAACGCATAGCCCACGTTCAACCACCCAAAGCGCAGGAAATAAACCTCGCTGCGGAAGTACTCCAGCCCCATCCAGAGAAAAGGCGCCAACACCGCGGCGGGCGCCGGCCCGAGACGGCGCCACGCCAAATGCAGCCACACCACAAACAGCCCAATCCAGGCCGCCAGGATTGCCCACAGCGCGATCGCCGGGGTACCGAAGATGCCATAAAAGAACGCTAACTGCGGCGCCACACATCCAACCCCAACCGCGAAACCAGCCGCGAATGCATACAAGGGTCGCGCGATGCGGCACAACTGACAGAGACAAATCACGTACCCAAAGATGAACACTCCCAACCCCGGAATCGTGTACGCGGCCTGAAAACAAATCACTGCGCCAAGCGCGAGCAGAAGCGCGCGAGGAAAGGAGATGAAGTATTTGTCAGAAGAGATCATTGGCGCGGACTAGGAAGCGGTCGATCTGATTTCTGTACTTACAGACTCGGTGATGGCGCTTTGTTAGTCTATCTGTCATCTTGCTGTTGGAGCAATGAAAACAGCTGAAACTCTGGCGCTGATTCGCGCGGAAACTGACTCCAACCGCAAAAATCTTCTGGTGGCGACGCTGGTTTCGGATCTCTTCCGCGCGGCCGGCGCTGATCCGGTGATCGTTGGCGGCTCGGCGGTTGAAGTTTATACCGAGGGCCGGTACGTTTCCGGCGACGTGGATATTTGTTTCACTGGCGCCCGTCTTCCTTCGCCGCGCAACCGGGAAGATGTGATGTCCTCTATCGGGAAATCGCTGGGAGTGCGACAATGGTCGGTGGACGGTGTCATGGTCGATGTGCTCGGCGCCGTTGAGACGACCGCGCGCACCCCTTTCCAGGAAATCGGAGGGCTTAAGCTGATCCAGATCGAGGATTTGATTGCAGAACGAATCCTTGTCGCCACTCAGCCGCACCGGAGCGCGGAGCGTCTTGCGGTGGCCAAGACTCTCCTCACCGCGGCGCTCGCTGGATTGATCTCCATCGATATGCAAGAGTTGAACCGCGTGGCGGCATCTCCCGATTATGAAGTCTCTGCCGAACTCAACCGACTCAGCGCGGAGATCAAGCTTACCCATGAACCTTCCTCCTGAACTCCTCGCCAAGATCCGCGCCGCGCCGGTCTTGACGCGAAAGATCTCCGTTGAAGATTGGGAACGCGGGCGGGCGGCGCGACGCGCGCTATCCGATTGGGTCAACAACGGCCAACCGCTTCGCCGCAAGGCGGGCGATCCGCGCAAGGATATTCTCTTGCGGCAGTTGAACAACGGCGAGCGCGGGATGCCGTTCGGGCCGCTCGAGTAGAGATGCACCCGCCGCTAAGTTCGGAAACCGTCTCCCCGCTCGGACTGCGCTGGACGTTTGCGGCCCCGGGACTCGAAAGCGCCTTCTACGGCGGGCATTTTCCGGGGCATCCGATCCTCCCCGGCGTCGTCGCGCTGAGCTGGATGCTCGCGGCGGCGGAGCGGTTCATGGAGCGGCCGATCTACTCCGGCGAACTGTTCAACGTGAAGTTCCAATTGGTCATCCTACCCGGCGCGGCGCTGGAGCTGACCATCGCCCCCCAGGGCGCCAACCGCCTCCGGGCGGCCATCTCCTCGGACGCCGGCGCGCACGCTTCGGCCTTGATTCCTCGGCAGGACGCGTAGATTCCCTGCGACCCTATGCTTCGCCCCCTGCTCGCTTTTTGCCTCGTCGTCGGGTGGTCGTCGATGGCATCGGCCCAAGGCGCCCTCAATCCGCCGCCGGCGCCGCTCTTCACCCCGGAGACGAAGATTTCAGCCGATCACCTGCCCGGCGTCATCAAGAAAACCTTCGCCCGCCTCGCCCACGATGACGCGGAGACCATCCCGTTCACCGAGTCGCGCATGTTCGCGATCTCCAAAACGCCCGTCCGCCAGACCGGCACGCTGCGCTCCAGCAAGACCCTCGGCCTCAGCCTCGCCTACGACGGCGCCAAGCCGCACACGGTCATCATTGACGATCACGGCCTCATCGACCGCCAGCCCGGCGGCCGCGAACGGCAGGTCAACGTCGCCGAACACCCGGAGCTGGGCCAGTTCACCGACCTTTATTTGAACCTCATGCGGGGCAACGCCGCGCGGGTCTTCGACTACGCGGACGTCTACTTCTCGGGCGCCCCGCGCAACTGGCAGCTCGGTCTCCTCCCGCACGATGCCGCCATCGCCAAACGCACGGGCCGCGTCGTGATCTCGGGCGACGGCCGGCACATCCTGCGGATCGAAAACCAGCTCCCCGGCGGCGACGCGCGCACGATGGAATTTGGCCGCGTGGAGCGCAACCCGCACTTCACCCCGGAGCAGGCGCAGGAGTTCTTCCGGCGCTAGCCGGCCCGGGGTGATCGCGTCCGACGTTTCTTTGCGCCTCGCGCCGTGGCGCGCGACCGGCCTGCTGGCAGCGTTGCTCGCGCTCGGGCTGGGCATTCTCTTCGGCGTGCAGCACGCGCAACGCCGGATCAGCGTGGACGTGCTCGAGCTCCTGCCGCGCGACGAGTTGGACCCGACCATCCGCCTCGCGCGCCAGACGGTTTCCGGCCGCTTCGGCCGCACCGAACTGATCGCGCTCGCCGACCCCAAAAACCACGGCCAGGCGCCCGTCGCCGCCGCCGCCGCGATGGCCGCCGCGCTGGGCCGCGACCCCGCCTTTAACGCCGCCTTTTGCGGCTTCGACCAGCCGGCCAAGGATCGGCTGCAAGATTGGTTCATCGCGCGCCGGCTCGCGCTGCGGCTTCCCTTCTGGCTCGACGCCATGCGCGCCCGCTGGACCCAGGAAAAACGCGCCGGTGACCCAGACGCGACCTGGCTCGCCAATACCGCCGCTGCCGACCTCCAGGATTTCCAATCCACCTCCGACGCGCTCGCGTCCCAGGCCAACCTGCCGCGCGACCCGCTCCTGCTCATCCCCGGGTTGCTCGCGGTCTTCGGCGAGGATGAGAAATCCACCGCGGAAGAGGTCGCCGGCGGCGCGATGACGGCGACCGGAGACGACGGGACGCGTTACGCGCTCATCTACGCCGAGATCAAGGCGCCGCCGCTGGAGCGCGCCGGTCAGCAGCCGGTCTTCGACGCACTCCAGCGCGCACTGGCCCGCGCCGAGGCGGTCGCGGGAGGGCATCTCGACCTGCGCTACAGCGGGGTGAACCGGTTCGCCGCCGAGAGCCGCGAGCGGGCGCAACGGGAGATCTCCATCCTCACGAACATCTCGCTGGCGTTGTCATGCGCGTTGTTGCTGTGGGCGTTCCGGCGCGCGGCCGTGTTCGCGTACCTGCTGCTGCCGATCGTGACGGCCACCGTGTGGTCGCTCGTGGTCTGCTTCGCGATTTTTCCCACCGTGCACATGGTCGCCGTTATCTTCACCACGGTGCTGGTCGGCGTGGCGCTCGACTACGGGATTTACACGCTGAGCCACGCGCAGAAGGGCGCCGGCGGCATGGCTCAGGCGCTGCGGGATATTCGCCGGCCACTCGTCGCGGGCTGCCTGACGAGCGTGGGCGGCTTCGCCTTCATGACGTTGACCAACCTGCCGATGCTCCAGCAAATGGGCGTCGCGGTCGCGCTCGGGTTGATCTTCTCGCTGGCGCTGGATTTCGGGTATCTGCCGTGGCTGCCCGCCGTGCATATGCCCGCGACGGCCGAGCACCGGCCCCGGCAGTTCTCGACCGAGGGGCATCATTTCCGGTGGCTGGGGCTCGGCGCGCTGGTCGTTGCCGCAGGGTTGGCGCTGAGCGCGCACGTGCGTTGGAACGACGACATCCGCACCCTTCAGGCCATGCCGCAGGAGTTGCAGGACGAGCAGATCACCTTGCGCAAACTCTTCGGGCAATCGCGCAGCGAGAAAATCACGATCACCTTCGGCGCCGGCGTGGACGAGGCGTTTGCGAACCTGGAGAAGTTCAACGCGCAACTCGGCGCGCTGGCCCACGGCGCCGGCGAATCGTACTTCAACCTCGGCCGGCTGATCCCCGGGACGCAGCGCAGCGCCCGCACGCGGGCGTTTTTCCAGGCGCGCCCCGATTTCATCGCCGCGCTGCACCAGGCGCTCGACGCCAACTTCAACGCCGATGCGTTCACCCCGTTTTGGGCCGACTGGGACGCTTGGATCCAACAACCGCCCGAGACGCTCGCCGCCACCCTCACCGGCTTGCGCACGGTGCTGCCCCTCCCGCTCCACAACCTCTGGAACGATGACCAGCCCGACACCGCCTGGCTCGCGACGCGGATCACGGCCCCGCTCTACGCCAGGCTCCCGCCGTTCGCGCTCAAGTCGCCGAACGCGCCGATCGATCAGGTCGAGACGCTCAACGGCGCCCTGCGGCGCTACCGCACCGTGGCCATGCAGCGCGCCGGGATCGGGCTCGGGGTCATCGCGTTTTGCGTGATGCTGGCCTACGGGTGGCGCCGGGGCGGGTTCATGCTGGGCGCGCCGGCCGTGGGCATTCTGCTGGCGGTCGCGACGTTGGGGTTCCTCGGGCAAAGCCTGGGGCTTTTGCACGTGGTGGCGCTGCTCCTGGGGTTTTGTCTGGCGAGCGATTACTCCATTTTTCTGGCGAGCCCGGGAGAGTTGCCGCACAGCACGCAACGCGCGATCCGGCTGGCGGCGTCGACGGCGCTGTTGGGGTTCATCGTGTTGAGTTTCAGCAAGATCAGCGCGTTGCACGACATCTGCCTGACGGTGACGCTCGTGATCGGGTACGTGTTCCTGATTTGCGAGGTGAGTTACCGGCTGTTCGTCAGGCCGGTGCCGTAACCCCCGCCTGGACGAACCGGCCGGTCGGCGCCGTCTGCCCGCGCAGGAGGGTCCGCAGCACGCGGCCCCGCATGGCGCACCCGGCGAACGGGGCCTCCGCCGCGCCGGGGCGGTCTTCCAGGTCCATGATTAAGAGATCGGCGTCCGCGCCGATGATGAGCTCACCCTTTTGCGGGTGGATGCGGAACCGGCGCGCGGGGCTGGTCGCGAGCAACTCGCAGAGGCGTTCCAAGGGGAACGGCCGCTCAGCGCCCAGCGCCTCGGCGAGCAGGAGGGCGAGGGTCAACGGCCCACTCGCGATCCCAGCCGGCGCGGCGAAGATGTCGGCGCCGGGCGGGGTCTGAGGCGCGGGGACGTGGCCGGAGACGAGCAGGTCGATGTCGCCGGCGGCGAGATGGCGCCAGAGCGCGTCGACATCCGCCCGCCCCCGCAACGGCGGCGCGGTCTTGGCGATCGCGCCCAGGCGTTCGGCGTCCTCGTTGGTCAGGAGCAGGTAGTGCGGGCTGGTGGAGCAACTGACGTTGAGCCCCTGCGCTTTCGCATCGGCGATCAACTGGAACGCCTCGCCCGTGCTCACCTGCGGGAAATGGATCGCGCACCCGGCCTCCCACGCGAGGAGGATGGCGCGTTGCACCGCCTCGAGCTCGGCGACCACCGGCCGCGAATCGAGATAATCCCGCATGCCCAGCCGGCCCGCCGCAACCGCCTCGCGCGCGAAGTGCGCGGTGATCGATCCGTTCTCGGCCTGCACGCTCACAATCTGCTTGAGCGCTTCGGCGCGGATCATCCCCTCGAGCAAGGCGCCATCGTTGAGCGGGTCCGGCCCGGACAAGTCGGCGTGGAAACCGATCACGCCGCATTCGGCGAGGTCTTCGAGCTCGTGGAGGTTGTCCGCCGTCAGGGCGCCCCACAGGGCGAAATCCGAGGCCGACCCTGCTTCGCCGGCGGCCTTGCGCGCTTCAAACCCCGCGCGGTCCCGCACCGCTCCGGCCGCGGGCAATTCCAGGTACGTGGTGACGCCGCCGCTCACGAGCGATTCGCCCGATCGCACACAGGCGTCGACGCTGCCCGGCAACAGGTGGAATCCCGTCGCGTCGAGGTCCGCATCCGTGCTGCCGTAGACCACATGCGCCAACGCCTCGATGCGCCCCTCGCGGATGCCGACATCCAGGAGGCACTCGCCGTCGGGGAGCACCGCCCGGCCGCCGCGGATGATCAGGTCGAAGTCGCTCATGAGGTGATCTCCGGTATGTACCATGTAGGCGCCGCAAGGTCCGAGTGGATTTTTCGCGATTTGCGGCCAGCGTCCATGATGCACCGCACGATTTTCCTTCTCTGGCTCGCGTTGGGGGCGCTGCCGCTGCAAGGCCAGACGCTCACCCCGCAGACGCTCGTCTGGCAGGGCACGACGCGGACGTGGTTCGAGCACGTGCCGGCTTCGTACACCGGTGCCAAGGCGGCGCCGCTGGTCATCGCGCTGCACGGGAACTCCGGCCGCGGCGACTCCTTCGCGCCCCAAAGCGAGTGGATGCCGCAAGCGGACGCCTCCGGGTTCATCGCGGTATTCCCCAACGGCGGCATCCCGGTTGGGGGCGACTTCGGCTGGAACGCGTTTGTCTTCGACGGCAGCGCGCCGGATGACGCCGGATTTCTCGCGGCGATGATCGCGCAGCTCAAGACCGAGTACAAAATCGATCCCGCCCGCATATACATGGTGGGTTTTTCCAACGGCGGCGGCATGACGAGCACTTTCGCGGGCCTGCACGCGAGCACGCTGGCGGCGATCGCGCCGGTGTCGGGCGGGTGGTTGACGAGCTTCGGCATCCCGACGAGCGCCATGCATCCCGACGCGCCGCTGCCCGTGTGGATCTGGCGCGGCGCGGCCGAGAATTTCGCCAACGGCAGCCTCACCCTCGCCCAGCAGGACGCCCAGCAACTCCAGTATTGGATGACGTTCAACGGCGACGCCGCGGCGCCCGCAACGACGACCAAAGGCGCCGACACGGACCATCTGTACAAGGGCGGCAAGGCGGACGTGCGGTTTACGTCGATCGCGGGCGCCGATCACGCCTATCAACCCGGGACGACCGCGCGGCTTTGGGAGGAATTTTTCTCGAAGCAACGGCGGAAATAGCACAGAGAGCACCGAGGAAGGCACACAGAGAGCACGGAGAAAGACATGGGTGGGGAAGGCTTTGTTCTTCAACCCCTTCCCTAACTCTGTGTCCTCTGTGCGCCTTTCTTCGGTGTCCTCTGTGTTAAAGTTACGAATGTGCCCGGCACGTCCAATCCCTGGCTCGCGCCCGTCGGCTCGACCGATCCCAACGGAGACGCCGACGCCGAAAAGCCGCGACTGGCCAACGGTCTCAGCCTCTCCGTCGGTGATACCCTCACGTTTGCCGTCTCCGGTTCCGTCGCGTTCGATGGAAGCGCGCCCGTCGATTCGCCCGATGGCGAGGACGGCTTCCCGGTCCTGCACGCCGCCGAGAACGGCCTGAGCGGAGTCAACGCGCCCGCGAACGGCCTCATGGCGGTTTTCATCGACCCCAGCGTGCCGGCCGATCAGGCCAATGCCAGCGCAACGATGGCGGGTCGGTGACCGCACTCAACGCCGCGGGCATCGTGGCGCAGGGCGGCGGGAATATCGTCGCGCAAGGCGGCGGCAACTAGGCGCGAAGGTGGATCGCGATCTCTGAGCGCGATGCCAAAACCAGCAGCGGCGAAGCAGCTCTAATATTTTAGAGCGTATTAAATTGAATTACAGCCGTCAGCAACTCACGGGGACGGGCATTAAAAAGTATACGGGGCGGAGCCCATCCCTCCAAATATTTGGAGGGACGACCTCTGTGTCGTCCCTGACTTCGGATGGTCGAGCGGCTATAGCTTTACTTTATATGCTCTAGTGAGTCGCACGATTTGCCAGATGGAGCCGCCCCACTTCCGAGTAGGCGGCTCCCCCATTAATTCCAGAGCGGCTCCGCCGCTGTCAGTTTCGGCATCGTGCCCGGAGGTCGCGATCTGAGGTATCTACACAAGTTGGCCGAGGATGAGTTGAGCGGCGGCGCG
>CAXUAZ010000091.1:0-15456 GCA_964249195.1 uncultured Chthoniobacterales bacterium
GAAGGCAGAAGGATGAAGGCAGAAGGATGAAGGCAGAAGGATGAAGGCAGAAGGAAATCCAGGTTCGGCGGCGACGCAATCGGCGCAGTGCTTGACTTTTCGCCGCGTTTGCGGAACATCATCCCGCCCATGTACGCCATCGAGTTCGATCTCGACACAGCGACCCTAGAGAATACCTACGGCTCTCCGTCCTACAAAAACGCTTACGCGGACATTCGCCGGGTGTTGGAGCAGCACGGTTTTGATTGGCAGCAGGGTAGCGTCTGTTTTGGCGGCACGACAGTCAACGCTGTCACTTGCGTTCTTGCGGCGATCGCCCTCACCAACGCATTTCCCTGGTTTTCGGCTTCTGTGCGAGACATTCGCATGCTGCGCATCGAGGAGTTAAACGACTTGAAGCCAGCAATCACACAAGCAGCAAGGTAGGTTCCGCGGCCAATCGACACGCCGCGCCGAACGGAGACTGGCGATTGCGCTTTTCTGCCTTCATCCTTCTGCCTTCTGCCTTCTGCCTTCTGCCTTCTGCCTTCTGCCTTCCGCGGCGCGGATGTTGCTCAGAAGATCGTGTGCAAGACGGGTTCTTCCAAAAAGTCATGATCTGCGTGGTGATCGGTTTCCTCGCCGCAGGCATGGTGGAGTTCTATCGCCATTTCGTGAACGGCGCGGACGAAGCGCTCAATGGACATCACGCCGGCGTGAACATGATGATCCACAAGTAACTCTGGACGCCCCCCACGCCTCCCGGCGAGCGTGGAGGGAACGCGCATGAAGATCGGGCTCGCACAGATCAATACCACCGTCGGCGATCTCCCCGGCAACCTTCGCAAGATCCTCGACGGCTACCATCGGGCCGTCGCTCTCGGGGCCGATCTCGTGCTCACTCCCGAATTGGCGGTCACCGGCTATCCGCCGCAGGACCTCCTGTTTAAATCGCGGTTCGTCCCGGCGAATCGCGAGGTTCTCGATCAACTGGCGGCCGCCGTCGGCGATGTGCCGCTGGCGGTCGGTTTCGTGGCGGCGCGCGACGAAGGGGCCGCGGGGCAGTTCTTTGAAAACGCGGCGGCGATCCTGCAACGAGGACAGGCGCCGCAGATCAGGGCCAAGTCGCTCCTCCCGACGTACGACGTGTTTGATGAGGCGCGGTATTTTGCGCCGGCGGCGGGCGTCGAGCCGGTGATGGCGGGCGGGCGGAGCATCGGGGTGACCATTTGCGAGGATATCTGGAGCGAACCGTACCTGCCGCGGCCCCTGTATTCGCGCGATCCGGCGGGGGAAGTGGCGGCGATGGGCGCGGAGCTGATCCTCAATCTGAGCGCGTCGCCGTTTCAGGTCGGCAAGGCGCACCGACGCTTTGAGATGATCGCCGCGCTTGCCCAACGGCACGGGCGCCCGGTCGTTTACTGCAATGCCGTCGGCGGGAATGACGAACTCATTTTTGACGGCAACTCGTGCGCATTTAATGCAAGGGGGGAGTGCGTGGGCGTCCTCGGGGCGTTTGCGGAAGAAGTGGCGGTGATCGACCTGGAGGGGTCCGCGATCACGCTGCCGCCCGCGCCAGATGAGGCGTCGGAGTTGCAACCGGCGCTGGTGCTCGGGTTGCGCGATTATTTTGCCAAATGCGGCTTCAAGAGCGCGGTGCTCGGCTTGAGCGGCGGGATCGACTCCGCGGTGACCGCCGCGCTCGCGGTGGAGGCGCTGGGGGCGGCGAACGTCACCGGCGTGGCGATGCCAAGCCCGTTTTCTTCGGCGCACAGCGTCGCGGATGCGTTGGCGCTCGCGGAAAACCTGGGCATCCGCTGTTTGCAGACGCCAGTCGGGGAGGCGTTCGCGGCGTTCAAGCGGCAGTTTGCCGAAATTTTTGCGGGTCTGCCGGAGGATGCGACCGAGGAGAACATGCAGGCGCGGTTGCGCGGGATGACGCTCATGGCGTTATCCAACAAATTCGGCTCGCTCCTGCTGACCACCGGGAACAAGAGCGAACTCGCGGTGGGATATTGCACGCTCTACGGCGACATGGCGGGCGGGCTGGCGGTGATCAGCGACGTGCCCAAGACGGCCGTTTACCGGCTCGCGGCGCACATCAATCGCCAGCGCGAGATCATCCCGCGCAACACGATCGAGAAGCCGCCGAGCGCGGAGTTGAAGCCGGATCAGGTCGATCAGGACACGTTGCCGCCGTACGAGTTGCTCGACGCGGTGCTGCAACTCTACGTGGAGGAAAACTGCAGCGCGGCGGAGATCATCGGCCGGGGCTATGATGCGGCAACAGTCCGCTGGATCCAGCGCCGGGTGGACCTGAACGAATACAAGCGCGCCCAGGCGGCGCCGGGGCTGAAAGTCACCAGCCGCGCCTTCGGCTCCGGCCGGCGAATGCCGATCGCGCAGCGATTTGTCGAGTGACCTCGGAGCCCCTCTCTGTTACGATCTCGTTTCATGAAACGCCTGCGATGTCTCTTGCTTGCCATCTGTTTGGGGACGGCGGCGGCTTCGGCGCAGGAGGCCGACGTTTACTCCGATCAGGGATTTTTCAGCCGGTGGTCGGATCAGGCGGTCGGCGTCACCTTTGCGGGCAAGCGGTTTCACGGGCCGTTTGGCAATCAGCCCGTCTCGCTGAGCGTGGATCGGCTGCCGGAGCATCATTGGGTGCGCGTCACCTTTGATCTGTACATCGTTGGGTCGTGGGACGGCAGCAGCCCGGTCTGGGGGCCGGACCTCTGGTCGCTGTCCGTCCGCAGGGCGCAGCGGCTGATCTCGGCGACCTTTTGCGCGTGGGGTTACGCCGGGAACAACGAGCAATCGTTCCCCGACGATTACCCGCACGCGATCCATCCCGCGTGGACCGGGGGCACGCGTCAGGCGGTGGTGGACCTCCCCGGCGACGAGCGGCCGGTGCAGAGCGGCGTCTACCGGGTGGAGGCGTTGTTTCCGCACGAGGAGGCGAGCCTCGTGCTCGATTTTACCGGCGCCTACGAGGACCCCGCGAAAGAGCCGCAGACCTGGGGCATTGGCGACGTGAGGGTCCAAGCCTTTGCCGCAAACCTCCTCACCGATAAGGTTGCCTTGCCTGCCCTGTGGGAGGAACTGGCGAGCCCGGACAGCGTGAAAGCCAACGCGGCGCTTTGGCATTTAGTCGGCGCCGGCGCGGGCGCGTCGGAATTCATCAAGGGTCAAGTCGCCCAGATCGCCGAAACTGCGCGCCTGTCCAGTGTGGACAACCTGCGCCTGCACCGGGCGCACCGCATCGTGCGGATCATCGGCGGCCCGGGATCGGCCGACCTCTGCTTCCGGATGGAACATCTCTCGAACGAGTACCTGACCAAGTACGGCCGGTAGCGCTCAGGCAAGCAGCGCCTGAAATCCCGCCTGCCTGAAATGCTTGTTCGCCGTGAGCGCGAGCGTTAACCCGAGGTCGGTCATAATGACAAACGAGATGCAATCGGTGAGCGACCAGTTTTTGTCAGATCGCGCCGCATAGAATTCCATCCCTCGGTCCATCAATATGCGATCCAGCGGCACGACGTTGATCCTTGGAGTTCTGCGCATTCCAGACGCGAGAGCGAGGAAATCAGCATGGTCCTCCGCTCTCGCGCACGCGTTTCCGAGTTCCAACAGAATGGCGTCTGAAGTGACGATCGAACGAGGAATTCGTGCCTCGGCAACCGCGCGCAGATGGGCCGGATCGTCCTTGCTCAGAAGAGCGAGGTAGAAAGAGGTGTCGGCGAAGACGGAATTCACCTACTTGGACGGCTCCCCATCGACATAATGCCCGTGATTTGTCACGTAATCGGATGGCCAGTGTGGGCGGGGCTTCGCTGATTGCAGAGCTGCCTCGAGGAAGGGATCGCCGGCGATTGGCAGTTCCCGAAGGGCAATCTCCACCTCGGCTCCCTCCGGCAGGTGAGCTTCAGGCGGAAGTCTCACCATCCCGTTCGTCACGACTCCCACGTAGCTCATAAAGTCCGTCTACGGTCGCCTCGATTTGCACGCAACAAAATAATGAGGCCGAAAAATTTCGAATGCGGGGTTTTTGCCAGTTGACGGCTATTAGCTAAACTAATAGTTTACTTGTGCTGCCCGGCTGACGATCCCTCGTCACCAGCCGAGATCCCCTGATGAGATCCCTCACCGCCTTCGTCAATTCTTCCATCGGCAAAAAGTGGATCGTCGCGCTGACGGGACTGACGCTCGTCGGGTTTGTGGTGGGCCATATGATTGGCAATCTCCAGATTTTCTGGCCGGGCGGCGGCGGCCAGGAGCATCTCAACAGTTACGCCAAACACCTCAAGGATTTCGGGCCGATCCTCTGGCTGGTGCGCCTCTTCCTGTTCGTCTGCTTCGTTGCTCATGTTTATTTCACGATCAAGCTCACCCGCGAAAATCGCGCGGCCCGGCCCGAGAAGTACGCGCGGCCCGCGCGCATCGTGATGTCCGTGCCCGTAATGACGATGATCGTCAGCGGGCTGATCCTGGCGGGGTTCATCGTCTTCCATCTGGCGCATTTCACGTTTCAAATCGTGAAGCCGGAGTACCAGTCCTTCTATGACGCTCAAGGCCGGCCCGACGTGTACCGAATGGTGGTCACCGGGTTTTCGGACAAGGTGATCTCGTTTTTCTATATTATTTCGATGGGGCTGCTTTGCATGCACATCAGCCATGGGTTTTCGAGTTGCTTCCAGACCATCGGCGTCCGCAACAAGACGCTCGCGCCGCTGCTCGACAAGGGCAGTTATGTGTTGGGCTGGGCGCTTTTCCTGGGCAATAGCCTGATCCCCACTGCAATCATGCTGCACTACATCCGCTAACGATGGAAAACGGCGTCCTCGACCCCAAAGTTCCGCCCGGTCCGCTGGAGCAGAAGTGGGATAACTTCAAGCTCAACGCGAAACTCATCGCGCCCAGCAACAAGCGCAAATACGACATCCTCGTGGTGGGCAGCGGGCTCGCCGGCGCCTCGGCCGCGGCGACGCTCGCGGAGCAGGGGTACAAGGTAAAATGCTTCTGCTTTCACGACAGCCCGCGGCGCGCGCATTCCATCGCGGCGCAGGGCGGGATCAATGCCGCCAAGAATTATCAGAACGACGGCGACAGCGTGGAGCGGTTGTTTTACGACACGATCAAAGGCGGGGATTTCCGTTCGCGGGAGGGCAACGTGTACCGGCTCGCGCAGGTCTCGACTTCGATCATCGATCAATGTGTCGCGCAGGGCGTCCCTTTCGCGCGCGAGTACGGCGGTCTCCTGGCGAATCGGTCGTTTGGTGGCGCGCAGGTTTCGCGGACGTTCTATGCGCGCGGGCAGACCGGGCAGCAGCTCCTCCTCGGGGCGTACTCGGCGTTGGAACGGCAGATCGCACTCGGGGCGGTCGAGATGTTTACCAAGACGGAGATGCTCGATGTCGTGGTCATCGACGGGCACGCAAAGGGGATCGTGGTTCGCAATCTCGTCACCGGCGAGATCAGCTCGCACGCGGGCGACGCCGTGGTGTTGGCCACGGGCGGGTATGGCAACGCATACTATCTTTCGACCAACGCCAAGGGTTGCAACGTGACGGCCACCTGGCGCGCGCACAAGAAGGGCGCGTTCTTTGCGAATCCGTGTTACACGCAGATCCATCCGACGTGCATCCCGGTGGAGGAGGAGTTCCAATCCAAGCTCACGCTCATGAGCGAGAGCCTGCGCAACGACGGCCGCGTGTGGGTGCCCAAAAAGAAGGGCGACAAACGCGCGCCGGCGTCGATCCCGGAGAGCGAGCGCGACTATTACCTCGAACGCAAATACCCGAGCTACGGCAACCTCGCGCCGCGCGACATCAGCTCCCGCGCGGCCAAGGAAGCGTGCGACGACGGGCGCGGCGTCGGCGAGAGCGGGCTGGGCGTTTACCTGGATTTTGCGGATGCCATCAAACGCTTTGGGCTGCCGGTGATCCGGGAGCGGTACGGGAATTTATTCGACATTTACCGCACCATCACGGGTGAGGACGCGTACAAGCAGCCGATGCGGATCTTCCCGGCGGTGCATTACACGATGGGCGGGTTGTGGGTCGATTACAACCTCATGAGCAACCTGCCCGGCCTCCACGTGTTGGGCGAGGCGAATTTTTCCGATCACGGCGCCAACCGCCTCGGGGCCAGCGCGCTCATGCAAGGGCTCGCGGACGGG
The DNA here is from genome assembly GCA_964249195.1 of uncultured Chthoniobacterales bacterium. Taxonomy (GTDB): domain Bacteria; phylum Verrucomicrobiota; class Verrucomicrobiia; order Chthoniobacterales; family SZAS-18; genus CAXUAZ01. Next base: position 6,158 of record CAXUAZ010000091.1, read on the forward strand.
TACTTTGTCTTGCCGTACACGATCCCGACGTACCTCGCGGGCACGAAGGGCGAGAAGTACAACACGACGCACCGCGAGTTCGTCAAGGCGGAGGAAGCGGTGCGCGAGAAAAACCGCAAGCTGCTCTCCATCCGCGGCAAACGCACGGCGACCAGCTTCCATCGCGAGCTGGGGCTTTTGATGTGGGACAAATGCGGGATGTCGCGCACGGACGCGGGCCTGCGCGAGGCGTTGCAAAAGATCGCGGCGTTGCGCGCGGAGTTTTGGGAAAACGTGAACGTTCCCGGCGGCGCGGACACGCTCAACCAGTCGCTCGAGCAGGCGGGACGGGTCGCCGATTTCCTTGAGTTCACCGAGCTGATGTGCCGCGACGCGTTGCAACGCACGGAATCGTGCGGCGGCCATTTCCGCGAGGAGAGCCAGACCCCCGACGGCGAAGCGCTGCGCGACGACGCGAATTTTGCCTACGTCAGCGCGTGGGAATTCAAGGGCGTCGGGGCCGAGCCCGCGCTGCACAAGGAGCCGCTGACGTTTGAGAAAGTCCACCTCGCGCAACGCAGCTACAAATAACCATGAATTTCCATCTCAAGGTGTGGCGGCAGAGCGGGCCGGGGAATCCGGGCGATTTGTTCGACTACGAGGCGCCGGATATTCCCGCCAGCGCGTCGTTTCTCGAGATGCTCGACATCGTCAACGAAGGGCTGGTCACCAAGGGCGAGGAGCCGATCGCGCATGACTCCGATTGCCGCGAAGGCATCTGCGGGACGTGCTCGCTGACGATCAACGGCGTGCCGCACGGCAACAACCAGCGCGGCATCGCGACGTGCCAGCTCCACATGCGCACGTTCAAGGACGGCGAGACGATTTACGTGGAGCCGTTTCGCGCAAAGGCGTTCACCATCGTACGGGATTTGATCGTCGATCGCGCGGCGTTGGACCGGATCATCCAGGCGGGCGGTTTCGTGAGCGTGCGAACAGGGTCCGCGCCGGATGCAAATGCGTTGCCGGTCCCGAAGTTCAACGCCGATCTCGCGATGGACGCGGCGGCGTGCATCGGGTGCGGGGCGTGCGCGGCGGCGTGTCCGAATTCGAGTGCGATGTTGTATGCGAGCGCGAAGATTTCGCAGTTGTCGCTGTTGCCGCAGGGGCAGGCGGAGCGCGGGCAGCGGGTGTTGAGCATGGTGCGGGCGATGGATAAGGAAGGCTTCGGGAATTGCTCGAACGTCTACAACTGCTCGGCCGTGTGCCCGAAGGAGATCAGCGCTTCGTTCATCGCGCGGATGAACCGCGAGTACATGCTCGCGAGTTTGCAGGAAGGGCTGAGCGCGAATCCGGTGCGGGAGTAGATGAGCCGCGCGGGGAACATCACCCGTACCGAAGTTCTTCCTTGGGTGCGAGACACTTTGCCGGGTCGAAGCGATGAAGCCGCGTCCATTGGCAGAAAAAGGCCAGGCAGTAGAGCGGGTTGAGCAATAGGTAGCGCCGCCACAGTCGCGCGGGTTCGCGGGTTAGCCGGTAGAGCCATTCCAGTCCCGCCGCTTGCATCACGGCGGGCGCCATCGAGAGCGTCCCGGCCAGGAAATCGAAGGCCGCGCCCACCGCGAGCACCGGCCGCCCCAATCGCTCCCGCATCTCGTACGTCCAGACTTCCTGTCGCGGGCAACCCAGGCCCGCAAAAACGAGGTCGGCGTTCGACGCGCGGATCGCGTCCACATCCGCGTCGCGCTCCGCCTCGCTCACCCGCCGGAAGCGCGAGGCCTGGCGCCCGGCGATCCGCAAGCCCGGGAACCGTTTCTCGAGTTGATCCGCCAAGCGGTCGAGGGTCGCATCCGAGCCGCCGTAGAGGAAAATGCTTAAGCCTTCTCGCGCGGCCCGCTCGCAGACTTTGAGCGTGAGAAACGGTCCGTAAACCCGGTCGGGCAGTCGCGCCTGTCCGGTCAGTTGCATGGCCCAGCGCACCGGCTGGCCGTCCGGCACGAGCAGGTCGAACTGGTTCAACCGGTGCTTGTGTTCCGGATCCAAAAACCCGGTCATGACCCCATGAACCGCCAGCGCCGACACCGCGAACGGTCGCCGGTCCCGCGCGGCGCTCGTGATCAATTCAACGGCGGCCTCGTAATCCACGCTGTCGATCAGCAGGCCGATGACGTTCTTCTTTCCGTGATTGATCATGCGCGCAAAAGCCGAATATATCTGACAGCCGCCAAATCATAAGACAACTTCTAACCCATGCGTCGTTTGCTTGTCACTGGTTCGTCCGGCCTCATCGGCTCGGAAGTGGTCGCGTTTTTCTGCGGGTTGGGCTGGGAGGTCGCCGGCATCGACAACAACCTGCGCGCTGATTTCTTCGGCCCCGGCGGCGACACCCGCTGGAATCAGCAGCGCCTGCTGGAACGGCACAAAAACTACCGGCATCTCGAGATCGACATCCGGGATCGCGCGGCGGTGCTCTCCTGCCTGGAGACGCTGCGCCCGGAGTTGATCGTGCATGCCGCCGCGCAACCCAGCCACGATCTAGCGGCGTCGCGCCCGTTCGACGATTTCGATGTGAACGCCGTCGGCACGCTCAACCTGCTCGAGGCCACGCGACGCTTCGCGCCCGAGGCGGTCTTCGTCCACATGAGCACGAATAAAGTGTACGGCGACCGGCCCAACTTTATTGCGCTCAGGGAGCTCGAAAAGCGGTGGGACTACGACGATCCCGCTTTTGCCAACGGGATTGGCGAAGATTTCTCCATTGACCAGAGCAAGCACAGCCTCTTTGGCGCGTCGAAGGTGGCGGGCGACGTGATGGTGCAGGAATACGGGCGCTATTTCGGATTGAGGACGTGTTGTTTGCGCGGGGGCTGTCTCACGGGACCCAACCATTCCGGCGTCGAGTTGCACGGGTTTTTGAGTTACCTGATCAAGTGCAATCTGGAGGGGCGGCAGTACCACGTTTTTGGGTACGGCGGCAAGCAGGTGCGCGACAACATTCATTCGCTGGATGTCGCTCGCTTTATCCATGCGTTTTGGCAGGCGCCGCGCGTCGGAGAGGTTTACAACATCGGCGGCGGGCGGGCGAATAGTTGCTCGATCCTGGAAGGGTTCGAGCGCGCGGCCGCGCTGACCGGCCGCCCGATGGTGCACGATTACACCGATCAAAACCGCGCCGGCGACCACATCTGCTACATCAGCGATCTGACCAAGATCCGCGCGCACTACCCCGATTGGGATCTGTCGAAATCGCTGGACGATATTTTCAGCGAGATCCACCGCTCGGCGCAGGAACGCGCCGGGGCTACGACTTGAACTTGCCCCAATACGCGTCGGAATCTTCCATCACCGGCGCGCATTCCTTGATCGTGTCCGGGTTTACTTTAACGTGATCCTCGATCTTGGATCCAAAGATGTACGGCCGGCCGGTGACGTCCTTGCCGCCCGAGTTATACGCCGGCGCGCTGGAGGGGATGAACTTGCGGATGTCCTCCCACTTAAAGGATGCGTTCACGGCTAGATTGTTCTTCGCGGCGTAGGCGTCGATGGCGGCGCTGATCGCAATTGCGCCATCGCGGATGAAATCCGCCTTCTCCTTCAACTCGGTCTTCAGGGCGGCCTCGCGCGAGATTGGCGTGACGGTGGTAACGTTGCTGATGTTCACCCAGTTCTCGCCCGCCTTGCTCCGCACCCGCACCCAACCCGATTCCGGAGCAACTTCCAGCACCTTAACCAGGTCGTCCTCGTTGCCGTCGAAGATGTAGATGCCGTCCACTTTCAGAAACGGCGGCAGATGATTGCCCGATTGCGCGGCGGCCGGGCCAGCCAGCGCGAGCGAGAACAACAAGGAAAGGACCGGGCGGTTGGTTTTCATAGGGAAGCTTTGGGCAGGAAGAGCAGGCGCAGGCTGTTGAGCACCACGAGCACGGTGCTGCCTTCGTGGACGGCCACACCCAGCGCCAACGGCACCCGGCCAAACAGGCTCGCGGCGACCATCACGGCCACGGCGCCAAGCGCGACGGCAAGATTTTGCCGGATGACGCTCACCGTGCGGCGGCTCAGGGCAAACGCCATCAGCAGATTTTCCAGGCGGTCATTCATGAGGATGACCGACGCCTGTTCCATCGCGGCGTCCGATCCGCGGGCGCCCATGGCCACGCTGACATCCGCCGCGGCGAGGCTCGGCGCGTCGTTGACGCCGTCGCCGACCATCGCGACGAGATGGCGCCCGCCGTCCTTGAGTTCTTCGATCGCGGCGAGTTTTTGCTCGGGGCGCAAGCCGGCGCGGACCTCGAGCGGGCCGAGGTCGGCGGCGATGCGGTCAGCGGTTTGCTGGCGATCGCCGGTCAGCATCACGGCGCGGACGCCATCGGCGCGCAGACGTTGAATCAGGCCGGCGGCTTCGGGCCGCAGCTCGTCGCGGAAGACGAAACGCGCGCTCAGGCCGGGGCCTTCCAGTTGAGTCTCAACTTCGGCCGCTTCCGGGGCGGAGTCGGTGCGTCGGCCCAGCGTGAATTCACGGTGATCGAACATCGCCCGCAGACCCTGGCCGGGCATGGACTCGAAACCCGTCGGCTCAATCCGCGGCAGGTTTTCCGCGTGGCCTACGCGTTCGATCGCGCGGGAGAGCGGGTGATCGGAGAAACGCGCGAGGTTGTAGGCCATGATGCAGGCGTCCCGCTCGGTCCCGGCCGTCGTTTCGACGCGGGCGAGGCGGAGATCGCCGGAGGTCAGCGTGCCGGTTTTGTCGAGGGCGACGACATCCACCTTGGCAAGCGCTTCGAGCGCCGCGCCGCCGCGGAACAACAGGCCCCGCCGGGCGCCGCACGCGATCGCCGAGAGGATTGCTGAAGGAATGCTGAGCACGAGCGCGCAGGGGGAGGCGACGACCAGGAGAGTCATCGCGCGGTAAAAAGCGCTCGTTGCCTGGGGCGTCGAAAGGAACGCCGGCAGCCCGAGCGCAAACCGCCACACGAAGAACATCCCCGTGCAAAGCGCCAGCACGCCATACGTGTAATGCGTGCCAAAGCGATCCGTGAAGCGCTGGGCGGGCGCGCGCATTTTCTGGGCGTCGCCGATGAGGGAGATCACGCGCTGGAGGGCGCTCTCGCCCGCCCGGCGCAGGGCGCGGCCTTCGATCACCCCCTGGAGATTCAGCGTCCCGGAGTACGCTTCGTCGCCGATCGCCTTGGCGACGGGGCGGGATTCGCCGGTCAGATTTGACTCGTCGCACGAGCTTTCCCCGCGGGTGACGCGCAGGTCGACCGGCACCTGTTGACCGCCCGTCACGCGCACGAGGTCGCCGGGTTCCAGCTCATCAACGGGAACGTGACGTTCCGTGCCGTCGGCGGCGAGCACAGTGGCGGTCTGGGGGCGCCGCGCAGGAGCGCGCCGATCTCGCGTTGAGTGCGGCCCATGGCGAAATGTTCCATCGCGCCCGACGCGCTGAAGAGCAACAGGAGCAGCGCGCCCTCGTGCCACGCGCCGATGGCCGCCGCGCCCGCCGCAACCGCGAGCATCAGGAAATGGACGTCGAGCACGCCTTCGCGCACCTTCTCGAAGGTCTCCTCCGCCGCTTCCCAGGCGCCGGTGACATAGGCGGCGGCCCAGCAGGCGAAGACGGCCGGGGCGGGCAGATGCAGGCGCTCGGCCGCCAGCCCGGCGACGCCCGCGAGCAGGCAACCGCCGGCGAGCAGCGCGAGGGTTTTCCATTCGTCGGGATCGTGCTCGGTCTCGGCCTGGCGGGCGACGAGCTTCGGCCAGCGCAAGGATTGCCATTGCCAGAAGTGGATCGCGGTCGAGCAGGTCTGTTTCTCGATGAGCGTGTTGCCGAGGACCTGTTTGACGACCACCCGGCGCTGATGGGTGCGGGCGTCGACGGATTCACCGCATTCGGCGCAAAAGCCGTTTGCCGCAAGGACCCCGCACCGCGAGCCGGCGGGCTGGTGGACGGCTTCGGAGACGCGTTGGGCGAGGCGGGCGCCAGCGTCGCCGCCGAGGGTCGCCATGGCGAGCTTTTTGCCGCTGGCCTGGAAGGCGACGGCCTCAAGGCGCGGCTCCTCGGCGATGACGCGGGCGACGTTGGTCACCGTGCAAGGGGAGGCAGCGTCGGGATTCTTCATGGGGAAAGCGTCGTCGCCGAACGTTGATCTTCCGTCACGAAGGGGCGGGGCTCAAATGGAAATGTGGAGGTGACGCAACACGCCCTCGCCCGCCCGCGTGCCGGTTGCGAAGCAGCCTTGCATCAGGTAGCCGCCGGTGGGCGCCTCCCAGTCAATCATCTCGCCGGCAAGGAAGACGCCGGGGCGGTCGATCAGCATCAGATCGGAGGTCAAGCCCGCCCACGGCGCGCCGCCAGCGCAGGAGATCGCTTCGGCGATCGGACGCGGGCCGGTCAGGTCCAGCGGGAGGCATTTGGCGGACGCCGCGAGATCCGCGGACGGCGCGTGAAAATCGAGCAGCGCCTGTGCCACGACGCTCAGGCGCCAGGCGCGGGGCGGCTTGCGGCGCAATGCTTCGACGGCGAACGTCGGCTTGAGATCGATGGTCAGCCGTGGGCGCGCCATCGCGCGCAGGATCGAACCCAGTTGGTAAATCGCGCCCCCTTCCAGTCCGTACCGGGTGACGAGCGCCTCGCCGGGGACCGTCCGTTCGCCGGCGCTCAACGTGATGTTCTTGAGCGGGAGCCCCTCCGCGACGGCCAGGAACTCCGGGCGCCATGCGACCTCCCAACCGCAGTTGGCGGCCGCCCACGGCGTCGCGGGCAGCCCGAGCGCCTGCGGCCAATGGCCGTCCGACCCGGTCTCGGGCCACGAGGCGCCGCCCAGCGCGAGCACGGCCGCGCGCGGTGCGATCTCCGTTGCGGCCCCGGTGCGGACATCCTCGAAGCGCAGCCGGGCGCCGTCCATGCCGGCAAGCCGTTGGTGCATGTGAACTCCACCCCAAGCTCCCGCAGCCGCACCACCCAACGCCGCAAGAGCCGCGCCGCCTGCTGCCCGCGCGGAAACACCCGGCCGCTCGATCCGACGTAGGTCTCCGCCCCGAGTCCATCCGCCCACTCCCACAACTCGGTGGGTCCGAAGGCGGCCAGCAATTCGCGCCAACGCTCCGCCTCCTCGCGGTAGCGACCGGGAAAATTCTCGACCGGCTCGGAATGCGTCAGGTTCAACCCGCCGCGCCCGGCCACCAGGAACTTGCGCCCCACCGACGCCTTCTGGTCGTACAGCGCCACCCGGCAACCCGCGCTCGCAATGACCTCCGCCGCGCGCAGACCCGCCGGCCCGCCGCCGACAATCGCAACCGGAATTTGCACTACCGCAGATAACCCGCCTGCTTCGCCGCGTCGCGCAACTTCGCGCGGAGGCGCTCGCCTGCCGGCCCCGCCGCGCGCCAATGGGCATCCGCCTCCTGGACTAATCCGGCGCGCGCATACGCCATCCCGATCGACAATTCGGAGCCCGTCGCCTCACGGAGCGCCTTCTCGGCGGCCGCATCCAGCACCTGGAAACGCGCCTCTGGTTCCGGCGGTTTCGGCGCCTGGTCAACTGCCGCGCCGCCCTGCATCGCCTGCACCTGCCACTCGTAAATTGCCCCAGGCACAAGGGGCGCCGGCGGCTGCCAGGAACGCGCCGCCGCCGGCAACGGCGGGCTGCTGAGCAATGCGCCGCTCGACAACCGTTCGAGATGCACGACGAAACCCTCCGCCGGGTCGCGAGAAGTCCACGCCAGCCTCGGCTGGCGCTCCCGGACAATGGGCGCCAGCGGGGCGGCGATCCGCAAACCAGGCTCCTCCGTCTCGCCCGCGAGCGTGCCCCGCACCGTCTTCAACTCCGGCGCCAGCGGCGGCAGGACGACTTCAGCAAAATCGGAGTGTTGCAAGGGCTGCAGCGCGGTCGACAATCCCACCGTCAACATGACGGTCGCGGCCGCGGCCAGCGGGAGCAGCCAATGGCTTGGGCGGAACGGCACGACGTTCGGCGGCGGGAGGCGGTCGAGGGCCGACTTGAACGCGGCGAGGTCGTTTACCGCGGCGTGCAGCGGCGGATCGATCCGCAAGCGCGCCTCGAAGATTTCGCGATCCACCGGGTCGGTCATCGTCCCGTCGACCCAGGCGGCGAGATCCTCGTAGGGATCGTCGAACGGGAGATCGTCGATTTCGGCCGTGGGCGCGGCGGTGTTTTCGCGTTGGGCGGCGCATTGCGGGCACGCGGCGAGATGGTCGCTCACGGCGAGCAGGTCCGCGGCGGAAAGGGTCCGCTGACGGTAGGCCGTCCAATCGGCGCTGGTGAGATGATCCATGGGCTTGCGGGGACAACTTCCTGCTTATGTCGTCGAAGAAAAGGGATGGTTATGACCGGAAACTTCCGGCCGCGGCCCGAGGTTGAGCCATTTCTTCCAGGCGACGCCAAGGGTGGCGCGCGCAACTTTGCGCAGGTTGATGACCTGTTGCCGCGTCACGCCGAGGATGGAGGCGATGGTCAGATCGTCGAGCGGGATGCGGGTCCAATGCTCGGCGAAGTTTTCGGGGCGAATCTCCAGGAGATCGGCCTGCTGGCGCACGCCGGCGACCGCGCGATACTCCAGATCGTGCGCGACGGTGGAGTGCAGGAGGAAGGCGCGGCGCTGACGCAAGGGCAGGCTCTCCATTTCGCGCCAGAGCCAGGCGAGATATTCCTTCCAGATGAGCGCGTCGGCCGGGCCGGGGGCCGGGTCGCTCTGGGCGGCGTCGATCTCGTCCCCCACCTCGAAGGGCTGGGGCGCCTCATTGATTCCCAGGCGATCGGAGACGATGGCCAGGAGATCGTTGAACAGGACCGGGCCGCCAAGCGTGCGCAGGGTGCGCCCGACCACGTCCGGCAGCGAAGCAGAGGCGGCGGCGCCCTGGGGTCCGTCGGCGAGGTGGGGATTGACCAGGAGACGCCGCAACGCCTCGGCGCGGGCGGGAGCGGCGCCGCCGGATTTCCAGTCCGTGAACCCGCACCATGCGCTGGCGCCGGGGGCGTTCCACAGAGCAAAGCCGGTCTGGCCGGAGCGATTTTCAAGCAGGTAGCGCAAGCGGTAGGAAAGGAGGGTGCGGCCGGGGTATTTGGCGCGAAGATGCTCGGCCCAGACGGTTTGCGCGACCGTGGCAACGTAGCCGGCAAAATCGCGGATCGGCGGCGCGCCGGGCTCGCGCATGCGGCGGGCGGCGCGCACAAGTTGTTCGCGCACCCGGCTGATGACTTCCCGGGAATCCTCCGAAGCGGAAGAACCGGGGCCGCCGAGTTTGCGGCCCAACGTCTGGCGTTTTTATGTTATGGCGACCTCTTAGATCTACTCCGCCA
>CAXUAZ010000092.1:0-15425 GCA_964249195.1 uncultured Chthoniobacterales bacterium
GCCGCTCGCGGCCGCCCCCTTTGTCGCGTTGCCGCTGGGCAGCGTTCGGGCGCGGGGATGGCTGCTGCGCCAGCTCGAGCTCCAGCGCGATGGCCTCACGGGGCCTGCCGAGGAGATTCTGCCCGGCGCCGGGCCCGACAGCGCGTGGCTGGGCGGCGGCGGCGAAGATTGGGAAAAAGGCGTCTATTACGTCAAAGGGTTGGTCCCGCTGGCGTACACCCTGGGCGACGCCGGCCTCAAGGCGAAGGCTCAAAAATGGGTCGAAGCCATCCTGGCCAGCCAGCGGTCCGATGGCGCCATGGGGCCCAAAACCAATGACGACTGGTGGCCGCGCATGGTCGCCAATTACCTCCTGCGCGATTACGCGGAGGCGACGGGCGACGCGCGGGTGGTTCCCTTCCTCACGCGCTACTACCAACTCATGGCGGCCAACCTCGCCGGCCGTCCATTGAAGGAATGGGGCAAAGCCCGCGCTGGGGATGAGATCGACACCGTCCTGTGGCTTTACAACCGCACCGGCGAAGCCGGGCTGCTGACGCTGGCCGATACGCTCGCGGGTCAGGCCTACCCATGGCGGGATATTTTTACGAATAACCGTTTCCTGGAGTTCGGCGGCGACTTCCATCCCAAGCATAACGTCAACGTGCCGCAGGCCCTCAAGATGCCGGCGGTGTTCTCCCAGCGTTCGCACGACGAGGGGGATCGCCGGGCCTACATGGCGGGTTTGAATCATCTGTTGCGCGATCATGGTCTGGCCTGCGGGATGCAGAGCGGGACGGAGTTCCTCGCGGGCCCGAGCGCCGGCCAGGGCATCGAGACGTGTTCGATCGTCGAGCGGATGCTCAGCGACGAGACGGCGCTGCGCATCCTGGGCGACCCGGCCATCGGCGACGCGCTGGAACTCGTCGCCTTCAACGCGCTCCCCGCCGCGACGACGCATACCTTCTGCCAGCACGTGTATTACACCATGCCCAATAACGTCACCGCTCCGCGCGGCGGCCTGGGTTTCAATCAGGATTACGACGACGCCCGCACTCCCGCGCCGCGCTCCGGCTTCCCCTGCTGCTGCTACAACCTGCACATGGGCTGGCCCAAGCTCGCGCAGAACAGTTGGGCCGCGACACCCGACGGCGGGTTGGCCGCGCTCGTTTACGTGCCGTCGCAGGTCACGGCCAAGGTGACGGGCGGCGCCGCGGTCACGTGGACCCAGGAAACGAATTACCCGTTTGAGGAGGAGGTCCGTTTCAAGCTGACCGCCGCCGCGAAGGCACGCTTCCCGTTTACCCTGCGCCTGCCCGCGTGGTGCCGGTCGCCAGCGCTCACCGTCAACGGACAACCCGCCGGCGTCGCGCTCAAGCCCGGGACGTTTGCTACGATCGCGCGCGAATGGTCGCCGGGCGATACCATCGTCCTGCGTCTGCCGATGGCGGTGGAACTCCGGGCGGGGGTCAACAATTCCGTGGTCGTGCAACGCGGGCCGATCGTTTACAGCTTGCGGGTGCAGGAAGACTGGCACGCGCTCGAGGCGGGTCCGCGGAAAGGTTTCGAATCGTTCGAAGTGACGCCGCGATCGACCTGGAACTACGCCCTGGACCTCGACCCGCGCAACGCCGGCCTGGCCATCGACGTGCGCCGCGCGGCCGCGCAACCGGCCAATCCTTTTGACCCCGCGCAGACTCCGGTCACGCTGGAGGTCCGCGCCCGCAAGCTGCCGGGGTGGACGCTGGCCTGGGACGAGCGGGCCGCGTTTGAGCCTCCGGTGAGTCCGGTCCAGACGTCCGCGCCGCCGGAGACGATCACCCTGGTCCCGTTCGGCGCGCAGATGTTGCGCGTGACAAATTTTCCCTTTGTGGGGCCGAGCCGGCCGGCGGTCCGGGAGTTCCGCGACAATTTCGGGCCGGGGAATTTCCTCGGTTGGGTGCCTTACGGCGGCGGCTGGTTCGTGCGCGACGGTGCTTTGCACGCGGCGTCCAACGCGGGGTCGGGCGGCGTGGGGCTGGCCGGGGTGAAAGCGGTGGCGACGGCGACGCGGTTTGCGGATTTTACCTACGAAGGGACGGTGGCCGTTGGCGCGCAGGGCAACGCGGGATTGATCTTCCGGGTGACGAGCGCCTCGATCGGGCCGGACGCGTACAAGGGGTACTACGTGGGCATCAGCGCGGAGCGGGGCGAGGTGGAGTTGGGGCGGGCGGCCAACGATTGGAAGTCGTTGGGGCTGGCGCGCCGGCAGTTCACCGCGGACAAGCCGTGCCGCCTGCGGATTGAAGCGCGGGGGACGCGCCTGCGCGTCTTCCTGGACGACGACACGACGCCCATCCTGGAAGCAACCGACGATACGTTTGCCACAGGGTCCATCGGGGTGCGCCACTACAACACGCAGCCCGACCAAACCCGCGCGAGCTTTTCCAAGCTCCGGGTCGTGGCCGCATGAATGACCGCGGTGAGAAAAGATGGGCCGGCTGGCTGTTGGTGGCAGGGGGCTGGCTGGCGTTGCTCGCCGGGTCGGTCGTCCACAGCGTGCATTCGCCCATGTGGGTCGATGAATGTTATTCGTACAATCTCATTGCCGACCCGTCGCTGGCTCACATGCTCGCGGCGTCGGGCGATCAGTGCGACGGGGCGCCGCCGCTCTATTATCTGCTGATCCGGCCGTGGGCGGCTCTGTTTTCGACGAACGAACTCTCCCTGCGCCTGTTTTCCTCCGTCGCGTTCTGCGCGGCGTTTGCGTTGCTCTGGCGGATGCTGCGGCGGGCGTTTGATTTCTGGCCGGCCGCCGCGGCGCTGGCCGTGGCGGTGGGCACGAGCAACGTCATTCGTTTCGAGAATTCCAACGTGCGTTTTTACGGCCTGCTTTTTGCCCTCATCTCGCTGGGGGCGCTGCTCGCGACCCGGTTTGGCGAGCGGGAGCGGCCCGGCTGGGGGTTGCTCGCGGCAAATGCCGGGACGCAGGCCGCCTTGGTGTTGTGCCATCCGCTGGGCGGGATCTACGGCGCAACGTTGCTGGCGGCGGTGAGCGTGGGGGACGCGCTGCTCTTGCGCCGACTGCGCTGGCGGGTGGCGTTGAGTTATCCGGCGGGGTGGCTCGCCCTGGGGCTTTGGGCGCGGCAGATGGCGCGGCAGGCCGCGATCAATCAGCCGCACAGTTGGATCCCGGTGCCGGAGTATCGCGACATCGCGGGCGCGCTCTACGGCGGCAGCGATTTCTATCCGTTGTTCCTGTTGTTCGCGGCGTTAATTGCGGTGGGATTGTTCGCGGCGCCCCGGGAGCCGGAGCAACAGGCGCCGGTGTTTTCGCCCGGGGCATCGCGCCAACTGATCATCGCCGGGGGGCTGATCTGTCTGCCGCTGGCGCTCTGGATTTTCTCGCGGGTTGTGCCTTCCAACCCGCTGTTCCTGAGCCGCTACCTCATCGGGGTGAGCATCGGGTGGGCGGTCGTGTTGGCGCAGGCGTTGACGTTTCTGCTTCGTCCCTTTGGGCAGACCCGCTGGGCGCGGGCGGTCATGGCCGGCTTTACCGCGCTCCAGCTCAGCACGTTGATCACCGAGCCGGGTCCGGACAACGGCGGCCTCACCGGCGACAGTGACCTTGCCTTCGGCCATGTGGACCTCCCCATCGTGTGTCTGCGCTCGCACGATTTCCTGCCGCGCGAGCACTCTTCGCCCCAGGCGGAACGGTATTATTTTCTTCTCGATTGGGAACTCGCCGCGCTGCCGGGCAACACGCGGCACGCCACCGTCGAATACAAGCTCCTGGATGCCCTGCGCCGCCACTACGGCGCGGCGTATCACCACCACATTGTGCAATCGCGCGACTTCCTGCGCGACCACCCCGCTTTTCTGACGCCCGACATCCCGTGGATTGCGGGCGTCATCCTGCGCCTGCCGCCAGATCAATACAACATCACGCATCTATCGCCGGCCTCTCCCGTGGATTACCGGCGGGACGGAGTCTGGCCGATGTTGCTGGTGGAGCGCAAACGTTGATCTACCGTTCGCCATCGGGCGCTAACTGGAGTACAGGGAGCGCGTTATGGAGAAGAAACCTTTTGCCGAACTTGGGCTCTCGCCGGAATTGCTCAAGGCGGTCGCGCGTCTGGGTTACGAGGAGGCGTCGCCGATCCAATCCGCGGCCATCCCCGTGTTGCTCGAAGGGCGCGACGTCATCGGCCAATCGCAGACGGGGTCGGGCAAGACCGCGGCGTTTGCGATTCCGGCGATCGAGCGCGTGCAGCCGGAGAAACGCGCGCCGCAGGCCCTCATCCTCTGCCCCACGCGCGAGCTCGCGGTGCAGGTCGCCGAAGAGGTGGCCAAGCTGGCGATGTTCAAACGCGGCGTGCGCGAGCTTCCCATTTACGGCGGCCAATCGTACGACCGCCAACTGCGCGGCTTGCGGGACGGCGCGCAGATCATCGTGGGGACCCCGGGGCGGGTCATGGACCACTTGCAGCGCCGCACGTTGTCGCTCGATGCGGTGAAAACGTTCGTGCTCGACGAGGCGGACCGCATGCTGGACATGGGATTCCGCGAGGACATCGAGACGATCCTGGCGCAGGCGCCGCCCGAGCGGCAGATCGTGCTGTTCTCGGCGACGGTGCCGGCGGGGATCAAGGCGATCATCAACCGCTTCACGCGCGACCCGGTGACGCTGCGCATCGAGGCGCACAAGCAGACCACGCCGGACATCGAGCAGGTGTATTACGAAGTGGAGCGGCGCTCGAAGCTGGAGGCGCTTTGCCGGTTGATCGACGTGGAGGACATCCAGCTCGGGATCGTGTTTTGCGCGACCAAGCTCATGACGGATGAACTCGCCGGCCAACTCGTCACGCGCGGCTACCGGGCCGAGCCGCTGCACGGCGACATGAGCCAGGCAGCCCGCGAACGGGTCATGGGGCGCTTTCGCCAGCGGCAGTGTGAATTTCTGGTCGCAACCGATGTGGCGGCGCGCGGGCTCGACGTGGATGACATCGAGGTCGTGTTCAATTACGACCTGCCTAACGACGCCGACGATTACGTGCACCGGATCGGCCGCACCGGTCGCGCGGGGCGCAAGGGGAAGGCGGTGACGTTTGTCTCGTCTCGCGAGGCGCATCGGCTCGGGTACATCACGCGGGCCACGGGCGTGCGCATCCAGCGGGCACGGCTGCCGTCGCTCGACGAAGTGGAGGAACGCCGCACCGAAGCGCTCTTCGAGCATCTGCGCGAGACGCTGGCCGAGGGCAAATACCGCAAGCAGGACGAGGCGCTCGACCGGCTCTTTGAGGACGGGCACACGCCGACCGATGTCGCCTCCGCGTTGATTCACCTGCTGACGCCGGCGGCGGCGGCAGGCGAGCACAAGAAACCCTCGGAAGGGCCGGAAGCGCCGCCGCGGCAAGAACGGACGGAGCGTCTGCAACGTGACCGCGATTTTGAACGCCCCGCGCCGCGGCGGGAAGCGGAGGCAGTGTCGTCGGAGGCGGGCATGGTGCGGCTGGTTTTCAATCTGGGCGAGAAGCACGAAGTGCGGCCGGGGGATTTCGTTGGGGTGGTCGCGGGGGTAACCCGGCTGGGGAAAGAGGTCGTGGGCGCCATTCACATTTTGCAGCGGCAGTCCTTGGTGGACATTGCCGAGCAGCACGTGAGCGAGGTGATCCAAAAGCTCAACGGGATCCGGTTCAAGGGACGCAAGCTGATGGTGGAATTGCCCGCCGCCGCAGAGCCGGTGAAGAAGCGGAAGGGTTGAGTTTGCCGGCGCGAAACGCGTCCCCTCATAGAGAATACATTTTATCATTGACATGAAGGAGAGTTTGTGGTAGCGTGCGGACGATGAACCGCGTCGGCCCAAACGCACCGCGCGGCGGAAGGCCGCCAATGCGTAACAACGCGTTACAATACGTTTCCAAGCCCCTTAATTTTGAAAATTTCGGCGGCTTCCCGCCGCCTTCGACGGGGCGCGATGGCGGCGGCAATGTCGACTCCGGGCCGACATTCATTTGTTTTTTTGACGGGTTTGAGGTTTAGGGAAGGCGCAACTTTATCCTTTTGCCGCCGTGCCCAAGAACACCTCCATCAAAAAAATCCTCCTCCTCGGCAGTGGTCCCATCGTGATCGGGCAGGGGTGCGAGTTTGACTACTCGGGCGTCCAGGCCTGCAAGGCCCTTGCCGAGGAGGGGTACGAGGTCGTCCTCATCAACTCCAACCCGGCCACCATCATGACCGATCCGGAGTTCGCCGCCCGGACGTACATCGAGCCGATCACCGCCGAGGTGATCGAGAAGATCATCGAGCGCGAGCGGCCCGACGCCATCCTCCCCACGCTCGGCGGCCAGACGGCGCTCAACGCCGCCATGGACCTCGTCAAAGCCGGCACGCTGGAGAAGTACGGCACCCGCCTGATCGGCGCCAACGCGGAAGCCATCAACAAGGGCGAGGACCGCCAGCTCTTTAAAGACGCCATGCTCAAGATTGGGCTCGACGTGGCGAAATCCGGCGTCGCCCACACGATGGCCGGGGCGCGCGAAATCGCGGCGGCGATGGGGCGTTTCCCGCTGATTATCCGCCCGGCGTTTACCCTCGGCGGGCACGGCGGCGGGATCGCTTATAATCGCGAGGAATTTGAAACGATTGTTGCCCGCGGGCTGGACCTCTCGCCGGTGAGCGAGGTGCTCATCGAGGAGTCGCTGCTGGGCTGGAAGGAATTCGAGATGGAGGTCATGCGCGACCGCGCGGACAATTGCGTGCTCATCTGCTCCATCGAAAACATCGATCCCATGGGCGTCCACACGGGCGATTCGATCACGGTGGCGCCCACGCAGACGCTCACCGACCGGGAGTTTCAGCTCATGCGCGACGCGTCGTTTGCGGTGATCCGCGAGATCGGCGTGGAGACGGGCGGATCGAACATCCAGTTTGCCGTCAACCCGGCGGATGGCCGGATGGTCGTCATCGAGATGAACCCGCGCGTGAGCCGCAGCTCGGCGCTCGCGAGCAAGGCGACGGGTTATCCGATTGCAAAGATCGCGGCGAAATTGGCGGTGGGTTACACGCTCGACGAGCTCAAGAACGACATCACGCGCGAAACGCCCGCGTCCTTCGAGCCGACCATCGATTACTGCGTGGTGAAGATCCCGCGGTTTACCTTCGAGAAATTCCCGCAGGCTGACGCCGTGCTCACCACGCAGATGAAGAGCGTCGGCGAGGCCATGGCGATCGGGCGGACGTTCAAGGAGGCGCTCCAAAAAGCGCTGCGCTCGCTGGAGATCGGTCGCTTCGGCCTCGGCGCCGACGGGAAGGACAAATGCCCGGAGTTGCCCGGCGGCGGGTGGGATCTGGAGACGATCAAACGTCAACTCACCGTGCCGAACGCCGAGCGCATTTTCACCCTGCGCCACGCGCTCCTGGCGGGCCTGAGCGTCGAGGAGATCAACGGCCTCACCGGCATCGATCCGTGGTTCCTGCGCCAGATCGAGCAGATCGTCGAGATGGAAAAACGGATCCCGACCCAGACCAGCGACGTGCTGTTCGCCGGGATTCCGGAAGCCGAGCGGACCGACGAGAAAAAAGCCGCCGTCTTGCGCGGGGCGATGCGCCAGTGGAAAAAAGCCGGCTTCTCGGACCGGCAACTGGCTTTTCTCTTCGGCATCCCAGAGGCGATGTTGCGCGCGGGCCGGATCAAGTACGGCGTCCTGCCCACGTACCGGCTGGTCGACACGTGCGCGGCGGAGTTTGAGGCTTACACGCCCTATTACTATTCCACTTACGGCGACGAGGATGAAACGCGCGGCGGCGACAAAAAGAAGGTCATGATCCTGGGCGGCGGTCCGAATCGGATCGGGCAGGGCATCGAGTTCGACTACTGCTGCGTGCACGCGGCGTTCGCGCTCAAGGAGGAAGGGTTTGAGACCATCATGGTCAACTCCAACCCTGAGACCGTCTCGACCGATTACGACACGAGCGACAAGCTGTATTTCGAGCCGCTCACGCTTGAGGACGTGCTTAATATTTACGAGCGCGAGCGGTGTTGGGGCGTCATCGTGCAATTCGGCGGGCAGACTCCGCTCAACCTCGCGGCGGCGCTCCAGGAAAACGGCGTCAACATCATCGGCACGCAGCCGCGCAGCATCGAGCTGGCCGAGGACCGCAAACACTTTGCCGCCGTCCTGACCCGGCTCGGCCTCCTCCAACCGCCTAACGGCACGGCGGTCGATGAAGATGGCGCCGCCGCCATTGCCCGCGAGATCGGCTACCCGGTGCTCTTGCGTCCGTCATTCGTGCTCGGCGGCCGCGCGATGGAGATCGTGTACGCGGAGGAAGACCTGCGCCGTTACATGCGCAACGCCATCGCGGTGAGCCCCGACCGACCCATTCTTGTCGACCGCTTCCTCGAAGACGCCACCGAGGTCGATGTCGACTGCCTGAGCGACGGGGAAACGATGGTGCTGGGCACCATCATGGAACACATCGAGCAGGCCGGCATTCACAGCGGCGACAGCGCGTGCGTGATCCCGTCGTTTTCGCTGTCGGACGCGGTGCGCGAGACCATCTCGACCGCGACCAAGGCGCTCGCGAGGGAGTTGTCCGTGAGCGGGTTGATGAACGTGCAGTTCGCGGTGAAGGGCGAGACCGTTTACGTGCTGGAGGTCAATCCCCGCGCGTCGCGGACCATTCCCTTTGTGAGCAAGGCGATCGGCGTTCCGCTGGCGAAGCTCGCCGCAAAAGTGATGGCCGGCCGCAAGCTGGCCGACCTCGGGTTCACGAGCGAGATCACGCCGGAGCATTTCAGCGTGAAGGAGGCGGTGTTCCCGTTTGTCCGTTTTCCCGGGGTGGACATCGCGCTGGGGCCCGAGATGAAGTCCACCGGCGAAGTGATGGGCATCGACGCCGACCTGGGGCTGGCGTATGCGAAGTCGCAGATGGCGGCCGGTTCGCCGTTGCCGAGCCGGGGCAATCTGTTCATGAGCGTCAAGGATGCCGATAAACCGGAGGCCGTGAAGCTGGCGGCGTCGTTCGTGGAGTTGGGCTTCGAGATTTACTCCACCAGCGGCACGGCGAACGCGCTGGAGGCGGCCGGCGTGCCGGTGAAACGGCTGTTCAAGGTCAACGAAGGCCGCCCGCACGTGCTGGACATGATCAAGAATGGCGAGATTGCCTTCATTGTGAACACGCCCAGCGGCAAGACCCCGCGGCAGGATGAGGTCAAGATCCGGGGCGCCGCCGTGTCTCACCGCGTCCCGATCATGACGACGCTCAGCGCCGCCGCCGCGAGCGTGGGGGGCATCCGGTCGTTGCAACACAAGGGAATTGCGGTGCGCACGATCCAGGAGTTCCACGCCGACCTAAAGGCGAAGGCGTCAGCGATCGTTTAACCCCTCTCCTTTTAGAATGAGCGGCCGGCACTTTTCAATTCTTGATTCCCGCGTGCGGGATTGTTTAGCGGCTGAAAAATGAAGGATATAGCCTCTCTGCCGTCCGGGCGTCAGCGCGTGAAAAGCTTTTTTGAACGCGGGGTCTTCTTTAAATCTCTCCCGCAGTTCTCCCGGAATAGGTTCTGGATCTTTCTTGAAAATCACTTCCAGGCCGGCTCTTTCCGCTTCTATTGCTTCATGGATATACGCCTTCAGGACGGGCTCCAATTCGATGATTTCTTTCACGCTGGTAAACGGAATCCGGCGCGCTCCTTGCGTGCTCTCGCCGGGCTTTTCCAGCAAACCGCGGGGGTCCTTCAGCAAGGCGCCTTTGGCAAACAACAGCGCACAAGTTTCCTTGAAGCCTTGCAGGATAACAATGTTGCTTCCCTCGAACGTGTAACAAGGCTTCCCCCACTTCAATTCCTCGGTGAGGTCGCATGCGAGAATGATCGTTCTCAACTTCGCCATCTCCTCGCGCCACGCGGATTTTTCAAAGTACCAATCAACCTTGGGATTCGTCTTCGTCATGCACGGCTCCTTTATAACTAATAAGGATGAATGGAAAGAAAATGGTCCGGCAGAAGCTCGGGGGTTTGAAATTGCCAACCGGAGCAACCGGGCGACATTGAGGTCCCGCGCCCATGTCTGACGAATCCTCCAGAACTAGCCTGCTCGAACTCCGCGTCGGGCTGTTCGTGCTGATCGGGCTGGCGATCATCGGGGTCATGGTCGTGCAATTCGGCCGGTACGGGAAGAAGCTGCGCAAGTCGTACACGCTGACCGTCGAGCTGCCCAACGCCAGCGGCCTGCTGCAAAATTCCAACGTGCTCCTCTCCGGCGCCCTCGTCGGCACGGTCACCTCGCCCCCGCGCGTGCTCGATCATGCGCGCGGCGTCGCCGTCGACCTCAGCATTTACCAGGAAATCCGCGTGCCGCGCAACGCCCAGGTCGTCGTCGGCAGCAGTGGGCTGCTTGGCGACCGCTTCGTCGACGTCATCACCAAGGCCAACGACGAAGGCGGCTATTACGCGCCCGGCGAGACGGTCCGCGGCAGCCGCGTCTCCGGCATGGACGACCTCACGCGCGACGGCGGCCTCCTCGTCGCCGACCTGCGCAACACCGTCGCCAATCTCAACGGGACCATCACCCGCGTGAACAAGGATCTGCTCAAGGACGAAACCTTCAAGGACCTCCAGGTCAGCCTCGCCAATCTGCGCGAGACCACCCGGAATTTCCAGGAAGCCAGCGGCAAGCTCTCCGGCGTGCTCGACGATGCCAAGGGCGTGGTCGGTGACGCGCGGGGCGTCATCGGGGGCGCGAAGGACACGATGGAATCCGCCAAACATGCCGCCAACGATCTTCAGGGCGCCATCGGCGACGCGCGCAAGACGCTCGGCTCGGTGCGCACCGTCACCGACGAGGCGGTGCACGGCAATGGACTCCTGGCGACGCTGATCTCCGACAAGAACCTGGCCAACGATCTGGCGGCGCTCATTTCCAACTTGCGCCGGAGCGGGGTCCTGTTTTATCGCGACCGCCCGGCGGCCGCGCCGCCGGAGCCCGCGAAGCGCCCAGCCAACCGTCCCCTGCCGTGACGCCAGTTTCCACGATCAACCTCCTGCGGGCGCTTTTCGTCATTGCCGCCGTGACCATCGGCGGGATGATCGGCGGGGACCGTTATGGGTCGTTGGGGACGGGGATCGCCGTTGGATTGGTGTTCAGCCTGGGGTTGGTGCTGGTGGATCGGCTGCTCAACGGGTTGACGCTGCGGGTCTTTTCCAGCGCGACGTTCGGGCTGCTGCTGGGGCTGTTCGCGGCGACGCTCCTGCGCGCTTCGGGCGTGTTGATCTATCTGCCGGACGATCTCCGGTGGCTCATCAGTCTCGCGACGTATGCGGCCTTTGGGTATCTCGGCATGATGCTGGCCATTCGCAGCAACCGCGACGAGTTCAGCCTCCTGATTCCCTACGTGCGCTTCACGCGGCAGACCGTGCAGGACGCGCCGTTGCTCGTCGATACGAACGTCATCATCGACGGCCGGGTGCAGGCCGTCTGCGCCACGGGTTTCCTGAGTGGCTGCCTGGTGGTGCCGCGCTTCGTGCTCGACGAGTTGCAAAAG
Organism: uncultured Chthoniobacterales bacterium; assembly: GCA_964249195.1. Taxonomy (GTDB): domain Bacteria; phylum Verrucomicrobiota; class Verrucomicrobiia; order Chthoniobacterales; family SZAS-18; genus CAXUAZ01. The sequence goes on from CAXUAZ010000092.1 coordinate 11,506, forward strand.
CTGGCTGACTCGAACGACCCGATCAAACGCGAGCGCGGACGACACGGCTTCGATAACCTCGAAAAGATGCGCCGCACCCCCGGCCTGGAGGTCAGCGTGCATGACGGGGGACCGGCCGAGGACGAGGATTTGTTGACCGATGCGCGGCTGATCAACCTCACGCGCTTCCTCCAGAGCCGCCTGCTCACCAACGACGCCACGCTCGCCCGCAGCGCGCGTCTGCAAAATCTGCCGGTGCTCAACCTCAACGACCTCACCTCCGCCATGCGCCCGAACATCGTGGTGGGCGACGAGGTGGAACTCCATCTCACCAAGGAAGGCCGCGATGCTCACCAGGCGGTGGGTTACCTTCCCGATGGCACGATGATCGTGGTCAATCATGCCCGCCCGCACCTGGGTCAGACGATGCCGGTGACCGTCGCGAGCATCCTGCCGACCGCGGGCGGCCGGTTGATCTTTGCCGAGATCAAGGCCGACCGGCGCTAGACTGATCGGCCTGTTTTGATTATGACGCCGTCTCCCACGCGCGGACGCGGCGCGGAAAGCAATCCGACCGGCCGTTTCGAGCAGCTCAAGTACGAGCCCGATCCGGACGCCGAACTTCCGGAGGAAGATTCGCCCCGCCCGGTGCCGACGCAGTATTTGCCCGACGCGGCGCAATCGATCATTAGCCATAATGATAGCCCCGACGTCGGCTTCGATTCGTCGGTCAATCCGTACCGCGGTTGCGAGCACGGCTGCATTTACTGTTACGCGCGGCCGACGCATGAATTCCTCGGGTTCGGCCCGGGGCTGGATTTCGAGACGAAGATCATGGTGAAGCACGAGGCGCCGGCGCTGTTGCGGCGCGAGTTGGAGTCGCCGCGCTGGCGCCCGCGCGTGCTGGCGATGAGCGGGGTGACGGATTGCTATCAACCGATCGAGCGCAAGTTGCGGCTGACCCGCGGGTGTCTCGAGGTCATGGCGGAGTTTCGAAACCCGGCGGTGATCATCACCAAGAACCAGACCGTCGCCCGCGACGTGGACGTGCTCGGCGAACTCGCGCGCTGCGATGCCGCGGCGGTGTGGCTGTCGGTGACGACGCTGGATGCCAGTCTCGCGCGCGTGATGGAGCCGCGCACCTCTTCGCCGGCGGGGCGGCTGGAAGCCATTGCGGCGTTGGCCCAAGCGGGCATTCCCGTGGGAGTGTTGGTCGCGCCGGTTGTGCCCGGATTGACGGACCACGAGATGCCGGACATCCTGCGCGCCGCCGCCGAAGCCGGCGCGAAGTACGCCGGATACACGACGCTCCGGCTGCCTTACGGGGTGAAAGACCTCTTCGCGGATTGGCTGAGCGAGCACCGGCCGCTGCGCAAGGAGAAGGTGCTGGAGCGCATCCGCGATATGCGCGGGGGAAAGTTGAACGAGTCCGATTTCAAGACGCGGATGGTGGGGCAAGGGATCTTCGCCGAGCAACTGCGCGCCTTGTTTCACCTGGGTTGCCGCCGGGCGGGCCTGAGCACGAACATGCCGGAACTTTCGACCGCATCCTTTCGGCGACCCGCCGGAGATCAGCTTTCGCTGTTCGACTAACCCAGGATCTTCGGCAGCGTCTTGGTTCCCTCGAAACACTCGACCGCACAGGCGCGGGCGTGCTTGGAAATCGTCGTCCAATCCCGCAGTGACCGTTGCACCGCCTCCCTCGCTTCTTCCAGCGTGCTGACCTCGAAGAACCCGCTCTCGGCCGGCAGATTCTGCCCCACGCCGGCATCCTCCGTGATCACCGGCCGGCCCGACGACAAGAACGCCGCCGCCCGGTCGCTCACCCAGCCGCTTTGCCAGAGACAATCCACGCCTTTGATCGTCGTGAACTCCCCCGTCGCCCCACGGATGTATCGCCGATAAATCGCCGGCGACGCCGCCACCGAATGCGGCTCGACCACGCGCCAGCCGTGCGCCTGGAGGCGCGCGCGCTCGGCGCTGGCGGGCTCGAGGTTCACGGCGAGTTCCATCTCGGCTGGCGGCACGAGCCGGGGCAGATCCAGGTAACGCGCAAACTTCGCGCCCTTCGACAGGTCGACCCATTTACCGTCCACCTCGATGTTGTTCGCCCAATACCACTGACCCACCGTGGTAAACCGCGGCTGGCGCGGCTGGGGCGCCAAGCTGAAAAGCTCCGTGTCCACGAGCGGGAAGAAGGTCTTCCATTCGAGCCCTTGGGCGGCCAGTTTGCAGCCCGGCTTCCCGCGGTTGAGCCCGATGCTCCAGAACTCGTGATGATGGCTCTGGCCCATCTCCATCTTGCCCATCCAGTAGGAGAATTCGGTGGGATCGAGGTCGCAAAGGACGCGGCGCTCGAACCGCCCAAGCAACGGCTGGTGAACGGAGTAGCTCAAGTTGAGCAGGACGTTCGGCCCCGCCAGCCGCGCCTCGAGTTCACGCCGGCTCAGGCCCAGGCAGCGCATGGAGGCGAGGTCCTGTTCGTCGGCGGCGGGCGATTGGAAGAAGAGGCAATAATTGCGCTCCAAGCCATGCTGCGCGAGCCGCTCGCGAAACGACCGGATGCAGGCGCGGTCGTACGCCGGATCGTTGCTGGCGGGGAGGATTTCCAGCCAGCAAAACTCCCGGCCCAGCCGCTTGAGCGCGAGCGCCCATTGGAGCGGCACGGAAAAATTGCCGCCGCCCAGCCGGTACTTGGCGGCAAATCCGCATCCTAGGAAAACGAAGGGTTTCGACATGGGGTGCAAACTTCAACTGCGAAGATCCGACGGCGCGGCGTCCCGGGCCAGCTCCCGCCACCAGCCGCGCAGCTTGCGCCGGATAAAGCTAACCGTTTCGTCCAACCCAAACGCCGTCCCGCCTTCCATCACGTGCGAGTACAACTCGTGCGCGGCATGGACGACCGATAACTGCGCCGAAGTCAGCACGTGCATGCCCAGGATGCCGTCCGCCGCGGCCTGGCGAAAACGCACCCCCACCACCGGCCAGCTCGGCAGCGGGAGGGGCGTCTGCTCCGGGGTGCGCAGGAAAACGAACCGCGTGCGCAAGCCCTGCGCCGCGAGCCGCGGCACGCTGTAGATCGCGTGGTCCATGATCTTGTTCCAGAGCCGGCCGTCGTTGGAATCCTCAAAGCCGAAGAGAATTTGCCGGTTGGGCTTGTCCGCCGGCCGCCGCCAGCGGACCGGCGTGTACCCTTTGGCATCGTCCCAACGCTCGGCCACCCGGGCGCCGACCGCCTCCGGGCTCACCGCCCATTGCAGCACGCCCGGGTCAAAGACGGGTCGATCCTTCTCGGCCGCGCCGACGAGCCGGGCGAAATATTCCTCCAGGCTCAGCGCGGGCTCGACGGGCGACCCGAGCCCGAGTTGGCGGCAGCGCGCCGCGCAACGATCCAGGAAACGTCGCACGCTCTCGGTGGGGCTCTCGCGAAAGTACCCTTCGAACCACGCTTGCGCAAAGAACCGGCCGATCTCGCCGAGCGCCACCCCGCGCGCCTGCAGCCGCCGCGTCGCCAGTGTGCGCGCCTGTTCCGCGTTGATCCCCTCCATCTCCAGCGGCGCGCTGAACCGCGCGCGCAACGCCGTCTGGATGTGGGGGAGGATGTTGTCGCGCCAGGGGGACAGATTCGTGGTGACGACAACCGCCAGATTCAACCCGAAGCTGACCAGCCCTTCGATCAACGTGCCGAACTCCGCCGCCAATTCCGCGCGGCCCGTGAGCAACTCCGTCTGGTCGAAGCACAGCAGAAATGGGCGATAGAATCCCGCGAGCGCGCAGAGATCCTGGATGCGGCGCAGCGCCTCTTCGTTGCGGTCGGGGTCGTCGGCTTGGGCGGGGAGTAAGCCGACCTTCTCCAACTCGGAGATGGAGAGACATTCGCCCTTGATCCATTGTACGGCGGCGGCGCGCTCCGGGCCGTGGCGCTCGCCGGCGCCATAGGC
>CAXUAZ010000093.1:0-15423 GCA_964249195.1 uncultured Chthoniobacterales bacterium
CATCCGCACCCATCGCGGCGCCCGCCAGAGCCTCACCCTCACGCCGGAGCTCACCGCCTCCCTTCGCAAGATCGCCGCCGCCAAACGAGGCTCGCTCTTCATGCTCCTGCTGACGACCTTCCAGACCCTCCTTCACCGCTTAAGCGGTCAGGACGACGTCACGGTCGGCGTCCCCTTCGAGGGCGACATCCGTTCCCAACCCGGCGGTGACCACCTCTTCGCCAACACCACCAACGTCGTCCCGCTCCGCAGCCGCGCGGCGGAGACCGCCACATTCGCCGATCTCTTCAGCGCGACCAAGACCCTCACGCTCGATGCGCACGACCGGCAAAACTATTTCTTCGGCCGGCTCATCAAGAAGCTCGGGATTGCGCACGATGCCAGCCGCTCGCCAATCTTCGCGGCGTTCTTCAACTACGAGAGCGGCAAGTTCGAGCGTTCATTGCACGACGGGAAACTAACCGTCGAGCTAAAGACCGGCGACGGCGTTCCCTACCGCAGCCCGCGCGACACCGCGATGTTCGAGCTCTACCTCAACGTCGCCGAAAAAGACGGCGCCCTGCACTGCGAATGCGATGGCGCCGCCGATCTCTTCGACGGCCCCACCGTCGCCCGCTGGCTCGGCCACTACCAGACCCTCCTCGAAGCCATCGCCGCCGGCGGCGCGGAAACTAACATCTGGAACCTGCCGCTCCTCAACGCCGCCGAACGCTGCACGATGTTAGTCGACTGGAACGCGACCGACGCCGACTACCCTCTCCACCTCCCGCTGCCCGAACTCATCGACGCGCAAGCCCGCCGCACGCCGGATGCCGTCGCGCTCCACTTTGAAAATAAGCGTCTCACCTATGACGAAGTGCGCCGCCGCGCGAACGGCCTCGCCCAGGCGCTGCGCTCTCACGGCGTCGGGCGCGGATCGCTCGTCGGCGTGTGTCTGGAGCGGTCGTTTGAGATGGTCGTGGGCCTTCTCGCCGTGTTGAAGGCCGGCGCCGCCTACGTGCCGATCGATCCCGAATACCCGGCGGATCGCCTGGCGTTCATCCTCGGCGACATCAGCGCCGCCGCCGTGCTCACGCAGGACCGTTGGAAGGATAAACTTCCCGCGCGCGACGGGTGCGCGATCTTCTCCCTCGACGGCTTCGCGCCGCAATCCGACGCCCCCCCCGCCGGCGGCCCGACCGCGGAGGACGCGGCCTACGTCATCTTTACCTCTGGCTCCACCGGCCAGCCCAAGGGAGTGGTCAACACGCACCGCAACATCTGCAACCGCCTCCATTGGAAACAAGCGGCCTACCCGCTCACCGCCGAAGACCGGCTCATGCAGAAGACGCCGTTTACCTTCGATGTCTCCGTGCCCGAGTTCTTCGCGCCGTTAATGGCCGGCGCCATGATGGTAATCGCCCGCCCGCGCGGTCACATGGACAGCGACTACCTCGCGCGCCTGATCGAAGAACGCAGCGTAACCGACATTCATTTCGTACCCGCGATGCTGGCCGTTTTCCTGGAGGAAAAAGACCTCCTCTCTCGTTGCCGCACCCTGCGCCGGGTCACGTGCAGCGGCGAGGCGTTGCCGGGGGAGCTCGCCGCGCGGTTCTTTGCGACGTTCGGCGAACGCGTCGAGCTGTTGAACCTCTACGGCCCGACCGAGGCGGCGGTGGAAGTCACCCATTATCGATGCCGCCCGGAAGACGGCGACGCTGCGGTCCCCATCGGCAAGCCCATCGCCAACACGCAGACCTACGTGCTCGACCGGCGCGGCCATCCGGCGCCGGTCGGCGTCCCCGGGGAACTGCTGCTCGGCGGCGCCAATGTCGCCCAGGGCTACCTTGGCAGGCCGGAGCTCACCGCCGACAAATTCGTCGCCGACCCTTTCAAGGGCCACGGCCGGCTGTACAAGACCGGCGACCTCGTGCGCTATCGGCCTGACGGCGAGATCGTCTATCTCGGGCGGATGGATCATCAGGTGAAGATTCGCGGGTTCCGCATCGAGCTCGGGGAGATCGAGACGTTGCTCAACGCGCATCCCGCCGTGCGCGAGAGCGTGGTGCTGGCGCGCGAAGACCGCCCCGGCGACCGGCGGCTCGCGGCGTACCTCGTGGCCGACCGGCAAGACCCGGCGGAACTGCGGACCCATCTCCGGGCAAAACTGCCCGAATACATGACCCCCGCCGCGTTCGTCTATCTCGACGCTTTACCGGTGAACGCGAACGGGAAGATCGACCGCCGCGCGCTGCCCGCGCCGGAGTACGCGCCGGAGGCGGAGTTCTCCGCGCCGCGCACGGACCTGGAGCGCACGCTGGCTCAGCTGTGGCAGGAGCTTCTTGCGGTCGAGCGCGTAGGCCTGCACGATAATTTCTTCGAGCTAGGCGGCGACTCGCTCCTGGGTCTGCGCCTGGTGAATCAACTGCGCGACAAGCTGGGCGAGCATTTGTCGCTGGTCGTCGTCTTCGAGGCGCCGACCGTGGCGGGTCTCGCGGCCTTGCTGGAGAAGAATTACGCGGCCGGCGTCGAGCGGCTCGGCGGCGGCGCTCCGGCGGCGTTGATCGATCCGCAGGACGAGCCGCGGCTCACCGACGCGGACGTGCAGGTAATGCGCAGCATCGTCGGCCATGTGCGACCGGCGGCGATCAGCGCGCTGGCGCCGGGCGACGCGAAGAATCCGCCCGCGGTGTTCATTTTGAGCCCGATGCGTTCGGGGTCGACGCTCCTGCGGATCATGCTCGGCGGTCATCCGCGGCTTTTCTCGCCGCCGGAGCTGCAGCTGCTGCAGTTCGACTCGCTCAAGGAACGCAGCGCGGCCTTCACCGGCTACGAGCGTTACATGCAGGAGGGGACGGTGCGCGCCATCATGCAAATCCGCCAGTGCGACATGAATGCCGCGCTCGAAGTGATGGAAGAAATGGAGGCCTCCGCCACCAGCGTGCGGCACTTTTACCGGCAGATGCAGGATTGGGTCGAGCCGCGGATGCTGGTCGACAAGACGCCGGATTACGCGATGGATGTGAGTGTCCTGCAACGCGCGGAAGCGTTCTTCGAGGGCGCGCTCTATATTCATCTCGCGCGGCATCCGCTGGGGATGATCCGGTCTTACGAGAAGGGGCGTTTCATCCTAGAATCGCCGTATCGCGGACGGCACGATTTTTCCGCGCGCAAGCTGGCGGAGCTAACATGGTTGATCTCGCATCAGAACATCATGGAGTTCCTGAGCCGCGTGCCGGCAGAGCGGCAGCATCGGGTGCGCTTCGAGGATCTAACATCGTCGCCCGGAGTGGAAATGGAGGCGCTCGCAGGTTTCCTCGGGATCGACTATGACCCAGCGATGGCCCAGCCGTACGAGAACCAGGAGGCGCGCATGACCGACGGCGTCCACGCGATGTCGCCGCAGGTAGGCGACTTCAACTACCAACTGCACGGCGAATTGAAAGCGGATGTCGCCAGCAAATGGAAGGCCGAATACGCGCGAGATTTCCTCGGCGACACGACGTGGGAAATGGCGGCGAAGCTGGGTTACGAAAATCCGTTCGACCAACTCCCCCCGACGCCGGGATTGCCCGCGATCGTGGCGGTGTCGCGCGACGCCCGGCGCATGAAACGCTCGGCGCTCGCAGAATAGGTCCTATAGGACCCATAAGACCTATTTTTCCGATGATCGCCGCCGCCGAACCCGAAGCGCCCCCGGAGGAAGAGGAGGATGTCTTCGTCTTCCCGGCGACCGCCGCGCAGCGCCGGTTTTGGACGCTCGATGGCATGTTCCCCGGCGGCAACCCGGCGCTCAACATGCCCATCGCCCTGCGGCTCACCGGCGTCCTCGACCGCGCCGCGCTCGAGTGCGCGCTGCAGGAAACCGTCGCGCGCCACGAGGCGCTGCGCACGACGTTCCATTTCGAGCACGGGCAACTCTCGCAGGTGATCGCGGCCGAGCTGACGCTGCCCTTCACCCTGGTGGACATCGAAGATTTCCCCGAAGGCCAGCGGGCCCGCGTGCCGGAGCACCTCACCCGCGAAGAAGCCGAGCGGCCCTTCGATCTCGCGCGCGGGCCGCTCGTGCGCGCGCGGCTGGTGCGCACCTCCGGCGTCGAACACCTCTTGTTGCTCACGCTGCATCACATCGTCTGCGACGGCTGGAGCAACGGGCTCATCCTGCGCGAACTCGCGGCGCTCTACGGCGCCTTCGCAGTCGGCAAACCGTCGCCGCTCCCGGCGCTCCCGCTGCAATTTGCCGACTACGCCGACTGGCAACAGCAGGCGCTCGCCAGCGGCGCGCTTGAGCCCCACTTTGCTTACTGGCGCAAACAACTCGCCGGCGATCTGCCGGCGTTGGCGCTGCCCGTCGACCACGCGCGCAGGGGGAAAGCGGCGGGCGCGATCCGCTGGCGCGCCATCCCGGCGGCGCTCGCGCGCGACCTGAAAACGCTGGCAACCCAGGAAGGGGCCAGCGCTTACATGGTCTACCTCGCGGCGTGCAACGCGTTGCTGCATCGCGTCTGCGCGAATCGTCCCGACGACATCGTGATCAGCTCGCCTTCGGCCAACCGGAACCGCGCGGAATTGGAAGGGCTCGTCGGGTTGTTCGTCAATCCGCTCCTGTTGCGCACGGACCTAACGGGCGATCCCACTTTTCGCGAATTGCTCGCGCGGGTGCGGCAGACGGCGCTCGACGCGTTCAGCCATGCGGATGCGCCATTTGAATGGATCATCGAAGAACTGGGGCCGCGCCGGTTGCAGGTCAGCTTCCTGCATCAACAGGCGTTTCTCCAACCCGCCCGGCTCACGGATCTGACCATGACGCCGCTGCGCTCGGTGAGCGGCGGCGCCGTCTTCGAATGGACGCTCGGCGCCATCGAGGATGCCGACGGCGTACGGCTCTGCCTGGAATACAACGCCGCCCTCTTCGACCAGGCGACCATCGACCGCACGCTCGAGCAATACCAGACGGTGCTCGAGGAAGCCGCGGCTGCGCCGCAGATGCGGCTCTCCGAGTTCAGCGTCGTCCCCAATGCGCGCCGAGAGCCGGATGCCGCGCCCGCCAGCGGCCAGGGCACGCCTTATCTGACGGTGCATTTCCAACTCATTGAGATCTGGCAGGAATTACTCAAGGTTTCGCCGATCGGCATTCGCGACGATTTCTTCGCGCTGGGCGGGAACTCGCTGCTCGCCCTGCGGATGTTGACCAAGGTGGAGGCCGCCTGCGGCAAGGCGCTCTCGCCCGCCGCGCTCTTCAAGAACGCCACCATCGAACACCTCGCCGACGAACTCCTCACCGGCCAAGGCGGCAAGGCGCCGGCGATCCTCACCGTGCAGGCGACGGGCGCGAAGACGCCGCTGTTCTATCTGCACGGCGACCTAACGGGTGGCGGCTATTACACGATGCGACTCTCGCGCGGGTTGGGGCCGGAGCAGCCGTTTTACACCCTGCCGCCGGTGGATGTCAACGCGGTCGCGGGCCGACCAAGCATCGAGGAAATGGCCGCGATGCACGTGGCGGCGATCCGCTCCGTGCGGCCGAATGGCCCGTATGCGCTCGGCGGGTTTTGCCTGGGCGGATTGATCGCCTACGAGGTCGCGCAACAACTAACCGCGGCCGGGGAAACCGTGGAGCGGCTGGTGATCATCGATGCCGCCATTGTGAACGTCGGCTTCAAACGGCTGCGGCGCATGGCGGAGCGCATCGGCCAATGGCGCAGGCTCGATGCGGACGGGCAACTCTACCTGTTTTGCCGCTGGCACTTCCTGCTCGCGCGCCTCAAGCGCTGGCGCGGCTTGGGTTGGAAGGAGCAGGGCGCGATCGTGTGGAAACGGCTCGGCTTGAGCCGGGCGCCGGCCGCGGATGGCATGCTGCCGCCGACGACCACCGCGGGGAAGGATACCACGGTGGGTTGGTACGATCCGCGTTGGGATGCGCCGCTGGTTTTCCTGTGGGCGACCGGCGGGTACCGGGCGCGGCCGTACGCGGGCGATCTGACGCTGTTGTTGTCGCGCGATCTGGCGGAGGGGCCGGAGCGTGACCCGGCGGAGGATTGGAAGCGATATGCGCCAAAGTTGCTCACGCGCAATCTGTCGGGCAGCCACCTGGCGTGCATCACCGAGCACGTGGAGTCGCTGGCGGCCGCGGTCAAGGAGAGCCTCGCGTGACGATGCCGCAGGCGCACGAGTTGGATCTGTGGCGGGCGGATCTGGATGTCGCGGCGCCCGGGTGGTTGAACCCCGAGGAGCAGGCGCGCGCGGCGCGGTTTTACTTTGAAGAAGATCGCCGGCGCTACATCGCGGCGCGCGGGAGGTTGCGCGAGTTGCTGGGCGATTACCTGGGGGCGTCGCCGGGCGCGATCGAGTTTGGGTACAGCGAGAGCGGCAAGCCGCACGTGTCTTACCCGGCGACGGATCTGAAGTTCAACGTGTCGCATTCGCGGCAAATCGGGCTGTTTGCCTTTGCGCGCGGGCGCGATGTCGGCGTGGACGTCGAACTCGGCGCGCGGCTCGGCGACGACCTGACGGCCTTGACGCGGCGGGTGTTCTCCGCCCGGGAACGCGTGCGCTGGCTGTTGCGCCCGGAAGCCGAACGGCGCGCGGCGTTCCTCGATGTCTGGACGCGCAAGGAGGCGCTGCTCAAAGCCAGCGGGCGCGGCATCGCGGACGGCTTGCAGGAGATCGAGAGCCCGGCGATCAGCGGGTCGTCGCCGGCGACGGTTTTCACCCGGCCCGACGAGGCGTGGACGCTCTGGGACCTGCGAGAATTTGCCGGTTGCGCGGCGGCCGTCGCGCTGGAAGGCGCCAAGCCGGCCAGCGTGCGGTTGCGAGGGGGGCGGTGACTACGAGACCACGCGCCCCGTCACGACGCGCTCCGTCGGCGGCGCGGGCGCGCGGCGAACCGGCGCCGCAGTCGCCATCTTGCGGATCGCCTCCGCCAGCGCCCAGCGGAACAACCCGCCCATCGCCAGCGGGAACACGAACACCAGCCACAACGCCAGGGAAATCCAGATCGATTGCGGGAAGATTAATCCGGCCACGAGCGCCAACCCCACCAGGGCCCACACGCGCGGCCCCGCTTGGCTCGACTGGCGGAACTCTCGCGCCAACGTGGCGGTGCGACGCTTCGGCAATGAACGGCGCGGCATGGTCGTCACCTCAATACAACATCGTCTCGCCCGGAGGCTCCGTCGGCGTTTCATTCTCCGCGCGGATCACCACCTGGCGGCGGCCGTTTTCCATCGGGAAGGTCGCGGTGCCGGTCACTTTGGTCCACGCCATCTCGGCGAGCTTAGGCGCGGCGGCCGGCTCGACGTTCACCGCCACGGGGCGGGCGTCGGCCGCGCAGCAAACCATGAACATGCGCACCAACTCGAAACGTTGGCCGCTCACGTTGCCATCCTTGGCGGGCATGTATTGGCCGATGAGCTCGACCTTCTTGCCTTCGAACGCCGGGCGCATCGTGTCGTCATCGGCGGCAAACAACAGGTCGGTGACTTCGGCGATGATCGCGCCGTTAGGCGTCTTCTTGAGGTATTGCGCGGCGTCGTCCGCCGAAGGGTTGGCGTCGGGAGCGGCGGGCGCGGCCCCGGGGAGCGGCGGCTCGTAAACGGCGGCGGTCTTGCCGGGGAGGTGGCTCGCGTCCGTGGCGATGCCGCGGTTGAGGATCGCCTTCGCGCCGTAGGCATCGCGCGACATGCCGCCGGCTGCCCAGAGCGGAGCGACCAGGAGCACAAACGACAAGGTCTGCGTCGCGCGCACCCGGCCGGTGGAACGCGCTTCATCGAGCCCGAGCGCCGCGGTGCGTCCCGAGCGTGAATCGAGGTATTGATTCAACCAGAGGACGGCCGCGATCCCGATCATCATCGCGCCGGAAATCGCCGAGAGCGGGCGGTACAGCGGGATCAGGTATTCGTTGATGCGATGGCTGAAGTAAAAGTACAGCAACAGCGAACCCCAGGCGACCAGCGCCAGCGAAGACAAACCGCGGGAGAGAGATTTCATGGAGCGATTCCTTTTAGAAGTGCCAGGCCGACAGCCGCAGACAGATTACGCCGATCAACACGAAAAGTCCAACCCCCAGCGCCAGCACGAAGCGCCGCCGGAACACCAGCGAATAGAGGAAGATCAGCTTCAGGTCGAACACCGGCCCGAACACCAGGAACGCCAGGCGCGCCGCGAAGGGAAATTTGACGAACGTCGCCGCGATGAACGCGTCCGAAGTGCTGCAAACCGCCACGATGAACGACAACGCCATCATGGCGCCGACAGCCGGGGCGGGTTGGGTCGCGAGCGCCTCGATGCGGCTTTGGTCGAAGCTGGTGTTAAACAAGCTGGCCAGCGCGGCGCCGATCACCACGAACACGGCGACATCGAGGAAATCGTTCGTGCCGCGTTGGAGCGCGACGAGCGCGCGGCGGCCGAGGGTGGGTTGCAACTCGCCTTCAAGCAGGTCGAGGGCGTCGAGCGCCGCGCCGCCGCCGGGCGCTTCCTGGCTAAACGGCGCCGCGATGGAAGACCCGGCGCCGACCAGCGACCCCATGCGGAACCCGGCGCGGCGGGAGCGTCCGGGCAATGTTTCGATCACCCGCGCGTGCAAAAATTGCTCGGGCCGCAGCCGCAGCACGACCGCCCCCACGATGATCGCCACCAGGTAACTCAAGGCTCCGCGGAACACGAGCATGAGCCCCGGCTGTTGCCCGCGGAACGCCGCGTAGGTGCTCACCGCGACGATGGGGTTGACGACCGGCGAGGCAAGCAGATAAGTCACCGCGCACGAGATGGGCAGCCCTTTCTTCATGAGGCGCCGGATCACGGGCACGACGCCGCATTCGCACATGGGGAAGATGATGCCCAAGAGCCCGCTGAGCAGGATGGCGACCCCGGCGCGGCGCGGGAGGAGGCGGGTCATCCAGCGCGCGGGCACGAAGACTTCGATGGCCCCCGACACGAGCGAGCCGAGCAACAAAAACGGGATGCTCTCAAAGAGCACGCCCAGGAAGGAGTACGCGAAACTCTTCGGATCGAAGGAAAACCAGGGCATTGGCAACGCGAGCGAACGAGCGCGAACCTTTACGACAGGAAGACGCGGTTTGCAAAATGGAGCGTCGTCGCTGCATTGGCGGCCCGCTAATTGACGGCAGGGATCGAAACCAATAGCTTACTTAGCATGGACGCGCTCGCCGAAGAACTGAGTTCCAAGCTTGATCACTGGCAACCGGTCACCTCCGCCGAGGTGCGGGTCATGATCGCTGAGATTATCGCGCAAGCGGACGAAGGCACATTGGCGTTAGGCCGGTCGCGGCGCGTCGAACAGGAAGTGCTCGATCTTCTCGACGACGATGCCACGTCCCGGTGAAGTTTGGCTCGCCGACCTCGGCTTGGCGGCGAAGACTCGGCCGGTAGTCATCGTCTCGCGCAATGATGCCGATCCGCCGCGTGCTTTGATTCTGTATGTGCCGTTGACCACTCAACCCCGCGGCAGCAACTACGAAGTAACTCTGCCTCGTTTGGCGTTCTTGCGTGAAGTCTCAACCGCCAACGTCCAAGGTCTTGCATCGCTGGCTTCGATTCGCCTTGAACGACGTTTCGGGACACTGCCAGACGAAAGTCTTGCCGCCATCAAATCAGCTCTGCGATTCGCGTTGGAACTTTAATGACGCGTAAAGTGCTGGCAGAGCCGCCGCGCCGAAGAACTTCTGGATCGGGGCGCCTTTGTCGTCGATGTCGAAGCCGGGGCCTAGAACAAAGCCGAGCACCATGAAAGCGACGTACCCGCCCGCGAGAGATGCGACCGTGCCTGCAAACGCCCACAACGAAAGCTGAGCCTTCGCTTCTTCCGGAGTGATCGTGTGCATATTCTAACCATGCCAGCACCGGCGGCAGCTCGCAACCGCCCTGTCCCCCAAGCCTTAAAACGGACCGCTTGGAGAGCCGTCCCTACCTTGGGTCGGTGGCGATGCCGATGACCGTGATCGCTTTCTCAGCGGCTAGCGCGAGCAGGGTCTCGCCCTCTAATAAAAGCGTCTTGCCGGCTTCGACCGCGATCACGGCCAGCTTTGCCGCAGCCGCCGTTTCCAACGTGCGCGGGCCGATCACCGGGACGTCGAACCGGACATCCTGGCGCGGCTTGGAAACCTTTGCCAACACCGCGCCGCCTTTGCCCGCCAACGACCCGCCCCGGCGGATCGCGGCATCCGTGCCTTCAAACGCCTCCACCGCCAACACCGTGCCGTTGCGGACCACCACCGATTGGCCAATGTCCAACGCGCTGACCTCCTTGGCGATCCGCATCGCGTAGGCGGCGTCGGCCTGCTGGCGTTTGCCTAACGCCGGCCCGGCAATGTGGCCAAGCGGGGCGAGCAGATCTTCCAGGTAGGTCGTCGCGGGCAGAAGAACGACGCCGGATTTAGCCAATTCGTCGGCAACCGCGCCAAAGAGGCTCTCGGCGTTGCGCTCCTTCAAGCGGCCGATCATGAGGAGGGCCTTCAGGTCGGGGCGGAGGTTGAAGAGGTTCTTCGGCGCGATCTGGCCGGCCATGATCGCGCGCTGGATGCCCTGCGCCTTGAAGTAGGCAATCATCCGGCCGAGCTGACCCACGCGCATCCAGGCGATGTCGTCGACGATGGCCGCGAGCGCGGGGTCGGTCTCCCCCTCAAAGGCGGCGACGGCGATCCGCGCGACCCCGGCAGCGCGGGCGGCGCGCGCCAGCAGCAGCGGGTAACTTCCGCTCCCAGCGATGATCCCCAGCGGGCTCGCGGCGTCCATTTACGGATTGGGCGCGGCGGCGGTTTGCGCCTCACGCAGGTAGGCCGCCAACTGGCTGTCGTCGCCGCGGCAGGCAACCACGAAGCAGATGTTGTCGTGCGCCTGCGCCGCAGCTGCCCAACCCTCGCCGGAAAGGGATTTCCACTCGCCGGGCGGTTTGAGGTCGACGCCCTGCTGGTCACATCGAAAGAGCAGGAACGTCAACCCATGCTCGCGCACCTTTACCTGCGCGACGGGGAAGCTGTTGCTGAAGAACACGCGGTAACCCACCGCCTCGTACCGGCCGAACGGGCGGGGCACGCTGTAGTCGTCGAGCCCGTATTTGAGGAAGAGCGTGTCGCCGAGGTTGGCGCACGGGGTGGAGAGCGGCTCGAGGCGTTGGTTGGCGGAGTTGGAGCTGACGCCGGCCACGAGCCGGGCCACGGCGTCGTCGCCGGGGAAACCCTGCATGCGTTGATAGAACACCAGCCCGCCCCACCCCAGCAGGAACAGCACCGACAACAGCGCGGCCCAGAGCGCCGGGTGGGCGAGCAGGTGGCGGCTGGAGGTCTCCTCGTTGAACGCGCGCTCGAAGCTCGCGGCGAGCTGCGCATCGAACGCCTCAGGCAACGGGATGTCGCGCACCATGGCGCCCATGCCGCGGTCGAACGCCTGTTGTTGCTCGAATGCCTCCTTCAACCCTGGGTCCCCCTCCAGCCGGTGGAACGCCTCCCGCGTCGCGCGGTCGCCGGGCGCGCCGCCATCGGGGCGCACGCAGGCCAGCAGGGCGCGGCATTTCTCGGGCGTGGCGGCGGACATGGGGTTAAACCGCGGCATCGTGCAGCCCGCAGCGGCGGCCCAGGAGCAGGCGCGCGGAGCCCAGGAGCCGGCCGAGGCTCAGGGGCGTGACCTCAAGCAGGTCGGCGAGTTCGTCGGGTCCGAAGCGGTGCAGGTAGAAGAGGCCCAGCGCGCTGCGTTCAGGCTCCGGGAGGCCGGAGAAGAAGCGCGCGGCGTCGTCGGCGTCGGGGGCGGGCGCCGCCGGGGTGCGCAGGCACGACTCGCGCAGCCGGGAGAACAGCCAGCGCTTGGCCTGCCGCTCGTCGCGCATTTGCGGGAGACGCTCGGCCGCGCAGGGTACGAGGCTCTGGATGATGGCCGCCGCCGCCGCCGCGCTGCCGGTCATCAGGAAGGCGAAGCGGTAGGCGTCGGGCCAGTATTGCGCGTAAGGCGTCTCCGGCAAGGCACTCACAACCTGCGAAATTATCGGCCGCGCCCGCGCACCTCAAGCCCTGATTTGCAGGGGCCCTGGCGGTTGACTCCGCCGGGTTTGCTCCTACAGTTGATCGCTCGCCTGCGCCTCTCTTTGAAAACGGTCCTCTTTGTCTGCACTGGCAACATCTGCCGCAGCCCGATGGCAGAGGCGCTCTTCCGCCGCTTGCTCAAAGGGAGGACCGACGTGCGGGTAATGTCGGCGGGCGTCCACGCCATGGGCGGGCAACCGGCGAGCCTCCATGCGGTCGAGGCCCTGGCCGAGGACGGCGTGGATCTCTCCCGCTTCCGCAGCCAACCGCTCACGGAGTCGCTCGCCGAGCATGCGGACCTCATTTTTGCCATGACGCGCTCGCATCTGGACACGATCCAGCTGCTCTTTCCCGAGGCGGCGGAAAAAGCGTTCCTCGTGCGGGAGTTCGACCCCGGGGCGGACGGCCGCGACCTCGACGTGCCCGATCCCATCGGGCAGGGGCGGGGAGTTTACTTTCGGTGCCGGGACGTGTTAAAGAAAGCGCTCCCGAGCCTCCTGGCGCTGCTCGACGCGAGTCCCGCGCCTGGCGCCGCCGCCAAGAAACCCGCCGCCTTTGATCCCACCATGGAATTCGCCGCCCAGACCCACTCCACCCTCGCCGAGATCGACCCCGAGGTCGCCGCCGCCATCGAGGCGGAGGAAGCGCGCCAGCACGAAAACATCGAGCTGATCGCCAGCGAGAATTTTACTTCCCGCGCGGTCCGCGAGGCGCAGGGCAGCGTGTTAACCAATAAATACGCCGAGGGTTACCCGGGGCGGCGTTGGTACGGCGGCTGCGAGAACGTGGACGTGATCGAGCAACTCGCCATCGACCGCGCGAAGCAGCTTTTTGGCGCGGAGCACGTCAACGTCCAGCCGCACAGCGGCGCGCAGGCCAACATGGCCGTCTATTTTGCGGTGCTGCAGCCGGGCGACAAGATCCTCACCATGGATCTCTCCCACGGCGGCCACCTGACGCACGGGCACAAGGCGAATTTCTCCGGGCGTTTCTATGAGGTGACCCACTACGGCGTAAGCCCCGACGACGAGCGGATCGATTACGACGCGCTTGCCAAACAGGCCGAAGCGGTCCGCCCGAAGATGATCACGATCGGCGCCTCAGCTTATTCGCGGACGATCGACTTCGAGCGCGTCGGGCAGATCGCGCGTTCGGTGGGCGCGTACCTGTTTGCCGACATGGCCCACATCGCGGGCCTCGTTGCGGGCGGGCAGCACCCGAGCCCGGTGCCGCACGCGGATTTCGTCACGACGACGACGCACAAGAGCCTGCGCGGACCCCGCGGCGGCATCACGATGTGCCGGGCGAAGTTTGCCAAGGAGATCGACGGGCAGGTGTTCCCGGGGGTGCAGGGCGGGCCGTTGATGCACGTGATCGCGGCGAAGGCGGTCTGTTTCCATGAGGCGTTGCAGCCGGGGTTCCGCGATTACCAGCGCCAGGTGGTGCTCAACGCCCGGGCGCTCGCGGCCCGGCTCGCCAAGAACGGCTACCGGCTTGTCAGCGGCGGCACCGATAATCACCTCCTGCTGCTCGACCTGCGCCCGATGGATCTCACCGGCAAGGACGCCCAGGAAACGCTCGATCGCGCCAGCATCACGGTGAACAAGAACGCGATCCCCTTCGACACGGTGAGCGTATTCAAGGCCGGCGGCATCCGCGTCGGCACCCCGGCAGTGACCACCCGCGGCATGAAGGAGGAGACGATGATGGAAATAGCCGACCTCATCCACGACGCCCTTTTGCATCGCGCGGACGAATCCGCCCTGGCCCGCGTCCGCGCCGCCGTGCAGGAATTGACCGCGCAATACCCGCTGCCATAATCATCGCTCCCCCTCCATGAAACTTCCTTGCCTCGCCGCCGCTGTCTTTATCGCCGCCCTTCCCGCTTCCGCCTCGGTTTCCCCGCAGGTCCAGCAGGATGTGAAACAACTGGTGGCCGATCTCGAAGGCATCGCCTCCCATTCGCAGATCGATCCGGCGGACGTGCAACGGCTCGCCGCCGACCTCCAACTCTTCATCACGGGCGCCTCCAAGCCGTCTGAAGACACCGTGCGCAAGCTCGCCGCCGACGCCGTCGCCGCGCTGGTGGACGGGAAGCTCACCACGGCGGAGGAACTCACCATCCTCGGGGATCTCAACGCCGTGCTCCAGAGCGCGGGATTTACCGATGGCCAGATCAATCAGGTCGGCTCCGACATCGAGTCGATCGTGGCGTCGGCCTCGGTGACGCAGGCCGATTTCAAGCTGATCCTGGCGGATTTGACGGGGCTGCTGGCCGACTTGCAGGGGACGTTCCTGGTGGCGACCAAGATCATCCCGCGCGCGCCGCCGCCGCAGGCTCCGGGAGCGGCGAGCGGCGAGCCGGCCGCGGCCGAGAGCGCCGCCGGCGGGGACGCGGCCACGATCATCAGGGCCTTGCGCGCAGCAATCGGAGCGGCGTCGAGCGTGGCAATCAGCACGAGCAGTCTGGAGTCGGGCGAATACAACGTGAGCGTCAATCTGACGTCCACGGGGAACCGGGCTTCGTTGGGCGCGCTGAAGGTTGCCAGCCAGGCCGATGGCAGCGCGAAAGGCGTGGCGGTGTTCGGCGGCGGCGGCCAGCCGCTTCCCGAGGGCCTGGACCTGGCCGACATCGCCTCGATCGACATCTCGACCGAGGACGACAGCGAGCCGGTGCTCACGGGCAGCGCGGCCGCCGCGAAATTTGTGCAGGCGGGCAGTTTCCCGCTGGCCTCGGCGTCGGCCAAAGGGAGCGTGATCTTCGGGGTGAAGCAGCAGCCGTCGGCGAAGGTGAAGACGGGCTTTGCGCTGTTCGCGAAGAAGCTTCCGGCGTCGGCCAAGCTCGTGCTCAAGGTCAACGGCGCGGCGGTGCGCAACGTCAAGACCGACGCGAAGGGATTGCTGCTGGTCGCGACGGGCAAAGCGGTGTTGCCGTTGAAAGCGGACGGCACGCCGAAGACCAAGGTGACGCCGCTGCCGGCGTCGGTGGACGTGAGCGCCATTCAATCAGTGGAACTCGACACCACGGACGGCCAGGCCGTCGCGACGGGCGGCTTCGGGGCGCCGTAGCTTCAAGGTAGGGACCCGCTCTCCGAGCGGTCCCATTTGGCGGTTTGCGCGGGGGGCGCTCCAAATAGAGCTGCCCGTGCGCCGGACGAAGTCAGTAGGGTCCTTCGGCTCCGCTCAGGATGGACAATGTTAGACGGCCGCGAACAATCCGGGACCGACCTGCTGGACGCCTTTGAGCCGATAAATGCGCGCGGCCAGGTTCTTTTTCGGCTCGGGCGCGTTGTAGACAAATCCGCCGCTCGTCAATCCATCGAGAATGTCGCGCACGTTCATCGGCTTCTTGCTGGCTTGAAGCACCCGCACCACCGCCGGCCCCAGCGGACCGCTAGGCGACGCCGCCCGC
>CAXUAZ010000094.1:0-15059 GCA_964249195.1 uncultured Chthoniobacterales bacterium
GCTCTCCGTTAGCCCGTCGGTGTACAGGAGGAACCAGTCTCCGATCTCCAACTCGAGAAACGAAGTCTCGTACCGCGTCTCCGGGAGGATGCCCAAAGGCGGGGCCGCGCGCAAGTCCATCTCGATCACCTCGCCGGCGCGCAAGATCCACGGCGGGCAGTGCCCCGCGCTGACCACCTCCACGGTTTTCCGCGACGGCGTAATGCGGCCGAGGGTCGCCGTGACGAACAGCCCGCGCAACGAATGCCGGCAGAGCATCTCGTTCCAACGCCGCATCGCCTCCGCCGGCGCCACGCCCCGGGCAATGATGAGCCGCAGCGCGCTCAACGCCTGCGCCATCAAGAGGGCGGCCGGGATGCCCTTGCCGGCCACGTCGCCGATCACAAAGTAAATCTCGTCGGGATCGATCTCGAAGATGTCGTAAAAATCGCCGCCGATGTCCAAGGCGGGGCGGTAATGCGCCGCGAAGGCCAGGTCGCTGCGCTGGGGCAGCTCCAAGGGGAGAAAACTCTTCTGGATCTCCGTGGCGATGCCCATTTCTTGTTCAAAGCGCGTGCGGCGCCCTTGCTCTTCGAGGTAGCGCAATTTGTCGATCGCGGTCGCGGCAAGGTTTGCGTAGGCGGCGAAGGCTTCGAGGTCTGCCTCGTCGAACACGCCGCGGCCTTCCGGCGTCGGATTGAGCACCTGCAGCACGCCGATGGGTTTGCCCCCGCGGCGCAACGGGACGCACAGGATCGAGCGCGTGCGCACGCCGGTTTTCAGATCGACGGCGGGATAAAACCGCGGGTCGGCGTAGGCGTCTGGAATCAAAACGCCTTCGCCGTGCTCGAAGACCCAGCCGGCGATCGATTGCTGCCGGGGCACCGGCTGATGGGCCACGACGACCTCGCCATCCTTTGAGCGCGCAACGACGACTTCCAGGTCCTGCGTTTTTTCGTTAAGGAGGATCAGCGCGCTGCCCTCGGCCCGCATCACGCGGCGGGCGACCTCCATGATCTCGGTGAGCAACTCGCTGAAATCGGTGATCGCGTTGATCAACGCGCTGACCTCCACCAATCCCTTGTAGACGCTCAGCGTTTCCTCCAGGCGTTCCACTCCCGGCGGCGGAGCCGGGTTGGCGGAAGGTGCGGGCATACTCTGGGGACCATCCCCACGTTTGGCCGCGGACTCAAGTCTCAAGCGGCTCGAACATATCACGGCTGGGGATTAACACAGAGAACACGGAGGAAAGGCACACAGAGAGCACAGAGATTTTTTCTTTCCCAAACCTCTCCTGCCTTTCCTCTGTGACCTCTGTGTGAATTTCCTCGGCGTCCTCTGTGTTAAAATTCTGGCGCTCGCGGCGACATTTCCGTCGAAAGATGTTGAGCGGATGAGCGCCTGACGCGATCAAACGCTTTGCCATGAAGTCGATTTATCTCGCGCCTCTCCTTTTGCTGCCCCTGATCGCCCGCGCGGCGGATGGGCCGGACAATCCCTCGGCCTACACGGCCATGCGCCTGGTGGGCAAAAAGCTGGGCGGCGAAAGCTTGAACCAGATCGTGGAAATCGCTGGCCGCGACGGGGTTCCCCAGCCGTTCCTTTGGAAGGTGGTCGTCAAGGGCAAGGACAGCGTGCAGGAAGTCGACATCGCCGGCGGCAAGATCGCGGCCCAGCGCACGATCGATCATTCGCCGTCCGCCGGGCTGCCGCCGATCCGCCTGCAAGATTTGAATTTGGATTCGAGCGGCGCCTTCGAGGCAGCGGATACCCAGGCGCGCAAGGTGCGGCTGCGCTTTGACTTTGTGCAGTACACGCTGCGCGCCGGCGAGAGTGGCAAGCCTGTCTGGACGCTCGACCTGATGGATCGCGACGGCGCGCGGGTCGGCGGGATGCGGCTGGCGGCCAGCGACGGGGCTACGTTGTCCATGGATGGCCGGCTCGCGTCCACGGTGGAAGCCGTCCCGCCCCCAACGCCGGAAACCGTGCCGGACGACGACTCCTCCGGCGGATTCTTCACCCGCACGGGCCGCTCGCTGGATCGGGCCAACGAGACGGTCAAACGCAACCTGCGCAAGGCCAGTTCGCGCGTGCAGCATTTTTTCCACATTCACGAGGACGAGGACTCCGTGAACGCGCCGGATTGAAACGCGCTTGATTTCCGCCCGCCGCTTGCTTTACTCCCATCCACACCGCCGGTGTGGCGAAATTGGCAGACGCGCTAGACTCAAAATCTTGTTCCCGCAAGGGAGTGTCGGTTCGACCCCGACCGCCGGTACGTTCCTAATTGCCCAGCATCGCGTCCCGGCGGGCTTTGAATTCCGCGCCGGGTTTCCAGGACGGCCACTGCGTACCGTTCTCCACTTCCTGCCCCACCTCGAAAAGCAGCGCCACATCCTCCGCCGCGCCGGAGAGATCCCACCCCGGGTCCACTTCGTCGGAGGGCTGGTGGTAATGATGCTCCGTGTACTCGATCTTCTTTTGCCGGCCGTAGCCGGGGGGCTGGCCGATCACATCCGTGCCCGGGAGGATGTAGAGCGACGGAATCCCCGCCTTGGAAAACTCGAAGTGGTCCGCCCGATAATAGTAACCCTTGCCCGAGTCGGCATCGGGCGCCAGCGCCCGGTGGCGCCTTGCCGCCGCCGCGGCGGTCAGATCGGATAAGGTGGTGGAGCCTCCGCTGATGTCCTCGATGTCCCTCGTCCGGCCCCAGATGTTCGTGCAGTCGATGTTGATGTCGCCGAGGGTTTTTGCCAGCGGGATTAGCGGATGTTCGGCGTAGAACTTGGCCCCGAGCAAACCGGCCTCTTCGGCCGTCGTGGCAATGAAAAGCGCGGTGCGTTTCGCAGGCGCGGCCTGCTGCGCCCGGGCGAGTTCCAGTAACGCGGCCACGCCCGAGGCGTTGTCCACGGCGCCATTGAAGATCTGGTCACCCTGCAGCTCCGGATGACGACCGAGATGATCCCAATGCGCGCTGTAAACCAGACACTCCTCCTTGAGCGTGGGATCGGTTCCGGGCGTCTCCGCCACCACGTTGCGCGACTTGAACGGCCGCACGCGCTGCCGCAGGTCAAACGAGGCGGTCGCCTTCAACGGCGTCGGGCGAAAGTCGCGGCGGGCCGCGGCGGCTTTCAACGTGTCAAAATCCAGCCCGGAGTCTTGGCAAAGCTTGCGCGCGACCTCCAGGGTAACCCACGAACGGACCGGCACGTCGCTCGCGTTTTTGTCCGCCGCATCAATGGTGAAATTTTCCTTTGCCCAACTCATTTCCACCACGGAATACGGGTACGCGGCGGGACCGGTCTCATGCACGATCACGGCGGCGGCGGCGCCCATTTTAGCCGCGATCTCGTACTTGTAACTCCAGCGGCCGTAGTACGTCATTGCGTCCCCGCGGAACGTCGCTGGATCGAGCTTGGCCGGGTCCTTGGGATCGGGAACCGGCGGGTCGTTGATGAGCATGAGGAGCGTTTTCCCCTTCAAATCGACGCCTTTATAATCGTCCCAATCGTATTCCGGGGCGACCACGCCGTAGCCGACGAACACGATTGGCGAATTCTCCACTTTCACCTCCGGCACGAGACGGGTGGAGGTCGCCACGAAATCGCTCGGGAATTTCAACTCGGCCGGCGCCTGCCCGGCGACGGTAAAACTCGCCGTCGGCGTCCCGCGCACCCCGGCGAGGGGGACTTCCTGAATATACGTCCCGTCCGGGTTGCCCGGCTTCAACCCCATCGCGCGGAACTGGTCGGAGATGTATTTGACCGAAAGCTCCTCGCCCTTCGATCCGGGGCCGCGACCCTCGAACTCGTCCGAGGCGAGCACTTTGATGTGCCCCAGCAATCGCTCGGCCGAGATGTCGGCGGAAGGGTCAGCCGCGGCGGTCAACAGGGAAAACCACGAAATGCAGACGGCGGTCAGCAGCAGCGCGCTTTTCATTACGGATCAATCGCGCGGCGCATCGCTCGCGCGCGGGCGCCGCCGGAAGTTTCCGACCCTACCAGGGACTCGCCGGCTGATTGCCATAAGCCTCCTTGCGCAGACGAGTCAGCGGGTCGTCCGTGTATCGGATGACGGGCGGCGGATTCAGCGGGGCGCCGGTGGTGGCCGGGGCGGCGTTGCGGACGGAAATGTTGTTGGTGATGTCGTTGAACGACGTATAGGACGGCACGGCGGCGCCCGAACCGATATAACGGGCGCCGGCATTCAGCGGGGTAATCGCCGCGCCGACGACCGAGGCGGATTTGATCTGCGCGCTGAGGGTTGCGGCGTCCTTGGCCCGTTTCTCGTCGTATTCGCTGCGCGCGCGCAGGGCGTCCAACTGATCGTTCGCGGCCTGCTGGCTGAGCAGCCGTTGCGCTTCTCCGTCGTTGGCGGCGATGCTTTCGGCCAGATCCAGGTCGTCGGTCAGGTCGATGGGAGCAACGTCAAAAACGTAGTGGCCATCCGTCACCTTCACCATGCCGGGCGCGGCTTTGGCGTGGACGCGTTGCACGCGTTCTCCCGCCGGGATGCCGACCACGCCGTGCGCCGTGCGCGCCGAGGCGTACGCGCGCAGGTAGAAGACGCCCTCCGGGGCCAGCCGCCGGCTCATTTCCTTGGGCGCAAAGTAGGTGGCGTAGATCCACAGGACCGATGTCGCCATCATCACAAAAATCCCGGCGCAAACCGTCAGGAAATAGAAATCCCGCAGCGTGGTCGAGTGGAGAGGGCGGAAACGCATGTGGAGCCGACAGCGATGGTTTGTGACGCGCTTAAATCCATCAAAGGGTCGGTCAATTGTAAAGATTAAACTGTTTGCGCTTACAATTATTTTCCGCTTCGACTGTGGAATAGCCGGGCTCGACCTCCGTCAGAGATATGAACGTCCTCTTCTTCTGCCACGCTGACTTTGCCAGCAACAGCATGGGGCACATCGCGGGTTTTGCGCGGGGATTGCATGCGCTGGGGCACGCCTGCGCCGCGGCCATCCCGGGCGACGACCGCGCCAGCATCGCGGCGCTCGGGAGCGAGCCGCGCCTCCGGCCGTTCCTCTTCTCGGAGACGTGGGAGCGCCCGGCCGCGCTGTTTCCCGACGGCCGCCCGGCCGATCTCCTCCACGCCTGGACGCCCCGCGAACACGTCCGGCTCGCCGTGGAGCGTTGCCGGGAGACGATGCCGCGGGCGCGGCTGGTCGTTCACCTCGAGGATAATGAGGAACACCTCGCCGCCTCGCATACCGGCGCCGATCACGGGCGTCTGCTGACGCTTTCCGACCCGGAACTCGCCGCCGTATTGCCCGTACACCTCGCGCATCCCCGCAACTCCAAGGCGTTCCTGCGCTCGGCGCATGGCGTCACCGGGATTGTCCGGGAACTCGCGGATTTCGCCCCGCGCGGGACACCCTTCGCCGAGTTGCTGCCGGGCGTGGATTTTGAGACATACTCCCCCGGGGCGCCCGACCCGCGGTTGCGAGAAACGCTTGGCCTCGAGCCCGCGGAGAAGGTCATCTTCTATCCGGGCAACAGTCATTTTGCCAACCGCGAGGAGTTGCAAAGCCTGTACGACGCCGTCGTCCTGCTCAACGAAGGCGGCCTCCCGTGCCGACTGGTGCGCACCGGCGTCGATACGGTGCCGTTTCCGCTGCGCGCGGCGCCCGTGCTGCACCTTGGGTTCGTGGAGCGGGCGCAACTGCCCGGGTTGATGCGTCTGGCCGACGCGCTCGTCCAGCCAGGCGAGGTGAATGAGTTCAACCAGTATCGCCTTCCCTCGAAGTTGCCGGAATTCTTCGCCTCCGGCCGTCCGGTGTTGCTGCCGCGGGCGAACATCGGCTTGCGCGTGCGGCCCGGGATCGACGCGCTCCTCCTGAAGAGCGGCCGCGCCGAGGACATCGCCGCGGCCTGCCGGACCGTATTCGACGACTCCGCGCTCGCTCAACGTCTCTCCCGGGGCGGCGCGGAATTTGCCCGGCGCCACTTCCAACCGGAGGTCAACGCCGCGGGGCTGGACCGTTTTTATCGACAAATCAGCCTCTCGCGACAAGGCTGGCGCCAGAAGATTCGACAGGCGGTGGGTTGGGGATAGAATGGCCGTTTGCAACCGCAATGCAACCGTGAGGCTTTCCGTCATCATCCCCTGTTACAACGAGGAATCGACCATCGAGGGGGTGCTGCGCGCGGTGCGGGCCGGCCCGCATCAGGACATCGAGTTGATCGTGGTCGACGATGCCTCAACCGATGGCAGCCGTCTGCGCCTGGAAGGGCCCGCGCGGTCTATGATCGACAAGTTGATCGTCCACGAGGTCAACCACGGCAAGGGCGCCGCGTTGCGCACTGGGCTGCGCGAAGCCACCGGCGACTGCGTGGTGATCCAGGATGCCGACCTGGAGTATGACCCGTGCGAGTATCCCAAGCTGCTGGAGCCCATTCTCCTGCGCAAGGCGGATGTCGTGTTTGGCTCGCGGTTCAGCGGCGGCGACGCGCACCGGGTGGTTTACTTCTGGCACATGGTGGGCAACCGCCTGCTGACCCTGCTCTCGAACATGTGCACGAACCTGAACCTAACGGACATGGAAACGTGCTACAAAATGTTCCGCCGCGAGATCGTGCAATCGATCGTGATCGAAGAGGATCGCTTCGGCTTCGAACCGGAAATTACGGCGAAGATTTCCAAGCTGGATTGCACCATTTACGAAGTGGGCATCTCCTATCACGGCCGCACGTACAAGCAGGGCAAAAAAATCGGCTGGCGCGACGGTTTCCGGGCGATCTACGCGATATTGAAATACAACGTGTTTCGCTAAGGATGGCAGCCGAACAGCTTCTCTCCTGACCATGTCTCCTCCCGAATTGCTCGTCGTCATGCCCGTCTACAACGAGCAAGCCAGTGTGCGCAAAGTCGTCACCGAGTTTTTCACCGAAATTCAAAACTGGACTGAAGATTTCGTGTTCCTCGCGCTGGACGATGGCTCGACCGACGAGACGCCCCGCGTCCTCCAACGCCTGCGCGATCAACTTGGGAACCGGTTTGAAATCATTCGTCACGCCAATCGCGGCCACGGGCAGACGTGCCTCGCCGGCTACCGCATCGCCCTCGAGCGCGGCATCCCGCACGTGCTCCAGATCGATTCCGACGGCCAGTGCGACCCGCAATATTTCTTCCGCTTCTGGCGTCTGCGCGGCCAGGCGGACGCCATCTACGGCCTGCGCACCCGGCGCGACGACGGCGCCCGCCGCATGCTCGCCAGCATGGTCGTGCGCTTGTTGCTGCTCTTGGAGTTCCGCGTCGTCTGCCTGGATTCCAACGTCCCCTATCGCCTGCTGCGGACGGAAAAATTGCGGGGAATTCTGGATCGGGCGCCGGCGGATTTTTCGTTGGCCAACATTGGGTTGGCCATCCTCCTGCGCAAGGATCCAACGTGCCGGCACGCGTACGTGCCGATCCATTTCCGCCAGCGTTACGGTGGAGAACCCAGCGTTGGGTTATCGCACTTCGGGCGCAAGGCCCTGGAGCTGCGCCGGAACATCAAGACGATGCTCGCACAGCCAAATCCGGGCGGCGGCTTTTTTTAATTCCGAACTTCGGACCGGGGCTTTACGGTGAGATCAGATGCTGCACGCACTCTTCATCACCCTCCAGATTCTCCTTCAAGTCTTCGCGGTCGGATTCAGCGTGACCGGATGGGCGCACTGGATCTGGCGCATTCCGGCCGTCCGGCGCCACTCCGGCGAGCGTTTCTTTTGGATCTTCCTGCTGGCGGCCGGGGGATGCGTTGGGATCATCGGCTTGCAGCATCTGTTTTACCTCGGTTGCCGCCTCGGGATCAGCAGTTGGTTTGCTTTTGCCGCGGCGGCAGCGGGAAATGCGGGATGGGTGCTCGCATGGCGCCAGGATCGAATGCTCCCGCGCCAAATCTGGCACGGCGCGTGGCGGGTCGGAGCGGTCACCCTGACGGTGTTCCTGCTGCAAAGTTCGCCGCTCTTCTATCATGGGCCCTCGAACTACTATGGCAACGCGCATATCGACCAGGTCAATTACGTGCTGTTCGCGCAGTTCATCACCGATCATCCCGATCCCTTCCACGCCACGCGGGCGGATCCCGGGCTCGAACCCATCGGGAGCATCGCGTGCAGCTTCCTTCGCCAAAGGCTGGGACAGAGCCTCGGGCTCGGCTATCTCGCGGTGGTATCCCTTAGCACGGCGAAGACGGCCTACGGCGCGTTCAGCATCCTGATGCTGAGCTTTGGCGCCGGGGCCGCTTACGTGGCTTTTCAGGCGCTTGGGCTCCCACGGCGAACCGCCTTCCTGGCCGGGATCTGGTGGGGGTTGCTGCCGGCTATCACCAAGATGCATCTGGACGGCTTTTTGTCTCAGACCTGCTACGCCTGGACGCTTCCGCTCGGCGTGGCGCTGATCGTTCGTTCACGCCGCCACCTGGACGCTTCGTATCTGATTTTTCAGACGATCTACTACGCTTACGTGATGAGCGTTTACCCCGAGATGTTCGTCATTAGCGTGGCCATCGCGAGCTGCGTGCTGGTCTTTGGGGCGCGGGCTGGATTGGGGCTTCGCTTGCGGGCTTTGTTCGTGACTCCGGTCCTTGGTCTCCTTGGGGTTGGGTGGTATCTGACGCTTTTCTTTGCCACGCTCGGCCTCCAATACTCCGCCGCCGCACGCGACAGCGCGACCTTATCAGTGCTCTTTCCCTGGAGTGGTACGTGGCTGGGTTGGTCGGAGACTTTTTTCGGTCTGTACTTTACGCCGGCGTTGCTGCAGCGCTTGATGATTCTGAGCGGCCTCGGCGTCGTGGCGTTGATGGCGCTGGGTCTCCTCTCGACGAAGCAGAGCCGGCGGCGGTTGCTGGTCGCCGTATGCCTCGTGCCGATCGGCCTGCTGGCGGTCCTCGTTTCTGCCGCCGTCTTCCCGAAATACGGCTACGGCAAATTGATGATCACCCTGACGCCGTTCTGGATTCTATTGGCGGTTTGGGGGAGTTATGAAGCGCGTTCCCTTCTGCCCGCGGCTGCCCGCCATTGGTGGCTGCGACTCGCGCCCGGCGGATTCATTGTTGCGATGATTGTCCTCGCCTTGGTCGACGACGTCTCGCAGTGGCAAAGCATCTGCCGAAACGAAGGTCACCTGGCGATCCTCAATACGCCGTTGACCCGGCGCTGCTTCAAGTACGCCGAAGCCCACAAAAACGTCACATATCTGGTGGCCGAGAAACACCCGATCCTCAATGCCTGGCTGTTGTACCACTGCCGCGACGCCCGGACGTACGTGATGGCGGACGCGATTTCCGATCTGCCTCCCACGCCTTACGACACGTTCCGGGTTCTTCCGCCGATCCTGAAGAATGCGGTGATTCTTAGCCGCGAAGGGGTTGTGTTTGCGGACAAGAAAAAGACGCCGCTCCTCAGTATTTCCAACCCGCAGGGGGTGGAGATCAATTCCCTGGGCATCACCTTCTACTGGCTAGGCGCCGACGCGGCGGAGATCCAGATCTTGAACCTTTTCGCCGGGCTCAACCCCACCCGGTGGGAGATCCATGGCACATGCACCGCCGGTCTCGCCAACCCAAGCCTCGACCGCGAGATCAGCCTGATCGCGGAGGATGGTTCCACGCAGTCGCGACAGTTCCATTATCAAGCCGACGTGACGTTCCCGGTGACGTTGCATGCCGGCGTCAACCGGGTTCACTTGCAG
The DNA here is from genome assembly GCA_964249195.1 of uncultured Chthoniobacterales bacterium. Taxonomy (GTDB): domain Bacteria; phylum Verrucomicrobiota; class Verrucomicrobiia; order Chthoniobacterales; family SZAS-18; genus CAXUAZ01. Next base: position 9,664 of record CAXUAZ010000094.1, read on the forward strand.
GCCACCCATTCGCCGCCGCAGACCGTCCATTCCCCGGCCGACCCCCGAAACTTTATGATTCATCTTCAACAGCTTTCCATTACCCCGGCCCGATGAGCGTCGTCCCCTTTGACCGGAACCCCGAAGGCGATTGTCGTCGCATCGCTTCGCTGTTACGCTTTGCGCCATGAAGGTCGTCATCCTCTGCGGCGGTAAGGGCACGCGTCTGCGTGAAGAAACGGAGTTCCGCCCGAAGCCCATGGTGCCGGTCGGCGGCCGGCCCATCCTCTGGCACATCATGAAGCTTTATGCCCATTACGGGCATTGTGACTTCATCCTCTGCCTCGGGTACAAGGCCGATATGATCAGAGAGTATTTTCGCAATTATCTCTGGAACACCTGCGACGCCACGTTGAGCCTGGGCCGCGAGCCCAAGGTGGAATTTCACTCCACGCACGGCGAGGAACACTGGAATGTGACCCTCGCCGACACCGGCGAGGATTCCATGACCGCCCACCGCATCAAGCTCATCCAGAAATATATCCCGGCGGGCGAACCATTCCTGCTCACCTACGGCGACGGCGTGGCCAACATCGACATCAACGCCGGCATCGCCGCCCACCAGGCGCATGGGAAAATCTGCACGGTCGCCGCGGTCCATCCGGCCGGCCGGTTCGGCGCGATGAGCATCGACGACGACGGGCGCATCCACACCTTCAACGAGAAGCCCCAGATGGAAGAGGCGTACATCAACGGCGGCTTCATGGTGTGCGATTACCGCATCTTTGATTACTTGCCCAATGATCCAAACGTCATGCTCGAGCGCCAGCCAATCGCGGATCTCGTGCGCGACGGGCAGCTAAGTTCCTATAAGCACGAAAGCTTCTGGCAGCCGATGGACACTTACCAGGAGGCGCAGTACCTCAACCGCCTCTGGCAGGACGGCGCGGCGCCGTGGAAGCTGTGGTCGGAAGACGGCGATCCCGGCGCCCCGGAACGCTGAAGAGCCGCATGTCGTTCCACGAGATTTACGAGGGCAAGACGGTCCTGCTCACCGGGCACACCGGGTTCAAGGGATCGTGGCTCGCCGAGTGGCTGTTGGGGCTCGGCGCCCGGGTGGCGGGGTACGCGCTCGACCCGCCCACCGAACCGTCGCTCTTCGCGCAACTCGATCTTTCCGCGCGCTTGGGCGACGACATCCGGGCAGACGTGCGGGACATCGCGCGGTTGAGCGAGACGGTGCGGCGCGTGCAGCCGGACTTTGTTTTCCACCTGGCCGCGCAACCGTTGGTGCGGCTCTCCTACTCCGATCCCGTGGGCACCTTCGAGACCAACGTGACCGGCTCCATCCACCTCATGGAGGCGCTCCGGCGCGGCGCCCGCAAGCCTTGCGCCGTCGTCATGGTCACGACCGACAAGTGTTACGAGAATCGCGAGTGGCTGCACGCTTACCGCGAAGAAGATCCCATGGGCGGGCACGATCCCTACAGCGCCAGCAAGGGCTGCGCGGAACTCGCCGTCGCGTCGTACCGGCGCTCGTTTTTTGCCGCGACCCTGCGCCCTGGGTACGATGGCGCGCCGATCGCGCTCGCCAGCGCGCGGGCCGGCAACGTGATCGGCGGCGGCGACTGGGCGGCCGACCGCATCGTGCCGGATTGCATCCGCGCCCTGCGCGAGGGCGAGGCCATCCCCGTGCGCAACCGGACGAGCACCCGGCCCTGGCAGCATGTCCTCGAGCCGCTCAGCGGCTATTTATCCCTTGGGCAACAGATGGCCGAAGCCCTCGGCGCGCGCGACGCCAGCGCGCTGGACCGGCTCTGCGCCCCGTTTAACTTCGGCCCCAACCTGCCGTCGAACCGCACGGTCGCCGAACTCGTCGAGGAAGTGCTGCGCCATTGGCCGGGGAAGTGGCTCGACCAGTCCGACCCACACGCGCCGCACGAGGCGGGGCGGCTCAACCTGACGATCGACAAGGCGTTCCACTTGCTCCGCTGGGCTCCGGTCTGGACATTCGAAGAGACCCTGGATGCGACCGTGGCATGGTACCGGCAGGCAGAAGACCTGGCTGGGGAGAAAGACGCCGCGGCGTGCGGCGAGTTGACGCGCGGCCAAATCAACGCGTACGCTCAGGCTGCCGCCCGCCTGGGATTAATCTGGGCGGCAGGTCGACCGATCCCTGCCCGATGAATACGCCCGAGGAGCTCAAAGCGGAAATCCTGAAGCTGACCCGCCAGTATGCCGCCCTCGTCCATGCGGCGCAGCGCCCCGGGTACGGGGACGACGGCGCCCGGCCCGACTTCGTTCCCGGGACGACGACGGTGCCGTATGCCGGCCGCGTGTTTACCGAGGATGAAGTGGAAGCCGGCGTCGGCTCCATGCTCGATTTCTGGCTGACGCTGGGCAAGGAAGGCGATGTCTTTGAAGAACGCCTGGCGGGTTTTCTCGGCGTCAAGCGCAGCCTGCTGGTGAACTCCGGCTCCTCGGCCAATCTGCTCGCCGTCAGCGCGCTGACCAGTCACAAGCTGCCCGCCGAACGCCGGCTGCGGCCGGGCGACGAGATCATCACCTGCGCCGCCGGGTTTCCCACGACCGTGGCGCCCATCATCCAGAATGGCGCCGTGCCGGTGTTTTTGGATAACGATCCGATCACCGGCAATGCCGACCTTTCCGCGCTGGAAGAAGCGTTTGCGCCGGGCAAGACCAAGGCCCTCATGTTTGCCCATACGCTGGGCAACCCGTTCGATCTAAAAACGGTCACCGAGTTTTGCCGCCGGCACGATCTGTGGTTGATCGAGGACAACTGCGACGCGCTCGGCTGCACCTACACGCTCGACGGCCAGACGCGGCCCACCGGCGTCTGGGGCGATCTCTCGACGCAATCGTTCTATCCGCCGCACCACCTGACCCTCGGCGAAGGCGGCGCCGTCAACATCGTCCGCAGCCCGCAACTCAAGATCCTGGTGGAGAGTTTCCGCGATTGGGGCCGCGACTGCTGGTGCCCCAGCGGCAAGGATAACACCTGCAAAGTGCGTTTCGGCTGGCAGTTGGGCGAGCTTCCGAAAGGTTACGACCACAAATACATCTATTCGCACCTGGGTTATAACCTCAAGCCGCTGGATCCGCAGGCAGCCATCGGGTTGTGCCAGTTGGAAAAACTGCCCGCGTTCGTCGAGGCGCGCAAGAATAACTGGGAAACGCTGCGCCGCGGGCTCGCGCCGCTCGATGAGTTTTTCGAGTTTTCGCTGCCCACGCACGCCACGGGCTGGTCCGCCGACGGCGGTTTTGCGTGGGACGGCGCCGGCTGCCGGGTGGATTGCTCGTGGTTCGGCTTCATGCTGCTCGTGCGGCCCGGCGCGCCGTTCTCGCGCACGGAGTTTGCCCGGGCGCTGGACGACGCCAGGATCGGCAACCGCATGCTCTTCGGGGGCAACTTGCTGCGGCAACCGGCGTTCGTGCAGCTCAAGAAGGACCGGCCTGAAGCGTTGCGCGTCGTTGCGGGAATGTCGGGCGCGGATCGGATCATGAACGAAGCGATTTTCATCGGCGTCTACCCCGGGCTGACCCCGGCGATGATCACCTATGTGATCGAGTCAATCACCGCCTTCTGCCGCGCCCGTTGATCACTTCGTTCCTGGACGATCACCCGCTGGCGGCGGATCTCCGCCATGTATTGGATCACACCGGTGATCTCTGGCGCGCGCTGCGCGGCAAACGCTTGTTCCTCACCGGGGGAACCGGCTTCTTCGGCTGCTGGCTGCTGGAGAGTTTCCTCGCCGCGAACGAGGCGCACGATCTGCGCGCCCAGGTGACCGTGCTCACGCGCGACGCGGCGGCCTTCGTCCGCAAGGCGCCGCATCTTGCCCGCCACCCGGCGGTGGAGTTGCACGCCGGGGACGTGCGCGGGTTTGATTTTCCGGCCGGCCGCTTCCACGGGGTGATCCACGCGGCCGCCGAGGTCGACGTGCGAGGTGCACGCCAGCCCGCGCGGGCGATCTTCGACGGCGCCCTCGAGGGGACCCGGCACGTGCTCGAGTTTGCGGCGCAGGCCGGGGTGGAACGCTTGCTCTTCACGAGTTCCGGCGCCGTCTACGGCGCCCAGCCGCCGGGGTTATCCCACCTGCCGGAAGATTTCCCCGGGGCGCCCGATCCGCTCGCTCGGGCGGCGGCTTACGGCGAGGGGAAACGCGCCGCGGAGTTCCTTTGCGCGACGGCCGCCCGGGAAAATGCCTCGTTGAACTGCGTGATCGCACGGGCGTTTGCCTTCGTGGGCCCCTATCTGCCGCTCGATGGAACGTATGCCGCCGGCAACTTCCTGCGCGACGCGCTCGCGGGAGGCCCGGTGCGCGTCGAAGGGGACGGCCGGCCCGTGCGGTCCTATCTCTATGCGGCGGATTTGGCAATTTGGTTGTGGACCCTCTTTTTCCGCGGGGCGTCTGGACGCGCGTATCACGTCGGGTCCGAGGCGGCGATCTCGGTGGGGGAACTGGCGGCGGCGGTGGCGCGCGCCGCCGGCTTTCAGGCGGCCGCTCCCGTAATCTGCGGTGCGGAAACGCCCGGCCCGGCGCCGCGTTATGTGCCGGCCACCGCGCGCTCGCGGGACGAACTGGGCCTGCGCGAGATCATCCCGCTCGACGATGCGCTGGCCCGCACCGTCGCTTTCCTGCGCCGGGCGCGAGCAGAATTGGTGCTTGCAGTGCCCGCTCGTTCGCGGGAAGGCTAACACCGTCGGCTCCCGCAACCGGTTTTCCTTCCCTTAAGTCCATGACCAGAAAAGCCAGCGATTACGTCGCCGAATTCCTCGCCGCGCAGAAGGTCAAATGCGTCTTCGAGATGTCCGGCGGCATGATCACGCACCTGCTCGATTCCCTGCACCAGAAAGGGAGCGTGCGGGTGGTTTCGATGCACCACGAGCAGGGCGCATCGTTTGCGGCGGAGGGCATCGGCCGCATGACGGGAGTCCCCGGCGTCGCCATGGCCACCAGCGGTCCCGGCGCCACGAATCTGCTCACCGGCATCGGCAGTTGTTTCTTTGACTCGTCGCCGGCCGTGTTCATCACCGGGCAGGTCAACCGCCACGAGCAAAAGGGCGAGCGGCTGGTGCGCCAGCTCGGGTTTCAGGAGACGGATATCGTCTCCATGGCCAAGCCGATCACCAAGGCGGCTTGGATGGTCAATTCGGCCGAGGAATTGCCCGAGGCGTTAACCCGCGCATTCGCCCTGGCGGTCGAGGGCCGGCCCGGCCCCGTCCTGCTCGATCTGCCGATGGACGTGCAGCGCGACCCGACGGACGGCGGGCTGCCCGGCGAGCGCGTGCGCGCGCCGGCCGAAGCGCCGGAGGACCAGGAATTCTACGATGACCTGTTCGATCACCTGGCGCGCGCGGAAGCCACGCTCGCTCCGAGCGCCTCCGGAGCGTC
>CAXUAZ010000095.1:0-14113 GCA_964249195.1 uncultured Chthoniobacterales bacterium
AGAAGGCAGAAGGCAGAAGGCAGAAGGCAGAAGGCAGAAGGCAGAAGGCAGAAGGTAGGAGTGATCGGAGGGTTAGGTGTATTCCTTCTGCCTTCATCCTTCTGCCTTCATCCTTCTCTCCACCACGCGATCAACCTTGGCGCCGAGATTCGTCAGCGACGTCAGGATCATGTCGGCCTGCTTCTGGACGGCGGAGAGCCGGCCGGAATTTTGGGTCATCTGCGCATGGAGATCGTGGAGGGCATCTTCGTATTTGGCTTCGCGATTTTCGGCGGCGGCTTTGAGGGCCTGGCATTCGTCGCGCAACTCGTGACGCAAGCCGCTGATTTGTTCTTCCAATCCTCTAGCCCTCACGCGGGTCTCCTCTTGATGACGCTCCAGATCGCGCGAACTGGCGAAGCCTTTGAGGTCGATCTCGAGTTTCTCCAACGCCCCGCGGTCGGCCTTGGCTTGCAGAGCGTTTTCGATGGGCGGCTTGCGCCCGAAGACGCGTTGCCAGGAGATCACGGCGTTGAGCACCAGGACCAGGATCGTCAGCAATCCCAGGAGGCCGGCGAGCACGGTGACCGCCTGCGGGTCCAACGCAACGGGGTCGGGATTGAAGGCGACAAAGGGTGTTGGGAACATAGGTTATTTCTGAAGGTTGAAGCCGGTGCGTTCGGCGATGAACCGGCGCAGGGAGGTGACGCGATTGAGCCAGCCGGTGAGGAACCGGTGCGCGGCCGGCCGGGCGCCGAGATCGCGGTAGAAATCGGCCCGGGCATCGAGCAGCCGGGTCACGGCGGTCTCCGGCACGCAGCGATACGCCGCCGCGAGCGTGATGGGCCCGAAGACGCCATCCACGCGGATCGCCAGCGCCTCCTGGAGCAGCTTGGTGGCGCGGCCGGCGCCGACGTTCACCGAAGCGTCGAAGTGGGCGTCGGCGAGGCCATCGGGCAACGCGGCGGCCCGGCTGCCGACGAAGTAGCGGCGATAGTAAAGCGCGGCCGCGCCGGCGCGGGTGAGCGCCGGGATGTCGACGCCCGGATGGCTCCGGGCGTCGATCCCGTACTTGGTCAGGCCGCCCGGATCGCCCGCCTCATTCTCGACGATGACGGCGCCCGTCCGTGGGTCATAGGCGCATTCCCAACGCAGGACGAAGTCGAGCAGCGCGGCGAAGCGCGGATCGAGGGTCTCGGGCGACGGGGTGGGCACGGGAGGAACAGCGAGTGAAGTCATGGCGAGGGAGGGGAGGCGGTTTACTGGGCCTGCTTGGCGAGACCGCGGGAGATGTTGTAGGCGACCTGGCTGGCGGCGACGACGAGGGCCGCATACTTGGAGGGCAGGATGCCGGAAGCCGCCGCGAGCAGGACGCCCGCGTGGGAGAGCGCCGTCATCCAGAACTCGGAGGTTTGCCAGCCGGGGGTGAGGTTGGAGGGGGAAGGGTTGGTCATTGGAGAAGGGAAGGTTGAGGTTTTCTATCGATGGGTATGAATCTATCGTATAACCGTGAAGAAGTCAATGAAAACTTTTCAATACCGTGAAGATTTCTTCATGGGCGGCGGGGTTCGACGCTGTTCCGGCCGGCTGCAAGCCAGCGCGACGTTGCCCTTCGCGGCCGGTTCATGCATCGTATCCGCATGTGACCCCTCACGGGTTCCACATGCTTGCTCTTAGCGGCCGGGAACTCCAACGAAGTAGGTGCTTTACCCTGCCCCTCCGATGAACCAAACCATCCACACAATTCTCGACCAGTTCCGCCAGGAGACGACATCCAACCGCGACCTGGGCGACCGCTTCGAGCGGCTCATCTGCCGCTATCTGGAACTCGACCCGATCTACGTCGAACGCTTTGCCCGCGTCTGGATGTGGAACGAATTCCCCCGCAAGGGCAACGTCGGCGACGTGGGGATTGATCTCGTGGGCGAAGAGCGGGCCACGGGCGAATTCTGCGCCATTCAATGCAAATTTTACCTACCCGACCACACGCTCTCCAAGGCGGACCTCGACTCCTTCTTCACCGCCTCGGGCAAGACTCTCTTTACCTCCTGCATGATCGTCTCGACGACAGATAAATGGGGGTCGAACGCAGAGCACGCGCTCATCAGCCAATCGAAACCGGTCTTGCGCCTCCGCGTGCAGGATCTCGACGAGAGCCCAGTCGATTGGTCGAAGTTTGACCTCAAGCGCCCGCAGGACCTCGGCCTGCGTGAGCGCAAGAAGCCTCGCCCGCATCAGGACGACGCCATCAAAAACGTGATCACCGGCCTCAAGGAAGCCGACCGCGGGAAGCTCATCATGGCGTGCGGCACGGGTAAGACGTTCGCCGCGCCGTGCCTAGCCGAGCGGATGGCGCCCACCGGCCATGTCCTGTTCCTGGTGCCGTCGGGATGATGCACGATCCGCCATTCGCGCTCCTCCACGAACTCCAGCGGCAGGCCAAACTTCCGCTTGAACATCTGCGCTTCCGCCGCCGCCAGGGTTGCCCTCCGCTTTGAGCCGGTCGCTGCCGCCGGCACCGCCCCTTTCTTCCCCACGCCGGCTTGGGCGCCTTGAGCCGGATCATCTTGGCGAAGTGGATCAGGTAGCGCAGCTCCTCAAAAGCTATGGCGCATGGCGTTCTCCCGAGCACAGGATGATAAGGACCGATTATGTTGCCCTTGTATGTTTACCGACCGCGATAGCCTGATGGTGACTCAAGAAGGCGCATTTGTGGATCAACGTGCCCTTTTCGCAATGCGACATCATTCGCCGTGTTCTTCTCTACGTCTTCGTTGCCCCATTGAGCCCAGCCTGGTCGTCGGAAGCGTGCGAAAAGCTCGAGATATGGTCCAGGCGAGCAAGACTCGATAACGTCATAAATTTCGTCTGGTTTGCGACTGTGCTCGCGCTTTCGAGTGGCTAGCATATTCACCTGCGTACGACCAGGCTTCAAGGTTCTCATGGAGCCTCGCACGCCAAACAATACAAGTTCCGTCACGTTTCGGAAATAGAAGCCCACACCGCGACCGTCAGGGCCTCCGTCCTTACGAATCTTGAACCAAACGAGGTTTGATTTGTAGGTGAAACCCCAAGCTTTCATGACGTTTAAGCCTTCGGTCAGCAGTGCGTTTGGAACCCACAAGTATAGATGGGATTGGGCAGAAGAGAGGCTGGCGATTGGCAGGTCCATTATCTCCTGCAGTTCCATGGTCGGATAACGCAGTAGCCGACGGTGCTCTGGCGCGACCTTGCCGGTCGAGTTCTGGAAGCGCCAAGGCGGATCAGCCACAATCGTGGAGTACCGCCCAGTGATCTTCTCGGCGAGATCTATGGATGGAACGGCTTGAGCAGCGTCAAGTTTAACAATCTTCAACATATAATTTTTTACTAATTCCAAATGCCAGAATTGGGCAGCCTCCGCCGCCTCCGCCTTCGATGCGCGGCAGCAGTTTGCTCATGTGCGTGGTAGAAGCGCCGAACGATTGACCTCTTCCAAGTTTCTCAACAACCTCCTGCAGTTCGTCACATCGGGTGATGATGATGCCGAGCGAAACCGTACGAAGTTCGAAGAGCAGACGAAAATTATTCAGATCGCGATCGTAAAAGGGATCTTTGTTGTTCCATTCAATCTCTAGCGCGATGCGGTTTTTGAAGCAATCCACCTTGTGAGTCGGGCTCTTAATTTCCGCCTCGTCCACCACGATCTTCGTGTCAAAGTGGCGCTCACGCCAACCCTTGGCTTCGAATGCCGAGTCAATCCACCCGGCGACATCGCTCTTTCGACCTCCGCCGACGTTGATCGCGCTCTTTAGCAGTCGGAATCGCGAGAGAACGTCGCAAAGATCCCCGTACTCGGCCGGAAAGTCCGCCTGGAGGATTGCAGACGCATGACGCCACTCGTGGATCTCGTAGCTCTCGGTGATGAACTTGGGAAAATCGTTGAGAGCCATCGCAGGTGTGTGTCTAAGCTATGGCGTCTTCGTCGGCTAGCTGAAAACTCGTGAACCCTGAGGCCTCGCTGGGCGCAAGAGTTGCCCAAACCACGTTTGGGCAACTCATCCGGGAACGGATCAATCCTTTCGGGATTATCTACTTGGTGCAATCGGGAAAAGTGAGAAACTGCCCGGATGCGGTGGCCTAAATACGGCTGGGAGGTTCTTAATTTCTACGGCAAATGCCTCAAAGTTGCCTTTGGAGGGGCTTACGGTTTCGTGAGCTGGGCAACGACAGGGCTTGGAGCGCTTAGCTGGTGGGCGGACCAGCACCCGGGGGCACTTGGAGACACGTGGGCGCAACGATTTCATGACGCAGGCGGATATGGGTTTTTGGGAATTATCTTTTTATCGGTAGCAATTGCGCGACTTATTCTCGCCCCATATCGCATCTACAAGGAGCAAGCCGATAGGCTCGCGCGCTTTGAGCTTCCCGTAGTGGCAGAAATTCTGGAACCAATCGACAGAGGCTTAATTACCGTCAAGGTATCGAATCACACAGACACGGAGCAGCGGGTCGCTACTGTATTTCTGTCATTGTTGAGCCTTGCCGATGAAATAGAATTGTCAATGGGGCGGCAGTGTTTTAGTAAGTCGCGCCGCATTGTAAAGCTTCCTTATTCGATGCCGCTGAGGTCGAGTTTCGAGTTGGCGTTCACGCATTCAGTAAACGGATTTCTTCAGTACGGTGTTAAATCATTCTACGCAGTGCTGGAAATGGAGATCGGACCAAATGTCGTTTCAGCCACCAAGGACATTTCCCATAGGCTCCGCGCCGATTGTCACGTCGCGCGTAGGTTGAAAGAGAATCTCGAACGTGACGCACGCATCAACGGTTTTGCATCGACCTACATTTCGGAACGTACCATGCCGATTGTCGTTGATAACGAATTCCAATCCTTCATCAAGGCAGGAGTCTTAAACCTGTGCAGCACAGAAGAAATTGAAGAGGCGTTGGCGCTGATTGAAGAAAAACAGATCAACCATCCATTTAAACTTGGTTTTAGCGACGTAGATATTCTAGGTTTTTTCAACCAGGAATCGGCGCACATCAAAAGCGAATCTGAAATCGATTTAGGATTCAGGTTGTTTTACTGGAAAAGCCCTGAGGCAAAGCTGCCTTTACGAGTTGCTGATACGGAAGAGCCGAAGCCTGAACCATCTTCGCCAGAGTGTCCCGAAACAAGCTTGTAGAGGGGAATCAATCACCCGGGTAGCTGAGCGTGGCACAGATGTATACAAAAGGCCGCTTTTGTATACAAATCAAGGCTGACGTGTATAAGAACGATATAATTCGTTAACACGCCGTCAGCGCGTCAAAGACCCCAGGCGGTGCGCAGTTTTGCCAGCACGCCGGTGGCTTGCAGGATGATCAACGTGCCGTCGAGCACCGCGACCACGGCGAAGATTTTCTTGGCCGTTTTAAGGGAAAACCATTGGGCGAAGAAGGGGCCCATCCGGCCACCCCATAACGTGCCCAGCATCGTGAAAATCGCCAGGTTCCACGGGATGCCGCCGAAGAACGTCGCGTGCACGAGGGCGAGCACGATCGAGTTGATCGACAACAACACCACGCCGAGCCCGAGCGCGCGATTGGCGTTGAGGTGAAACGCCAGCATGCAAAACGCCGCCACGATTTCGCCTTCGCCGATCGCCACCCAACCGGTGATCACCCCGCCGACAAAGGACACCGTGGCGACCGGCCAGTTCGCGCGCGCCGGCAGATCCGGCACGCCGCCGGTGCGGCCGATCGTGTAAAGCGTCAGCAGGCCGGCGATGATGGTCACTGGCCCAAACAGCCCTTTGACCAGCATCGGATTGGGGTGAATCAAGAACGACGAAACCATCGCTCCTAGGATCAGCGTCGGCACGGTCCAACGCAGCAGCCGCAGCGGGACCTCGCCGCGTCGCAGCCAGCCGGAGGCGCCGCTGGTCATCCCCACCGCCTGCGAGACGAACGCCAGCTTCAACGCGCTGACCGGGTCAACGTGGTAGGCGAAGATCATCGTCGGCACGAAGACGAGTCCGCCGCCGATGGCCGTGATGTTGCCAATGATCGCGCCCGCCACGCCGACCAGCACCAGCGGCCAATTCTTTGCTGCCAGGGCGAGTGGCTCGGGGAACGCGCGGACATAGATCGCCAGCCAGACCGCCGTAAACACGAGCAGCCACGGCGTGAAATAACGCAGGCGAACGTTCGTCGCCGCTGGCGCATCGCTTGCGAGCTGCGGATTGCTGGAGGTCGTTCCCATTTCTCGCGAAACGGGCGAGATTATACGGCGCGGGAGCGCTGTCTAGAGGTTTGCGGCGGCAAGTAGCTGGCTGGGCCGGAGGTCGAGGGCGGCGAGCAGGGAGAGATCGGCGCGCGCTTCCGGGTTTGCGGCGGTGAGGAGTTTGTCGCCGTAGAAGATCGAGTTGGCGCCGGCGAAGAAACACAGCGCCTGGCCTTCGCGAGTCAGCCGGGTGCGGCCGGCGGAGAGACGGACGCGCGCGGACGGCAGCGCGATCCGCGCGGTGGCGATCAGGCGGACGAGATCGAAGATGTCGATCGGCGGCTGGTCCTCAAGGGGCGTGCCGGGCATTGCCATCAGGCAGTTGATGGGCACGCTTTCTGGCGGCGGGTCGAAACTCGTTAAAACAGCCAGCATGCCAAGGCGATCGACCACCGATTCACCAAGGCCGACAATGCCGCCGCAGCAAAGCGCCATCCCGCTGCCCTGTACGGCGCGGATGGTGTTCAGACGATCCTGGTAAGTATGCGTGGTGACGATCTCCGGGTAGTATTCCGGGGAGGTGTCGATGTTATGGTTATACGCGGTGACGCCGGCGTCGCGCAGTTGCTCCGCCTCGCGGTCGGACAACTGCCCCAGGGTGACGCAAACTTCCATGCCGAGTTGGGAAACGTTGCGCACGATCTCGAGCACCTGCTCGAACTTCTTGTCCCCTGCCCGCACGCCTCGCCAGGCAGCGCCCATGCAGAAACGCGTGGAACCGTTGGCGCGAGCGGCGCGGGCGGATTCCATCACCGCGGGGAGCTCCATCAGGCGCTCGGATTTCACGCCGGTATTGTAATGGGCGCTCTGCGCGCAGTAGCCGCAGTTCTCGCTGCAACCGCCTGTCTTGATGCTCAAGAGCGTACACAACTGCACTTCATCCTTCCCGGTCCAATGCGCCTCGTGCACCCCGCGAGCGCGCTGGAGCAACTCGAAAAAAGGCTGATGATAGATGGCGTCGAGTCGGGCGAGGTCCATTGGGGATTTTTGGACAGAATTAACAGAATTTTACAGAATCGGCAGAGGCTGAAAGGAGGCAGACCTAACTGCTTGTTCCTTAATTCTGTTAAATTCCGTTAATTCTGTCCAAAAGTTTCTGCTTACTGCACCCACTTGCCATCGGTCGAACTCAGGACCGGCAGGACGCCGTTGAGCACTTCGTCGCGGTTGGAATAATCTGTGCGGCCGATGGCGCCGATCATCTTCGTGCCGGTGGCGTCCTTAAATTTCTTGCTCATGCTCTCGCCGGTGTGACAGCCCCAGCTTTTTACGAACGCATTGCGGGTGAAGAGATTGCGGCGGAGAGCGGTGAGCTCGTCCTCGTGCAGCCACGCCTTGGATGCGCTGTCGATGTTGTTGGAATAATCGAACATGAAACAGGCGCGGTTCGAGTGACCGAAGTATTCGAAATCGGCGATCTTCACCCGGCTGCGATCCTGGCCGTTATTAAGGTAATTAATCACGTCTTTGCCGTTCTCGATGGGCACGAGGTTGACGTGAAACTTGTCGCGCACCGAGTTGATGTTGGCCACGAGATCCACGCTGTCCTGCCTGCCGCGGGAGCGGTAGCCGTCGAGGTAGACGAGCCACGTGATGATGGCGTTGGGGTTCTCGCCGAGCTGGCCGCGCAGGACCTGGATGCGCGTGCGCGCGGCGCGGACGAACCCACCCCAGAATTGATCGTGCGGAACGCTCTTGTACTTCTCCCACTGCATGAGCGTGGGGCTGCCGCTGAGGATGATGTACTCCTGGGGCGGGCCGCCCGGGGCGGTTGGGATCACGGTCATGGCGCCGACGAGCGGGTTGGGTGCGGGCATCGGCGTCGGTGGGAGGGACTGGACGCTAACGTCGGTGTTGCTCTGGGCGAACGCGGAGGTCGCGAGAAGGCAAAGCAAGGCGGGCAGGCGGGTGGTTTTCATAACGCGAGGAAGGGAGCAGATGCTAGGCCGGGAAGGGCGAGGTGTAAAGTTGGCAGGGGCGCCATGGGGAAAGGGACAGAAGGGACGGAAATTGCGTGCGGCTCTTTCCGTCCCTTTGGTCCTTTATGTCCCTTGTTCCCCGGGGATGCGCTCCCCCCGCACCCGATCCCCCACCGTCTGCCGCGCTCTCACCACCCCGGCCGGCGCCCCATCCCCCCGCACCCGATCCCCCAACGTCTGCCGCTCTCTCACCACCGCGGCCGTCTCCCCATCCACCAGCACCTCAGCCGGCAGCGGCCGCGAGTTGTAATTCGACGCCATTACAAACCCATACGCGCCCGCGCTCATCAACGCCACGATCTCGCCCTGGCGCAACGGCGGCAACTCTCGCGCCTGCGCAAAAAAATCCCCGCTCTCGCAAACCGGCCCCACCACGTCCACCGCCTCGCGCGGATCGCCCGGCGCCGGCTGCCGCACCGGAACCACCTCATGAAATCCCTGGTACAACGCCGGCCGGATCAAATCGTTCATCCCCGCATCGACGATCACAAACGCCTTCCCGCTCGCCGTTCGCTTGAGGTACTGCACCGTCGACAGCAAAACACCCGCGTTGCCCACCATGAAGCGTCCGGGCTCCAACAAGATCCGCAGGCCGAGTCCCGCGACGTTCGGCACGATGGCCGCCGCGTATTCCTCCACCGACAACGATCCGGCCTCCTCGTTCGGCCACCACGCTTCCTGCCAGCACTCCAGCGACGATTTGTACACGATCCCGAGCCCCCACCCAACGCTGAAAAACTCGATCCCGTACTCGCCCTTCAACTCCTCCGCCAGGGGCGCCATCTTCTTCACCGCCGCCGCAAAGGGCCCCGCTTTCGTGATCTGCGAACCGATGTGAATCTGCACCCCGCGAATGCGAATATTGGCCATCTTCGCGGCCGCCGCGTACACCGCCGGCGCCCGATTAATAGCGATGCCAAACTTGTTCTCGCTCGTACCAGTCGAGATGTACTTGTGCCCGCCGGCGTCCACCTCCGGATTGATCCGGATCGCGATCGGCGCCCGGCGTTTGAGCTCTCCGGCCACCTCGTCGATCAACTCCAGCTCGCCTTCGCTCTCGACGTTGAACGACAACACCCCCTGCCGCAGCGCGTACTCGATCTCGGCGCGCGATTTCCCCACCCCGGCAAACGTGCAACACTCCGGTTTGCCGCCCGCCTGGATGACCCGATACAGTTCGCCCGCCGAGACGATGTCGAAGCCCGAGCGTTCCTGCTGCAGGAGGTGCAGCACGGCGAGGTTCGAGTTCGCTTTGACGGCGTAGCAGATCAGCGCGTCGACCTCGGCAAACGCGGCGGTCAACCGGCGGAAATGATCGCGGATCGTCCCCGCGCTATACACATAGAGCGGCGTCCCGTGGGCGGCGGCAAGGGCGGCAAGATCGACCGACTCACAGACGAGCTGGCCGTCCTGATAGTTAAACGAATGCACGGGCTTACTTCGCGATGCCAAATTCAGCGCGGCGATTCTTCGCCCACGCGGCCTCACCCGATCCCGGGTCGGCCGGCATTTCCGCGCCGAAGCTGACGGTCTGGATGCGTTCCGCGCCCACGCCATCCGCGATGAGCTTCTCGCGCACGGACTCGGCGCGTTTTTCTCCCAAGGCGCGGTTGTATTCTCCGGTGCCGCGTTCATCGGTGAACCCCGCGATGATCACCGTGCTGGCGGAGCCTTGCAGGGACGACGCCACCGCCTGCACGTGCCCGGCTTCCTCCGGCCCGACCGAATAACTATCGAACGCAAAATGAATCGGCGTGAACTGCCCCCTCACCACGCTCGGATCCATGAACGACACGCCCTCGCGCCGTTCGGGCAGCGGCGTGCCATTCACGTAATCGCCATCGCCGACTGCTCCCGCGCCGTCGTTCGCGCCTTTTTTGCCGTTCGTGCAGCCCGTCAGGGCAGCCAGCGCGACGACGACGCACAAAGAACGAAAGGATGAGGAGATCATAGTGCGAAGGAGCTAACGGCTGATGGTCGGCTCGGAGATTTTCCCCGCGCCGCTGACGAACCGGGTGTTCTTGCCGGTCGGAACATCGAGCAGGTGCAACGACATCCCGTCGCTGTACACCAGGTGCCGCGAATCCGCCGCCCACACGGGATCCTGGGCATCCGCGGAGGCCACCGTCCGCGCCGCGCCGCCGGCGAGATCGAGCACCGCCACTTCAAACCCCCCGCCGCCCCGCACGTTGAACGCCACTTTTTGGCCGTCGGGCGACCAATTCGGCTCCGTGCAATAGCCGAAGCCCGCGCTCAAGTGCCGCCCCGACCCGCCCTCCGCGCTGATCCGGTAAAGCTGCGGCGCGCCCCCCGCGTCGGACACGTAGATGATCTCGTTGCCATCCGGCGACCACGTCGGCGAACTCTCCACGCCGGGCGTATGGGTCAACCGCCGCGCGCCGCCGCCGCCCGCGCTCGTAACGTAAAGCTCCGGATTGCCGTCCCGACTGCAACTCATCGCCAGCCGGCCGCCATCGGGCGAAAAGGCCGCGCCGGAATTCGTCCCGGGGAATTTCACCGCCCGATCGCGCGCGCCGGAGGCCAGATCGATGACGTAGATGTCCGCGTACCCGCTCTTGTATCCGGTGTAGGCCAGCCGCCGTCCGTCCGGGCTCAAGGCCGGCCGCACGCTGATGTTGCCGTCGTTGGTGAGCTGCTTGAGGTTCGCGCCGTCGAGGTCGCACGTGTAGACTTCCTTGTGCCCGGAGCGGGTGCCGATGAACGCCACCTTGCTGCCGGCGATGCCCGGGGTTTTCGTGAGTTCGAGGACAATGTCGTTGGCAAATTGGTGCGCCGCCGAGCGCACGCTGCCGGGGTAGACCTTGTTGAGCCGCACGGTCCCGGCGCGGTCGGTGATGGTCCCCTGCAACCCGCTGGCGCTGGTCGCTCCGGCTGCCTTGTAGCCGGCGGCGGGGCTGAGGTTGATCGAGCCGGAAGCGTTCAGATCGTCCGTGACGATCTTCGTGGCCGAGGCGCCGTCGCCGCCGGTGAGCGGGACGAGCGTCAGGTCCACCTGGCCGCCGGTTTTTTTGACCGTGATGATCGCCGGTTCCTGTGCGCGCCCAGCGCTCAGGAGACCAAACGCCAGAATCGAAAAATACAACGCCGGCCGGATCCTCATTCGTCCTTCAAGAAACGCGAAAGCCCCGCGCTTGGAAAGCCTCATTTTTCGCGCAGGAAGCGGCCTTCGTCCGCATCGAGAAATTGGAAGGAGGTCAGGATGTCGGTTCGGTCGGAGAGGCCGTTCTCGGCCTTGCGGGTTTCGAGGGTGGCAGTGGCTTCATCGTTCCAGCCGCGCTTGCGCATGAACTCGTTCCAGACCTCGATTTGTTCATCGTCCGGGCGCTGCCCCTCATTGAACGCCCAGGCGAGCAATTGTTGATCCGTGCCGCCTTCCTTCACCCGGTCGACGAGCGCATGGTAGGAGATGCGCAGGAAATGGACGCAGCGTTCGTCGAACCCGCCGCCGAGGTTCTGGTGGTACTCCGCCGGGAGTTTGCCGGCCTGGTGGAGGCGGATCTTGTCCAGCATCCGGGCGAAGTAGACGATTCCCTCCGTTTTATCGGCGGGGCTGCGGAGACCGGGGACGTTCATGGCGAGAAGTTCGCCCGCCAGCGAGAAGGTTCAAGTTCCAAAGGTGCAACCTGGAGGAATCCGGAGGATGGCGCAATGCGAGCGCGCTTGCGCAGGGGATCGCCGCCATCCAGAATGCCTCCCATGAGCACGGCTGCTGAAATCGAGTGCGCCATCCAGACCCTGCCGTCGGACGAATACGCCAAACTTCTCGTCTGGCTCGACGAACGCCGGGCCGCTCAGGTGGACGCGGATTGGGAGGCGGCCATTCTTTCGGGAAAATTTGATCGGCTCGCCGAGCGGGCGGCTCGCGACATCGAAGCAGGTGAAACCGTCCCGCTGGAGGAGTTCCTGCGCCGGCCTCGTTGAGGGGGGGCGCCGACGGCCATGAAGTCCACCGTCACCCGGGACTTCCGCGCCTTGTTCGACCGACTTCCGCCTGCCGTGCAAGCCCGCGCGCTAAAGCAATTCGCGCTCTGGACGCGTGATCACAGCCACCCGTCGCTGCACTTCAAACGGGTGGGACGTTTTTGGTCCGCCCGGGTGGATCGAGACTATCGCGTGCTCGGCTTGGAACGCGACGGAACGATTCATTGGATCTACATTGGCCCTCATGACGGCTACGAAGCGCGTTTGTAAGTGGTGTCGGCCGGTTGGTTAAAAGCCGCCAACTGGATCGTCACCGCGAGCCCCTTCGGTATGCGATTGGCCGCCGCCACCGAGCCGCAGCACGATTGCACGCACGCCTTGACGATGGTCAACCCGAGCCCGGCATTCCCCGTCTCCCGGGTGCGCGAGGCGTCGGCGCGGTAAAACGGATCGAAGATCTTCGTGAGTTCCTCCTCTGGCACGCCGGGGCCCGAATCCGCCACCACGATTTCCACCGCCTCTCGCCCCACGTCCGCGCTCACGGTAATCGGTCCCGCGCCCGCCGCGTAGCGGATCGCGTTGCGCAGGAGGTTTGCCAGCGCCCGGATCAACAAATCGCGATCCGCGGCGACCCAGATCTCCGGCGGCGTCTCCACGCGCAGATCCGCTCCGTCGACCCGTTCCAGCCGAAGCGCTTCCTCAGCCGCCGACCGCACATTCACCGGCCGCAGTTGCACCGCCGCCGCGCCGAACGATGCCTTGGAAAACGACAGCAACTCCTCCACCAACGCCGCCATCTGTTCCGCCTTCTCCGCCGCCGAGCGCACGAACGGCTCCTGCCCGTCGACCGCCTTGCCCTCGAGGATTCCGAGCGCCAGTTGCAACCGCGCCAGCGGCGAACACAACTCGTGCGCGATGTCGCCCAGGAAACGCTTTTGGCCGACGACGAACCCATCCAGCCGCGTGGCCATGGAGTTGATCGACTCCGAGAGCGACCCGAGTTCATCGCGCCGTCGGGAGCGCAGCCGCACGTCGAAACGGCCGTCCGCGATCTGCCGCGTGGCGGCGGTCATTTGCCCGACCGACCGCGTGATCCCCCGCACGAGCGGCAGCCACCACAACAGCGAAAACACCACCGCGCCGATCCCGACGGCGATCCACGGCGCCGGATTGAAGATGAGCCCCCCGCCGCTGATCGACTCCGAGTTGGCGACGAGGAGGACGTGGAGGGGTTCGCCGGCCTGGGGGTTGTCGATGCGGGCGTTAGTGAGCATCCAGTACTCGGTGGGGTTGACGGTGCGCATCAGCAAGCGCAGGGGGTTTTCGGCGGAGGCGCGGGCGGCGACCTCCTTGGGCAACTTGCCGATCTCGCCGATGAGGGGGCTGCCATCTCTTTCAAAAAGTGCGAACCGCACGTGGTAGGCGCTGCCGAAGCGTTCGAGCACCTGGCTCCAGTCGTCGGTGGGGGAGGTATTGAGTTCCCCGACGATCAGGTCGCGCACCGCCTCGAGCCGCTGCCGCGGCCCCGCCGAGAAAAGCCAGTCGAGATTGAGCTGAAATTGCGCCTGGAACAGCAGCGCGCAAGCGCCGCCGAGCAACAGCAGGTTCAGGAAAAACCACGCCAGGATCTTCAGGTAAAGCGGGAGACGCACGCGTTTCATCGGGTATAGGTCCCATGGGTCCCATAGGACCTATTCTCCGAGCAGCATATACCCCATCGCGCGCACCGTTTTGATAAACCGCGGGCTCTTGGGATCATCTCCCAGCTTGCGCCGCAGCGCCCAGATGTGCACGTCGATCGAGCGATCGAAGCCATTATAATCCCGCTCCGCGATCGTCTCGATCAACTGCTCGCGCGTCTTCACCCGGCCCCGCGCGTTGGCCAACGCGAGCAGCAACTCGAACTCCACGGCCGTCAGCGTCAGCGGCTTCTCGTCCCGGATCGCCAGCCGCGCCGCCGGGGTGA
>CAXUAZ010000095.1:14123-14770 GCA_964249195.1 uncultured Chthoniobacterales bacterium
GCCGGGTTGATCCGCAAAGGACCCACCGCGATCTCGGGCGCCGGCGCTCCTTCCGCGCTGGCCCCCGCCGTTCGACGCGCCACCGCGCGCAGTCGCGCCAGCAGCTCCCGCGGGGAAAACGTCTTTGGCAGATAATCGTCCGCCCCCATCTCCAAGCCCACGATGCGATCCGTCTCGTCGCCGCGCGAGGTCAGCATCAGCACGGGCGTCTTCGAGCGGGTGCGCACCCGGCGGAGCGCCTCGAAGCCGTCGACCCCGGGCAGCATCACATCGAGGATGATCGCGTGAAATTTTTCGGCGAGCGCCCGTTCAACCCCCGCAACGCCATCGTGCTCGGCCACGATCTCGTAGCCGAACGGCTCCAGGTAACCGGCCAGCAGCGCGCATAGTTCACGGTCGTCATCGATCACGAGCACCCGCATCGGTTGGGCGGCGGCGCGTCCGGCGGGGGTTCGCGACGGCGTCAGGGAAGGCATGGTCGGCGCCGGAAGGTTAACGCACTCTTAACAATTCTCCACGCCAATCCCAATCAGCTCTTAACAAACCGGCGGTCTATTACCAATTATGAAATACCCAGTCTTCCTTGCCGCCGCCGCGCTCACCGCGCTGCCCCTCCTCGCCGTCGCCCAGGACCCCCCGGTCCCGCC
>CAXUAZ010000096.1:0-14640 GCA_964249195.1 uncultured Chthoniobacterales bacterium
CCGCAATCTGCTGCCTGAGACCGGCTGGCTCCAGGTCATCGGCGCGAGCGAGAACAACCTGCAAAACGTCGACGCCGCGTTCCCGCTCGGGTGCCTGACGTGCGTTACCGGAGTTTCCGGCAGCGGCAAGAGCACGCTCGTCGACGACATCCTGCGCCGCGTCCTCTCGCGCCAACTCTACCGCGCCAAGGAAACGCCCGGCCGCCACGAGCGCGTCGAAGGCATGGAGGGGATCGACCACGCCATCGTCATCGACCAGAGCCCGATCGGGCGCAGTCCGCGCTCCAACCCCGCCACGTACACGGGCGCGTTCGGACCGATCCGCGACCTCTTCAGCGGGCTGCCGGCGTCGCGCATTCGCGGGTACGAGGCGGGGCGGTTTTCGTTCAACGTCAAAGGCGGCCGGTGCGAGCATTGCCAGGGCGACGGCGTGATGACGATCGAGATGCAGTTCCTGCCCGATGTCCACGTCACGTGCGAGGTGTGCGAGGGAAAGCGCTACAACCGCGAGACGCTGGAGATCACCTTCAAGGGCAAGAACATCGCCGACGTGCTCGAGATGACGGTTGAGGACGCATCCAAATTCTTCCGCGCCGTCCCCGCGATCTCGGACCGGCTCGTCTCGCTCGAAAACGTCGGCCTGGGCTACCTGCGGGTCGGTCAATCGGCCGACACGCTTTCCGGCGGCGAGGCCCAACGCGTCAAGCTCGCGACCGAACTCGCCAAAAAAGCCACCGGCCGCACGGTCTACCTCTTCGATGAACCCACCACCGGGCTGCACTTTGCGGACATCGCCAAACTGATGGAGGTCCTCTTCAAACTGCGCGACTCCGGCAACACGCTGATCGTGGTCGAGCACAACCTGGAAGTCATCAAGTGCGCCGACTGGATCATCGACCTCGGCCCCGAAGGCGGGTCGGGCGGAGGCCGGATCGTCGGCGCGGGAACGCCGGAGGAGATCGCGCGGTTGCCCGGCAGCCACACGGGCCGATACCTGCGCGCCAAGCTCTGAAAAGGCATCGGCGCCGCAAAGCAGGCATTGATCATGGCGGCCGGATGTGGCAGCATCGTTTTCTTCCCCCTTTTTCCATGACGCCCTCAACGATTCTTCCTCGCCGCACCGCTGTTCTTTGCCGGCTCATTGCGACGGTGTTGCTCGTTGGCGGGGTGGGTTCTTCCCAGGCGCAAACCGCCAAAGCGGCGTCTCACAAGGTGCAAGTCTCCACCGCGGCGGCGGCCGCCCGGGTCGAGGCCGCGGGCGGGCAGTTGATCGCCGATTACGGCGGATTTAAACTTTATAGCGTCCCGGCCACCGCCCCGCAGGCCCTGATCACGGCCGCCGCCCTCGGCGCCAAGGCCGAGGACGGCATTGAAGTGCGGGACGGCTACGACACCATCCGGCTCAACGCCGTCCCGATCAACACCGCCTCGTCCATGGCTGCGGCAGCTCGGGCGGTCGCGGTCAAGGTGGCTCCCGGAAGCTTCACGGGCCGCAAGCTGCATCTGGTTCATTTCGTTGGCCCGGTGAAACCCGAGTGGCGCGAGGCGCTGCTCGCCACCGGCGCACAGATCGTCGACTACATTCCCGAAAACGCCTTCCTCGTCTATGCCGACGCGGCCGCGCTGAGTGCGATCCAGGCCCCCGCCGCCGGGTCGACCCTGGCCGCCGCGCTGCATTGGGAGGGCGCCTACACCAGCGCTTACAAGATCGATCCTGCCGCGCAGCCCTCCGCCGCGCCGGCGGACCTCACCGACTTCGGCAAGCCGCGCGCCGGCGCCCCGGACACCTTCAGCGTGCAAATGATCGCCGACGCGGCGGTCAATCCCGCGACGGTGAAGATCATCGACGGCCTGCGGACCGGCCCCTACGTCCGCTACGAGACGAGCCTGCACTATTATTATAATGTGATCGCACCGTTGCCGATCAGCCGGCTGGCCGAGATCGCGGCGCAGCCGGATGTGATCTCCATCCAGGCCTATTACACGCCCAAGAAGCTCGACGAACGGCAGGACGAGATCATCGTCGGGAACGTGGGCAGCGGCGCCGTGCTGGGGCCGGGATACCTCAACTTTCTCGCGAGCAAGGGATTTACCCAGGCCCAATTCACCGCCAGCGGCTTCGTGGTGGACGTGACCGACAGCGGCATCGACAACGGCACAACGACGCCGAACCATTTCGGGCTGTTCACGACCGGCGACCGCTCCGGCGCGAGCCGCGTGGTTTACAACGTGCTGCAAGGCACCCCCAGCAGCGGCAGTTCGCTGGCCGGCATCGATGGCCACGGCAACCTCAACTCCCACATTATCGGCGGCTACGACAATGGCAGCGGGTTCCCGTTCGCCGACGCGAGCGGGTACCATTACGGGCTGGGCGTCGCCCCGTTCGTCAAGGTCGGCAGTTCGGTGATCTTCGATCCCAACAACTTCACCAGTCCCAATTACGCGACGCTCCAGTCGGCCGCGTACGGCGCGGGCGCCCGCGTTTCTTCCAATAGCTGGGGCGGCTCGGCCAACACGTACACGACCGACTCGCAAAGCTACGACACGCTGGTGCGCGACGCGCAATCTGGCACGGCCGGCAACCAGCAGATGGTGATCGTCTTCGCGGCCGGAAACGCTGGCCCAAACACGAAGACCGTCGGGGAGCCGGGCACCGCCAAAAACATCATCACCGTCGGCGCCAGCGAGAATGTCCAACCCTTTGGTGGCGCGGACGCCAGCGGGATCAACGACGATGGGGCTGACAATGCCTCGGACATCGTTTACTTTTCCAGCCGCGGCCCATGCTCGGACGGCCGGATCAAACCGGACATCGTCGCTCCGGGCACGCACGTCAGCGGGGGCGTCTGGCAGGCGGCCAGTCCTTCGGCCACGGGCACGGCCGCGCCGGGTTTTGTCGGCAACGAGGTTTCGGGCGGGCCCAACGGCAGCATCTATTGGCCGTTGGGCCAGCAGTTCTACACGGCGTCGAGCGGAACGAGTCATTCCACGCCCGCCGTGGCCGGCGCCTGCGCGCTCGTGCGGCAGTATTTCATCAACCAATCCGGCCCCGCCACCGTCCCGAGCCCGGCCATGACCAAGGCGTTCCTGATGAACAGCGCGCGCTACCTGACGGGATTGTACGCAAGGGACAACCTCTACTCCAACAACCAGGGCATGGGCGAGGTGAACCTCGGCGCCGCCTTCGACGGCAGCGTGCGCACCCTGCGCGATCAGCTCGCCGTCGACACGTTTACCGCCACTGGGCAGAGCCGCACCTTTCCCATCGCGATCAACTCCAGCGCCAAATCGCTGCGGGTGACTCTGGCCTGGACCGACGCGCCGGGTTCCACGACCGGCGCCGCCTACAAAAACAATCTCGACCTCACGGTGACCATTGGCGGGAACACCTACAAAGGCAACGTGTTCAGCGGAGCGCTCTCGGTCACGGGCGGCGCGGCCGACGTCGCCAACAACGTGGAGAGCGTCTTCCTTCCCGTCGGCCTCTCCGGCACAGCGACCGTGACGGTTACGGCCACCAATCTCAACACCAACGCCGTCCCCGGCGGCGCCGGCGCACTCAACCAGGATTTTGCCCTGGTCACTTCGGAAGCGACCCCGTCGCCCGAATTCGTCAGCGGCGCGGCGACCATCACGGCGGAGAGTCTTTACCCCAACTCCCGGGTCGATAACGGGGAGACAGTCGCGCTCAACTTAGGCTTACAAAATCTGGGGACCGGCGCAACGAGCAACCTGGTGGCGACGCTGCAGGCGAGCAGCGCGGTGGTCAATCCCAGCGGGCCGGTGTCGCTCGGGGCAGTGGCTCCGGGGGCGACGGTCTCGGCCCCGGTGACCTTTACCGCCAGCAGCACGCCGGGCAGCGTCATCACGGCAACGATCAAGTTGCAGGACGGGGCGACCGACCTGGGCAGCCTGAACTTCCTGTTCACGCTGGCCACCCCGCCCACGCCGGCCGCTGGCGCACTCGCGCTCACGTCCGACGCCGCCGTGCCCAGCAACGGGGTGGCCGACCCCGGCGAGATCGTGACGGTCAGTCTCCCAATCTCCAATTCCGGCCAGGAACCCTTCACCAATCTGGCGGCGACCTTGCAGACCAGCGGCAGCGTCGTGTCCACCAGCAACCCGACGCAAAGCTACGGCGCCCTGGGGGTCGGGAGCACAGCCGCCAAATCGTTTACCTTCACCGTTTCGCCCAGCGCGGCGTGTGGATCGTCGATCCCGTTGACCCTCCAATTGCAGGATGGCGCCACGAGTTTTGGGACGCTTTCCTACTCGCTGGCGTTGGGGAAGATCACGACCACGACGGCGACCGCCTCGGCCTCGAACACCGCCAAGATCACGATCAACGACAACGCGGCCGCCTCTCCGTACCCGTCTCCAATTACGGTGTCGGGGGTGAATCTCAGCAACGGCTACAACGTGTCGAAAGTGACCGTGCAGCTCAACGGTTTCACCCATACCTGGCCATCCGATGTCGACGTGCTGCTGGTCGGCCCCGGCGGGCAGAAGCTTTTGTTGATGTCCGATTGCGGCGGAAACACCCCCGTCTCGACTGGGATCAACCTGAATTTTGACGACGCGGCAACCGCCTCGTTGACGAGCAGCGCGCTGACCGCAGGCACGTACAAGCCGACCAACATCACGGACACCTCCGGCAGCGATGTCTTCCCTTCGCCGGCCCCGGCCGCGCCGTACGCCTCCGCGCTGGCGGTGTTCAACAACATCAATCCCAATGGAACGTGGTCGCTCTACGTGCGCGATGACGCCACCTCGGATGTCGGCGCCATCGCCTCGGGCTGGCAGTTGAACATCACGACCACGCAGTATGCTTGCACGGACACTTCGACCGATGTGTCTGCCGCGGGCGACGTGTATCCGGGCACGGTCGTCGCAGGGCAGAATTACACGTACCGCTTCACCGTGACCAACAACACGCCCAATCCCGCGAGCGGCGTGGTCTTGGGATTCAGCTTGCCTTCGGGGCTGACCCTGGTGGGGACGACCCTCAGCCAGGGAAGCTACATCCAGTCCGGCCCGGCGTCGGTGTTTGCCTTCAAAACGCTCAACGGTTTGAGCGCGGCGACGGCGACCATGACGGTGCATGCCGCACCCAGCGGATCGAACGCGACGTACACCTTGCAGCCGAACGTTTCTCTCGATCAGACGGACAGCAATACGAATAACAACAGCATCACGATCAGCACAACGGCGTTGGCCGACACCGATGGTGACGGGATCCCGGACAGCTACGAGGTCAGTCACGGCTTGAATCCGAACGATGCGTCCGACGCCGCGCTCGACAAGGATGGAGACGGGCAGAGCAATCTGCAGGAGTTCCTGGCGGGCACCGATGCGGGCAATTCGCAGGATTACCTGCGGGTGACGGCCGCCGTGCAGAACGCCGGCAGCCAGGCGGTGAGCGTGACCTTCTCGAGCGTGGCGGGGCGCCTGTATCGCCTGGAGTCGAACACGGACCTGACCAACGCGTCGGGTTGGTCGGTGGTGCAGGCCGGCATCGCCGGGGCGGCGGGATCGACGACGGTGAGCGATACGCCGGCGGCCGGCGTGACGCGGAAGTTCTACCGGGTGCGCCTGGAGTTGCCTTAAAAAAAAGATTTATGTTCAGCCCCGGCCAGAAAGTTGCGTGCGTCGACGATCAGTTCCCTCTCGGGATCGAGAGGTTATATTCCGCCCTGCCGCGCAAGGATGTGATCTACACCGTGCGCGACTTGATCCCGGGCGTTAGTTTGTCCAATAGCGAGGGCGAGGTGGCTGTGTATCTGGTGGAGCTGGTCAACCCCGCGAACCGGCACGGAATCGAGTACGGGTTCAACGCCGAGCGTTTTGCCCCGCTGGAGACGGTGGAAGACGAGTTGGAAGAAGAGATCTACGCCGAGAAGGAAGAACCCGAGCTGGTCCCGGCCTAACCCCTTGGAGGGATGGCCTCCGTGCCGTCCCATTATTGATTACGGGACTCCGACCGGAGCTGCCCGTGACCGGAAGAGTCAGTCGGGTCCCTCGGCGACGCTCGCAAGCTCGCTGCTCGGGATGACCGGGTTTGGAGGCGTGGGTATCCAGATCATTGCCTCCAGGGCATCGCTACTCGGCGTCTTCGATCGAGAACTTCGCCTTCGCGGGCGACCCGATGATGTACTCGCCGGTCGGGCTCGGCAGCAGCTTCAATTTGAACGTCTCCGTGCCTTCCGCTTTCTTGTCGGCCTTGGGCACGATCTTCAACTTCAACGACGACTCGCCCGCCGGGATCACCGCCGAACCGCTGAGCGCCAGGCCGTCCGGCCCCAGGTAATCCTTCTTGTTCGTCGCCACGCCGCTCGTCTTGTAAAGCACGGTCAGATCCGTCGATGCGTCGCCGCTCCGGCTGAAGAGCGCCTTCAACTTCCCGCCGCCTTCGACGGCCGCGCCCGCGCCCTTGGTCGCCAGCGTCACCGTGACCGGCGCCACGGCTTGCAACCGCAACGGCTTGCTCACCGTCGCGAGGCCCGAGCCGTCCGTCGCGATCACCGTGACGACGTACGTCCCTTCCGCGGGCGCCTGCAGGGGCAACGCGTATGGCGCCGCCGTGTCTTCCCGGGCCTTGATCGAGTTGAGATAATATTCCACCTTCTGGATCAGCGGCGAAACGTCGAACGCCCGCGGCTTCGGCCCGCGGTAGCCCACCGGCGGGTGAAGCGAATCGGGATCCACGGCGATCACGGGGATGTTGAGCGCGAAGCCGGTTCCGATCCGCTCGCCATCGGTAAATCCGTTGAATTCCACCAACGGCGCTTGATCCGTCGTGTCGGCCACCGATTGCACGGTCGCCGGCGTCGACACCTGCGAGCGTCCGAGCTTGTCGAGCGCGACGGCGAGGATGTTCACGAGCTTCGTGGCGCCCGGCAGCGTGAAGGCGGCGGTGAACGTCGTGCCGTTGGCGACCGGCTGCGGATCGTCCTTCACGGTCGGGCGACCGGGATGCGCGCTGGTAATCGGATTGCCCGCGCCGTCGACCGAGGCAAACAGGACGCCGTCCGCATAAAAATCGACGCGCGTGAGCGGCACGCCCGCCGTTCCGGACGTAGCGGTCACCGTGACGGGCTGACTCGTTCCCGCGACAAAATCCCGCCCCGTCAGGTCCGCGAGGATCGCCGCCGTCGGCGCCGGCGTGGCGGGGTCCGCGGCGACGACGTTGAACGTGACCGTGTTCTTGTAAACCACGGCGCCTTGTGTGTTGGCGGCCGTCACCGTCAAGTTATGCGGCCCCGCGGCGGCGGGCGCCGTCACGCTCGCCGTGTAGGGGCCGGGCGCCGGGATGTTCGCGACGGGTTCGCCGTCGATCAGGAACTGGACGCGCGCAAGCGTCCCGGCCGGGTCGACCACGCTCACCGCCATCGGCAGCACCGTGCCGGCGGTGATCGTTAGCCCGGCCGGTGGGCTGGCGACGGTGACCGTGGGCGCTGTTGTCGTATCGTTTTCCGAGATTTGGACAAGCGTCTGGACAATTGTGCCCAACGTGGTCCCGGTGCTCGGTGCGGAGAGCGTGAGCGAGAAACTGACGATGTTTGCGGTGGACAGTCCGCGATCCAGAATGGGAACGGAGATCGTCTTGTCGGCGAG
Source organism: uncultured Chthoniobacterales bacterium (assembly GCA_964249195.1). Taxonomy (GTDB): domain Bacteria; phylum Verrucomicrobiota; class Verrucomicrobiia; order Chthoniobacterales; family SZAS-18; genus CAXUAZ01. The sequence goes on from CAXUAZ010000096.1 coordinate 7,615, forward strand.
GTCGCCGTCCGCCCAGGTCAAGGCGCCGGAAGTCGCGGAGTAGTCGGCGCCCGCCACGGCGGTTCCGTCGCTCGTCGCGTACTGGACGGTGATCGCGCCGGAGCCGGCCCCGATCCGTTTGACGGCCACGCTCGCCGTGCCGGCGGCTTCGTTGACCGAATAACTGGAGGTCGCGAACTGAACGACATCCCCGCTCGGCAGGAGCGCAATCGCCGCGGGCGAACTTCCCGCCGGGGCCGTGACGAACACGCCGAGATCGGCGCCGGTGGACGAGTATTTCTCGATCGAGTGCGAGTATTCATTGGCCACGTACAGGTTCCCCGCCTGGTCAAAGACGAGGCCCGTCGGGCCGCTCGTGCCGACGTTGGCAAAGACGCCGAGGTCCGCGCCGGCGGGCGAATATTTCTTGATGTCGCCGTTGCCTACGTTGGAGACGAAGAGATTGCCGCTGGCGTCGAAGGCGAGGGCGTACGGGGTCGTCAATCCGGTGCTGATGAACGTCGAGAAGCTGGTGGAGGAATAGCGCGACACCGTGTTGTTGCTGTAATTGGCGACATAGAAGGCGCCGCTGGCGTCGAAGGCCATGCCCACCGGGCCGCTGAGGCCCTGGAGAAAGACGCCCAGATCCGCGCCGGCCGGGGAGAATTTGCGGATCGTCCCGTTGCCGAAGTTGGCGGCGTACAGGTTCCCGGCGGCGTCGAAGACGAGCCCGTAGGCACGCGTGAGGTTGGTCGAGGCAAACACGCCGAGGTCGGTCCCGTCGGCGGCATACTTTTCGATGGTGCTGTTGGGCTGGTCGTCCGTGACGTAGACCTGTCCCGCCGCGCTGACCGTCACGGCGGTGGGCACCTTGAGATTGGCGCTTGGGAAACTGCTGAGATCGGCCCCCGCGCTGGAATAGCGCAGGATCGTGTTGTTGCCGGAGCCGGTGACAAAGAAGGTGTCGGCGCGGGCGCCGGCGGCCATCAGAGCCAGGCAGATCAAACGAAGGAGGGATTTCATAAGAGGTCTAGAGCCCGGCACTCTGTTTCATTTTGGAGGCGTATTCTTTTTCGGCCTCCGGCATCCAGTTTTCAAGCTGCTGGATGCGCACGCCGTTGGACGGGTGGTCGGACATGAACGCGGCCGGCTGCCGCCCCGCGCCGGCTTGGGCTTCCATGCGTTTCCAAAATTCCAGCGCCTCGTGCGGATCGTACCCCGCGCGCGCCATGTAATGCAGGCCCATGTGGTCCGCCTCGGATTCCTGCCCGCGGCTGAAGGGCATGACGACGCCGTACTGCGCCCCGGCCCCGAGGATGCCCATGACGGCTTGTTGTTGCCCGAGGTCCATGTTCCAGAGGCTGCCCTGCGCGCCCTGGAGGAACGTCTGGGCTATGTCCTGGCGGAACATGCGTTGAGCGCTGTGGCGGGCGACGGCATGGCCCATTTCGTGGCCCATCACGGTGGCGAGTCCCGCGTCGTTTTGCGCGACCGGCAGGATGGCGGTGTAGACGACGATCTCTCCGCCCGGCAGGCAGAAGGCGTTCACCTGATTGCTCTTGATGACGGAAAGCTGCCAATTGTATTGAACATCCCCTTTCTCGGCCACGGCTGCGGCGAGCCGTTGGGCGACAGCCTTGATCCGGTCAAATTCGGGCCCGCTCTGGATGACATTGGCCGACTCCTTGTGCAGGACCTCCTGATAGGCTTGAAGCCCGAGTTGCTGCTCCTGTTGCGGGCTCATGCCGACGGGGTGCTTGCTCCCGGTTTCTGGATTGATGACCCGGGGCGCGCTGGCGTACTTGAGCAGCATGATGCCCAGCGCAATCACGATGGGCAGGATGGCGATGTGTCGGCGTTGCATAAGACCTATAACTCGATCGTCTCCCCCGCGGGCGGGATGATCACCTCGGTTCCCGGCAGATCGCTCGCCACCGCCTGCGCAAACCACGCCACCGCCGCCGGATCGCCGTGCACCAGCACGACCTTCTTGGGGGTCACCCGCTTGATGTACGCCCGGATGTCGTCCCGCTGCGAGTGCGCGCTGAAGTCAAACGCCTCCACCTGACAATTGCGCCGGACCGGGGGCGACTCCCGGTCGAGCTGCACGAGTTCCCCCGGCGGCGTCGCGCGCAGCCGGCCGGCCGGCGATTCCGGGTCCGCGTAACCCACAAACAAGATGGAATGCCGCCGATCCTCGAGCATGCGCCTCGCGAAGACGTTGGAGAGCGTGTGCTCGGTCATCATCCCGCTGGAGAGCGCGTAGATGCGTCCTGCCCGGATTGGCGAGGAAGCTGCCTCCCGCCCGGATAACACATAGGGCGCAAGCGTGTTCAAGAGCGACAACCCCGGCAGCTTGCGCGGCGCCGACGACGCAAACCGGTCGTACGTCTCCGTCATCTTCGTGCTGAGGCCGCCGATGTACACCGGCGCCTCCCCGAGCAGCGCGCGTTGTTTGAACCCGATCAGCATCGCCATCACTTCCTGCGTCTTGCCGAGCGCAAACACCGGAATCAAGACCGCCCCGTCGCGCAGGAACGTCTCGCGGATCGCCTTCGAGAGCCGCACCTCTTCGTTTTCGCGTTTAAAATCCGGCGGCGTCGGATGATCCCCGCGCGTCGTCTCGACGATGAGCACGTCGGGCGACACCTCCGGGAACGCCGCCGCCCGGCTCACGGTCTGATCACGAAAATTGACGTCGCCCGTGTAGAAAATCGTCCGCCCTTCGCCGCGCAGGAGGATGCCCGTGGACCCCACGATGTGCCCCGCGTCGAACAATTCGAAGCTCACCGTCGCCTCCTCGGGCCGGGCGAGGCGTTCGCCCTCGAGGCTCCAGAGTTGGCGCAGGGCGCAATCCTGCCAGACGTTGGCGCAATTTTCCGTCTCCCGGTGGGTGAAGAGAAGTCCCTTGGTCTCGGTCTCGCCCCGATGACCGAAGGGTTTGCTCATGACGTTGACCGAATTATGCAGCAGCGTCTCGCCGACGCGGGCGGCCGGGGCGCTCATGAACACCCGCGCCTGCGGCTGCCGGCGCATGAGCACGGGGAGCGAGCCGATATGGTCGAGGTGGGAATGCGAGACGAGGATGGCGTCGAGCGCGCCGTCCGGGATGAGTTGGAAATTGGGCAGGGCATCTTCGCCCTCGCGTTTGGGGTGCATCCCGCTGTCGAGGACGAGGCGGCGCCCGGCGATTTCGAGCAGGTAGCTATTGGCTCCGATCTCGGTGGCGCGGGTCAGGTTGGTGAAACGCATGAAATGGGGAGAGGCGCCAGCGGTGGAGCGGGTTATAGGCGGTGAAACTCTGACGGTCAACGCTCAATGGCGACGGAATAATCTTCCTTTATGCCGCATTCCCCTTCAAAGCAGCCGGCGCCTGATCCCGCTTTGCTTGATTACTGCGGTTCGTTCGGTAAAGAAGGCGCGCGAGCGAGAACGTAGGTGTGGTCGTATCCTGCCCGAAATGTGAGCTGCGTTCCATCCGCTGCCATTACTCCTCCGCTGGCAACCTGCTGCCCATTCGTAAGCTGAACGCACACCTTGCCAGGATTAAGGCTGGGCAAGGGAAACGGATGTGTCCCACCATTGTCCGCTTGATAACGAAGGTAACCTCGACCGTTGGGATCCATCTTACCCGCAAATAGATAGGAGTAGATGACTTCACCGTCCGGGGTGGAAAAGTCGAGGTAAGCAGCCAGATGACGGCCATTCGGCCGAAGTTTGGAAGCTTTGCCGCCCGAAACGTCGAGCGAGATACGTCCTCGCAAGGCGTTTCCGTCCGGCTGCTGCCAGGCGACCGAGCCGTAAAAAGTCGCCGTCGCGTAATTTACCGGGATTTGCTTTTCCCCCACGGCTTGCTGGGCTATCGCGGGGACGCTTACGAAACCCGGAAGAAACAGACAGATTAGAAAAATAAATGGCTTCATTTGATGAAGATTGTGTTCTGGCTCTCAAGGACACGCCTATATTTATAATTGGTTTTAAACGTCAGGTGAGCTTTGTCAACCGCCTGTGTTCTTCTCGACTACGACGAGCGATCTTATTCAGCGCGGCGCCTGGATGCGCCAGTTCAAATCCGAAATGATGTACGCGTCATTGCTAGCGCTCGCCACATTCAGCCCATCCATGAACCAAAAATCGACTTCACCCGTTGAAATATTACGCCAAACGATATCTACATTGCCATCCTGATTATAGTCTCCGGTAGCACAAATTTCCCAACTCGCCGGAATCGGACTGATGACGTTGTCTGTCATCAGGGTGGTGCCCATCATCCCCAAACTCGATCTTCTCCAGTAGAAGCGTTGCGCCAAAGAATGTCAGCCCATCCATCTCCCGTAAAATCGCCGGCTCCAACCATGTGCCAACTGGTATCAGCAACGGTAGGAAAGGCGATGCTGCTGGATATGGTCGTTCCATTCATCGTCCAGAGAATATTTTCACCTGTCTGGGAATTACGCCAAAGAATGTCCGGTTGACCATCTCCGTCGAAATCGCTGGTCGCTTCAATTTTCCAAGCAATAGCAACGTCCGCGACGTGAATGTCACTAATTGGAGTTGTCCCGTTCATGCCCCACATGTCAACTGCCCCGGTAGCTGTGTTCTGCCAAAGTAGGTCGCCGTTACCATCGGCATTGAAGTCCTCAGTGCTGACGATACGCCAGTTAGGATCTGGCACTCCGCTAGTCTGCGCTTGGGCAGAAACCGTAGAGCCGCTCATGTACCAGAACAGGTTTTGGCCCGACAGGCCGTGCCGCCAGACAATATCGGTATGGTGATCGTTGTTAAGATTTGCCCGAAGTACCAGCTTCTGGAGGGCTTTTTTCAACGATGGCAAGGGACCAATATGATGGCTAGTTACATCCTCTCCATCTTGCCTCGCAACCTGAGCGATTCCAGTTTGCACTAGGGTCTTCTTTAGTTTGGCGGGTGTTAGGGTTTGACTATTATCAGTGTACTGGTAGAACGCGGATTGAGCGACAGTACAGCATCCGGCCACAATGGCGGCTGCGCTTGAAGTGCCAGCAAAGCTTTTGGTGAAGGACCAATTTACGTCGTTTGGATCGGAATCAGTGTCCCCAGATCCACAGGTGAAGACGTTCAGGCCATATGCCTGTAGGTCTACCTCTGAACCATAATTTGACGCATAATTGGAAAGCACCACCCGCGACCTAGGATTTCCACCGTTGCCCGAACTGGCGTAATCTGCGGACTCAGGAGGACACCCAGCTCCAACGATGATGGCTCCTGAGCGACTGGCCGTACTAAAAGGATGGTGATTTTGCGTCCCGTTCAAATTATCTAACAGAATTCCGCTGTTGCCGGCGGCCTCTACAACGGTCACTCCGTTTCCGATAAGCTGCTTAACAACATCGTATGTTTCCTTAACGTAATCTGGAGCAACTGTGTTGACAACGGGATCGCCGTAGGCTGCCGACGTAGAAACCCCCAATTCAATCAACACCACATCGCCACTTCGAAACGTTCCAATGCAGCGGGTTAGCGCGCCTTGAATTGTGCCGCCGTTCCCTGCAGAGGAGAAACAGGGAAGGGCTGCCTAAGAAATACCCGTGCCGCCAGAAGAGTTTGGGACCATTAGTAATACGCCAAGCGCCGCGGATCCGTGATCGGTATTTTGAGAATTTGACTTATCGTTGACTCCGCCCAACACCGTAATGTAAGGAAGATCGTGATTGGCGTTGTTGAATCCAAAATCCACATCGCAAAACTTTATATTCTCACCGTGGGATCCCAGCCCATTGTTTAGATAAGTGCTCCAAGCCCATAACGCACCGACACCGCTCTTCGAAGATGCCTTGAGATAAAGTTGGTAATGTGTCGAGTCTGGCGGCGACGTCGGGATATAAGACGCATACATGGGCGACGCAAACTCAACGATGTCCAGCGCGTTTAACTGGTCGATTACGAACGAGATCTCAGAAGGACTCGGCGGCGCGAAATTCAAGTACAAGTTCAGGTCGGCAAGCTCCTCGTTTAAATTGGCCTCAGCCGTTGCACGCGCGGCGTCCAGGACATCGGAACTAGGAGCGTCTGGCGTGGTCTGCCATTGTCCGGTCGGAAGCATCAGGAGCTGTTGATCGACAGCCATCCGTGACTGCGCAGCAGTGGTTTTTGTCTGTAAGTCGATGCCGCTAGGTGGCAGTATCGTAGCGTCGGGATTTGTCTGGAGGTTGCGAAGAACTCCTTTTTCTACCGCAAGCTTCAATCCGTTCTTGAATTTCACTGAAATCATGTCCCGGCGCATCTCGGGACCAACGACCGTGTGAGCGAGTTTGACCGGCAGCAATCGGGGCTTCTTTCGCCCAGTCAAGGAACGATCTGGCAGCGTTGGCTGGAATCCGCCTACAGGAATTGGGAGGGTAGGGTGAGTGACGGTCAACGAAATCTGTTCGTTTGCAGCCGCGTTCATCAACATAGGCGGGGGGCGCCATGCTGGATAAAGCAGATTCCGCATGCACAATTAACGGCAGCAGAATGAAACCAGAAACCAAATTAAAAATCCGATCGACGGAATATGTTATTGTCATTTTTATTGTGCGACACACGCTGTGATTCGCAGAAAAGCAATTCCGCTCCGTTAATACAAGCATTATCAAGGATATTGCACAATGCGGCGGCCGGGGTTCAATGGAGAATGGCAGAGGTCCTGGTGATCGGCTGTGATCGCCGCCTGTTCCTGGCTGAGTTTGACCGAGCGCAGAATCTGTCGACGGCGCGTTTTACCGGCCGGTCGATCTCGATTGCTGACGATCTTTCATTAAAGACGGCAGCGCGCGCGTTTTCGCCTGCGAGACCCTCGATCAGGCGCGCAATTTGCTGAGGCGGGTTGAACTCCCTCCGGCTTTTTCTCTGCGCAACTTCCCGGGCGCGACGCGGTTCCTAGTTGCACGATGCTGACCCCTCTCCCTGCCGGCCAATGGGACCGCGCGAAGGCCGCCCATCTGCTCAACCGCTCGGCCTTCGGAGGCCCGCCCGAGCATATCGACTCCCTCGCCGCCGGCGGGATGCCGGCCGCCATCGCCTCGCTCG
>CAXUAZ010000097.1:0-14489 GCA_964249195.1 uncultured Chthoniobacterales bacterium
GTCGCGCACCGCCGCCGCCATCGCCGCGACCTGCGCCGGGCCGATGCCGCAGCAACCGCCCACCAGCCGCACGCCTTGGGCCACCATCTCGCGCGCCGCTTTGGCAAAATACTCGGGCGCGCTGTAGTAAAGGAAACGCCCTTCGTGGAAGCGCGGGTAGCCCGCATTCGGGTACGCCGAGAGCAATTCGCCTTCCGCCACGGGCAGATGCTCTAGGAGGCGGATCATCGCGTGCGGTCCGTTGAGGCAATTGACCCCTACGATCTCGGCGCCGCGGGTGCGCAACGCCGAGAGCGCCTCCGGCAACGGCACGCCGCTGGGCAGCCGGCCCTCTTCCGAGCAAGCCAGCGAACAGATCGCCGGCAGGGCGCCCAGCGATTGTTTGATCTCCAGGGCCAGGAATAATTCCTCCAGGTCAGGGAACGTCTCGAAAAAGAGGAGGTCGACCCCGCCTTCGATGAGCGCGCCGATCTGTTCGGTCATGACCGCGCGGCGGTCGACGCCCTGTTCGCGGATCTCGTCGGCGGTTAACCCGAGCGGTCCGACGCTGCCGGCGACGTAGACTTGCTTCCCCTTCGCGGCCTGGAGGGCGAGGCTGGCGGCGACGCGGTTGATCTCGCCGACGCGGCCCTCGAGGCCGTGGCGTTGGAGGCGGGCGGCGTTCGCACCGAAGCTGTTGGTCTCGATGACCCGCGCGCCGGCGTCGATGTATTGCGCGTGGATGCGCCCGACAACGTCCGGGGCGCTGAGGCAAAATTCCTCTAGGCAGCGTTCGAAGGATGCGTCAGCGGCCTCCATGAGCGCGGTGCCCATGGCGCCGTCGCCGCAGAGCACGCGGGAATGAAGTTCGTCGAGGAGGTCCATCAAGAAGGGGAGGATGATCGCGCGGGGGCGGGGCGGAAGCAAGCCGGGGTGATCGCGGCCGATACGCGTTTGCGAGTCGCGGTCCAACTCGTAAGGTTTCCGCATGACCCCCCGGTTCCGCCAGCTTGTCCCGAGCATTTTGATCTTGGCTGGTTTGTTCGCCACAACTGCCCAGGCTGCGTCCACCGGCGACCCCGCGAAGGGAAAGGATTATTTTACCCAAAATTGCGCCATCTGCCACGCCGACGTCTCGGGACCCGGCGGCGCGGCGATCACGCGGCAAGGTCCAACAATGGTTGGGGTCTTCGGACGTTCGGCAGGCGCGGGCGAGCAATATTCGTACACCAATGCCTTGCGGCACTCTGGCCTGACGTGGGATGCGGGCAGTCTCGACCGCTTCCTGACCAACCCGTCGGCCGCCGTGCCCGGCACCAACATGCCGGTTGCGGTCGAAAAAGCCGAGGATCGGGCGAACGTCATCGCTTACTTGCAGACGCTCAAAGCCGCGCCTGCCAATCTGCCGGCGCCCACGCCAGCGCCGGTCGCGGGCGATGCCAACGATTGGCATCACAACGCGCCCGGCGCCCGGCATCATCTCATGGCGGCGGACCTGCCCCGGCCGTTCAGCACGACCTCCGCGGGAAATGGCCCCCGGATGGTCAAAATGCCGCCCGACGCCGCGGTCGCGTGCCCGCCGGGGTTCACGGTCCGATTGTTTGCCAGCGGGCTGCATGGGCCGCGCATCCTGCGTACGGCGCCTAACGGGGACATCTTCGTCGCGGAGACCAGCGCCAACCGCATCCGGGTGCTCCGGGCCGCCGATGGTGAGGAGGAGCCTTCGGACAACGAGACGTTTGCCGAGGGGCTCGATCGCCCGTTCGGCATCGCGTTTTATCCGGCGGGGGACGATCCGCGGTGGGTGTACGTCGCGAACAACAATTCGGTCGTCCGATTTGCTTATCGCAACGGGGATTTGAAGGAGGCGGGCGAGCCCGAGATCGTCGTGCCGCAACTGGCGCAGAGCAGCCGGGGCGGGCATTCGACGCGCGACGTGGCGTTCTCGCGCGACGGCAAGCGGATGTTCATCTCGGTTGGCTCCGGGTCGAACGTGGCCGACGGCATGAGCAAAAAGAGCGTCGAGGACGCCCAGAAATGGGAAGCGGAACACGGTCGCGGCGCCACGTGGGATTCCGAGACGAACCGCGCGGATATTCTCGTCACCGACCCGGAAGGGCACGCGCCATTGCATGCGTTCGCCACCGGCATTCGCAACGGCGTCGGAATCGCAGTCGACCCGCTGACGGGCGAGCTCTGGACGTCGACGAACGAACGGGACGGCCTCGGCGACGATTTGGTGCCGGATTACATCACGCACGTCAAGGAAGGGGGATACTACGGTTGGCCCTGGTATTACCTGGGCAACCACGAGGACCCGCGGAAGGCCGGCGAACGTCCGGATCTGGCGGGGCAGGCGATCATCCCGGATGTGTGGGTGCAAGCGCACTCGGCGTCGCTGGAAATGACGTTTTACAACGCGAAGCCCGGCGCGCCGGCGGCATTCCCGGCGGAGTACCAGGGCGACATTTTTGCCGCGTTGCACGGCTCGTGGAATCGAAATTCGCGCACGGGATACAAGATTGTCCGGGTGCGGGTGAAGGACGGCGTCGCGACCGGCGAGTACGAGGATTTCGTGACGGGATTTGTCGTGAATGAGCAAAACGTCTGGGGCCGCCCGGTAGGCGTCACGGTGGCCCACGACGGCGCCCTACTCATTGCGGAAGACGGCAACAACACCATCTGGCGCGTGGCGCCGGGCGCGGTCAAACCGTAACCATGAAAGATCATCGCTTGATCGACGAAAGAAGCCTCGCCTTCGACCGGCTGGTTGCCGCCAAACTGCGCGAAAACTCGGACGTGTTGGATCAGGCTCGGGCGAACCTTGTACGATGGATGCCCACAGTTTCGCCTTCCGCAAAACCGGCGTTGTGCGAATGGGTGAGTCTGCTCGACGGTCCTCTGCAAGATGTTTTCGACATCCTCGAAGGGACGGGCGAACGCGCGACGCGTCTCCGCCAATCGAGTCCATTCTGCGGAATGTTGACGAACCAGGAACGGACCAGGATCATCCGCGATTTCCAAGCCCGTGAATCGAACACAACTTGAGCACATTATCCGGGCAGCGGCAGCAAACGCTGACGTCACTGATATCGTTGTCATTGGCAGTCAGGCTATCCTCGGCAGCTTTCCCGAGGCGCCTTCGGAGCTGCTCAAGTCCATGGAAGCAGACGTTTACCCGAGAAGTCGTCCGGCGGATTCGATCTTGATCGATGGCGCAATTGGAGAGCGTTCTATTTTCCACGCAACTTTTGGCTACTATGCACACGGCGTGGATGAGAGCACTGCCACGCTCCCTTTGAATTGGCAGGAACGGCTCACGCCGCTGCGCAATGAGAATACGAGCGGAGCGACTGGCTGGTGCCTCGAGGTCCACGACCTTGCGGTAAGTAAACTCGCGGCAGGACGCGAAAAAGATCTAACTTACGTTGAGACGCTCCTGCGATACCGCATGGCCGATGCGAACGTCATTGAGGATCGTCTCGATGAAACGGTCTTTAGAGGAGAAAAAGAGAAGTTGTTGGCGTTGGCAAGACTGCGTCGCATGTCGTCGACCTAACCCCCTTTCGGATCCAGCGCGTCGCGCAGGCCGTCGCCGAGGAAGTTGAACGACAGGAGCGTTGCCGACATCGCGGCGGCGGGGAAAAGTAAGGTCCACCAGGCGCTCTTAATTGGGTTGACCGCTTGCGAGGCGCCGTCGTTGAGCAGCGTGCCCCAACTCGCCTGACTCGCGTCCACGCCCAGCCCGAGGTAACTCAGGAAGCTCTCGTCGAGAATGACCGCCGGGATCGTCAAAGTCAGATAAACGGCGATGATGCCGGTGAGATTCGGCAGCACGTGGCGCAGGATAATTTTGACGTGCGTCTGCCCCAGGCTGCGCGTTGCCGTGACGAACTGGAGATTCTTGAGCGCCAGCGTCTGGCCGCGGACGATCCGCGCCATCGTCAGCCATTCGATGAGCCCGAGCGACAGGATCAGGATGAACGTTTTGGCGTAGGCCGGGAAGGGCGTGTTGCCAAAATGCGCCGTCAGCCAACGACGAAACGGCGTCTCCACCAGGCTGATCAGGATAATGATGAAAATCAGCCGCGGGATCGCGTAGATCACGTCGACTGCCCGCATCATCACGGCATCGACGCGGCCGCCCATGTAGCCGGACACGAGCCCGTACGTTGTGCCCATCAGCAATGCGACCAGGGCGCCCGCCAGCCCCACGAGCAGCGAGATGCGCGCGCCGATGCAGAGCCGGTAAAAGAGGTCGCGCCCGTTCAGATCGGTCCCAAGCCAATGCGATGACGAGGGAGCGGCGAGTTGCACAGCGCTGGGATTTGGCGCGTCCCGGGAGAGCAACGCTGGCCCGAGCAGCGCGACCAGCACCACAAACGCCAGCACGATGAGAGCCGCCCTCACCGCCGGATTGCGGCCGAAGCGTTGCGCGGCCGAGGGCGCGGCGTTCATACGAGCTGGATCCGCCGATCCAGAAGTGTGTACGCGACATCTACGAGCGCGTTCATCCCGACCAGCAGCGTGCAATAGACGATCACGACGCCGCCGAGCAGAAAGCCGTCGCGGTTGAGGATGGAATTGACGAAGAACTCGCCCATGCCCGGGATGTTGAAAATGCGCTCGACGACCACCGAGCCCGTCAACAGATTGGCCGCGAGCGGTCCCAGGAAACTCACCACGGGCAGGATCGCCACCTTGAGCGCGTGCTTGTAGACGACCGCACGTTCCGGCAGTCCCTTCGCGCGGGCGGTCCGCACGAAATCCGCCCCGAGCGTCTCGAGCATGCTGGAGCGCATCAACCGCGCGATGTACGCGACGTAAGGCGCGGCCAGCACGCCTGCGGGCATGACGATCTGCGTGGCCGTTCCCCAACCGCCCACCGGCAGCGCGCCGAGTTTAAGCGCAAAGACGAGGATGCACAGCGGCCCGGTGACGAACGTCGGCACGGAGATCGCCACCAGCGCCGCCAGCATCGCGCCGGCGTCGAAGGCGGTCGCATGCCGGACGGCAGCAAACGTTCCGAGCCACACGCCGGCAACGGTCGCGATGAGGAACGCGAGGCTCCCGAGGGCGAGCGAGACGGGCAGCGTTTGGGCGATGATCTCGTTGACGGAGCGGTTCAGATATTTGGTCGAGAGCCGCAGGTCGCCGTGGGCGAGGTCGCCGAGGTAGGAGACGTATTGGCGCCAGACGGGGCCGTCGAGTTTGTACTTTTGCAGGAGCGCTTTCTCGATGCTCGGCGGCAGCTTGCGTTCGCTGTCGAAGGGGCCGCCCGGCGCGAGGCGGATCAGAAAAAACGTGATCGTCACCACGCACAGCAGCACGAAGGCGAGCGAGGCGAGGCGGCGGAAGAGGAAAGCGGCCATCGGCGCAAAAGCTTGCCGACTATGCGAGCGCCGCGTCCTCCGCGCCAGATTACTTTTTTGACACCCGGCGGCGAATCGCTATGGTCGCGTCCCCAATGTCAACTTCGTCTGAACCCCTCAAGCCGGCGGAAGCCAACGGCGCGCCGCAACAGCAACTCATCACGACGGCGGCCGCCCAGGTCACCTACGCGAACTTCTGCCGCGGCACGCTCACCCCGGACGAGGTGGTGCTCGATTTCGGCTTCAACTCCAACGGTTTCGGCGTGAAGGTTCTGGAAGAGGACATCGAGATCAAGAACAGGATCATCTTCACCCCGGTGGCGGCGAAGCGGCTCCTGTTCCTGCTCAACGACGTGATCCGCCGCCACGAGGCAAACTTCGGCGAAGTGGAGATCGATTTCCGCAAACGCCTCAAAGCGCCGCAAGCCGAAGGCGGAAGGTAGAAGGCAGAAGGATGAAGGATGAAGGATGAAGGATGAAGGCGATACCCGGGATTTCCTTCTGCCTTCATCCTTCTGCCTTCCTCCTTCTCCTTTCCGTGGTAAAGTATTGAACTCCGCGCCCGTTTGCGGCGTCTAATACCTCCACCGTGTCTCCGCTGGAACAAGAACAACTGCTCGAACAAACCCGGGCGCAGATCCGGCAGAACGTCGCCGAGATCGCCGAGTTGGCGCGCACCAGCCGCAATGGTGTGCAGTTTTTCCGCGACTTCCTCGCGCGCACGGTCGCTTCGCTCAACGCCCAGGGCGGAGCCGTGTGGGCGCCCGGCGGCGATGGACGCGAGTTCCAGATGGTCGCCGAACAGGCCCTCGCCACCAGCGCTTATCACGACAACGAACGCCAGCGCCGCGACATCCATCGCGTGCTGGGCGAAGTTTTCAAAAATCGCCGGCCGTTCATCGTCGGCCCCGTCGCGCCCGACATCGCTCCCAACGCCGCCGGCCAGACCGCCGACGAGGAGATCATGAACACGACGGCCTACCCGATGTTCTACGTGCCGATCCTCACCGGCGAAGGCGACGGAGTCGGCGCGATCCTCCACGTCTGGTTGCGCGCGGCGGGCGACCCGAAGACGTATCCGACGCTGGTCACGTTCCTCAATTCCATTTGCGCCCACGCCTCGACGTTCCTCAAGTCGCGCCAAGGCGAGATCGCCATTGCGCGCAATCAGGATTACGAGCAGATGCTGCGCTTGCAGGCGGAGTTCGTGGGCGAGCTCGACCCGGCGAAGATCGGGCGGGCGGCCGTCAATCATTGCACGGATCTGCTCGCGGCAAATCGTTGCAGCATCTTCCGCCAGGTGGGCACGCGCTGGCGGCTGGAGTACGTCTCTAATCAGGAGACGATCGACCAGCGCAGCGAGCTCGTCGTGCGCCTTTGCGCTCTCGCGGCGCGGCTGCCCGCGGGCGAGGCGCCGGGCCTTATCTCGACCGATCACCCCGGCCACGCCGCGGAGTGGAAGGAGGCGCTCGAGCCGCTGGAGGCGCGCCAGGTCGCGTACGCGTTTTTCCAACCGCATGCGCACGAGGGAAGGACGGGACTCATCATGGTGGAACGGCACGCGGCGAATGCGCCGTTTACCGATGTCAACCTGCGCCAGCTCGCGTGGGCCGCGCTGCATGTCGGCAAGGCGCTCGTCGCGGCGAGCAGTTATCGCGAGGCGCCCTTGCGCCGGGTGTTGATGCCGGTGACCCACGCGCGGGGCATGTGGCGCCGGCGCCGGCGGATTCGCCTCGCCGCCTGGATCGCCGGGCCGCTCGCGTTGCTTGCGCTTTGGCTGCTGATTCCTTGGCCGCTCCGCGTCGAGGGCGATTGCACGATCCAGCCGCATCGGCAGGTCGTGGTCGCGGCGGAGACTCCCGGCAAGGTGGAGCGCGTGCTCGTGCGCGAAGGGCAGCACGTCGAACAAGGCCAATTGCTCGCCAAGCTCGAAGACGAAGACCTTCGCACCCAATTGTCCGTGGGCGTGCAGGACCTCGCCAAGTGGCAGTCGGAGGCGAACCGTTTCCAGGCCGTCAACGACGAGGCGCAACGCAAGCTGGCGATGATCAATCTCGAGAGTGCGCAGGCCAAGCTCGAGCGCCTGCGTTTCCTGCAGTCGCGCACGGAACTCCATGCGCCCATCGCCGGGGTCGTCATCACCAAGAACCTGGAGAACCGGGTGGGGGAGACGATCGAGCTGGGCCGATCCTTTTGCGAGATCGCCGGGCAGGACGTGTACGATGTCGAGATCGACCTGCGCCAGCAGGATCTCGGGGCGCTTCTGGCGGCGTTGCGGGCGGGCCAGGAGCTGCCGATTGATTTCATCCTGCACGCGCAAACCGGCCTGCGGCTCCACACCAGCGTGCATGGGACCGATGCGATCAGCCAGACGGCGCGCATGAAAGCGGGCGGCGCGTTCTTTCAGGTGACGGCCCCCTTCCCGGTGGACAGCGCGTTCGTCGACAAACTAAAACCCGGCTACACCGGCAAGGCCAAGATCGATGTCGGCCGCCGGCCGCTGGCGTCGGTGATGATGCGCAAATTCCTCGATTACTGGAGGGTGGAATGGAGCCTGTGAAATACTTGTTCCTGACGGCATGCGTCGCGTTTTTCGCGATCCATCCGGCGTCCGGCGCCGGGGCGGATAAAGCGACCACGTCGCTCGAACTCAAGGGTCTAATTATCCCGCTCGAGCAGGCGATGTTGAGCAGCCGCGGCACGGGCGTCATCAAGACATTGAAAGAAGAAGGCGCCGATTTCCATAAGGGTGACGTCATTTTCTCGCTCGACGACGACGCCGAACGGGCGTCCGTGGATACGCAAAAAGCGGTGCTCGACAAGCGCTCGTGGGAAGTCGAGTCCAACAAGAAGCTGCGCGGCAAAGGCGGCAGCAGCGAGGACGAAGAACGCACGATCATCGCCAATTTCAAAACCGCCGAAGCCCAGGTGCGCGAGTCGGAAGCGATGCTCGACAAGAAGACGGTGCGCGCCCCGTTTGAAGGCGTCGTGGTTCGCCGCATCCGGCAGCCGGGCGAAGCGGTCGACCAATACATGCCCGTGGTAAACGTGGTGAATCTTTCCAAGGTTTATCTGGAAACGTATCTGCCCGCCAACCGCCTAAAGGATGTACACTCCGGCGAGAACGTGGAGATCCACGTGCCCGACCTTCCGGGGCGGACCTACACGGGAAAGGTGGATTTCGTGGCGCCGGTGATCGACCCGGCCAGTGGCGAGTTCCGGATCAAGATCCTGCTGGCCAATGACGATCGCTCGCTGCGCTCGGGCATGAGCGCGATCGGGCTCATGGACGTTCCTGCGCCCGAGGCCAACGCGGCGTTAAAGCCGCACGGTTAACATCTCTCGCCAGTCATGGCCGCCGAGACCACCCCAGCCGAGCCGGATTACGGCAAGATCGTCGTGCTGCCGTTGAGGGGGGATCTCGTCACGAGCCAGCAGGTTTATCTCGGGCGGGCGTACGTCATTCTCAAGAATCCGATCAGCCTGACGTACTTCCGTTTGTCGAAGGCGCACTACGATGCCGCCCGGCGCTTCGACGGCAAAACCGACTTCGCGACGATGGCCGCCGAGCTCCAGCGCGAGAGCCGTTACTGGCGCGCGATGACGGCCGACGCGGCGATGTACGAGCTGGCGCAACTGGCCAACCAGCTCTCGGGCATGGGCGTGATCCAGTCCAACGGCCAGCAGGCCCTCCGGCGCATCAATTCCATCCAGGAACGCAAGAGCAAGTGGCGTTTCGAGGCGATCATCGGGAGCATCCTGTACATCAAGAAATCGCTGGTCGATCCCGACCGCCTCCTGGGCCGGATGGAGCCGTATATTCGCTGGGTGTACACCCGCGCGTACGTGGTCACCTTCACGATTGCGGCGGCGATCACGATCATCATGCTGTGGGGCCGGCGCGAGGAAATCGCGATCCACGGGGCAAACTTCTTCACGCTGCAAAACCTGGCCCTGACCTGGGTCGTGTTCGTCTTCGTCAAGACGATCCACGAATTCGGGCACGGGTTGACGTGCAAACACTTCGGCGGCGAGGTGCACGAGATGGGCGCGTTGTTCATCCTGTTCACGCCGTATCTCTATTGTAACGTGAGCGATTCGTGGCTGTTGCCGGATAAGAAACGGCGCATCCTCGTGACGGCGGCGGGCATCTTCGTGGAGATGACGCTGGCCATCGTCGCGGCGTGGGTCTGGATGTATACCGCGCCGGGTTTGCTGCATCAGATTTGTTTTAACATTATCTTCACCTGTTCGGTGTCGACGGTGCTCTTCAACGCCAATCCGCTGATGAAGTTTGACGGTTACTATATGATGTCAGACGCGCTGGAAGTGCCGAACCTCAAGCAGAAGAGCGGTGCGGCGGCGACGCATTGGGCGCAACGCTATTTGCTTGGTTTGCGCGGCGGCGGTCCGGCGCAGTTCTTTTCTTATGAGTTGAGCCCGCTCTTCGGCTTGTACGCGGTGGCGAGCTATTTTTACGGGTGGCTGGTGCTGTATCGCATTTCGACCCACATGTTCGACATGCTGGCGCCATACGGGCTGGATTTCCTGAGCCACAGTTATGTATGGCTCTATTTGTTCGTCGCGCTCGCGCTTCCGTTTATTCGTCTTATGCATAACACGTATAAAAACCCCGTCACGCGCGTCGCCGCCGGGCGCCGCCTGTTGCAAATGGGCGCGGTCGCAGCGGGGTTGGCAGCCCTGAGCTGGGTCGTGCCGTGCCGCGACTCGGTGAAACGCGGCGCCGTGCTCGAGCATGCGTCGATTGAGCCGGTGGCCGCGCGCACGCCGGGTTTCCTGCGGCAGATTTACGTGCATGACGGGGAGACGGTCCATGCCGGGCAGGCGCTCGCGCAGTTGGAGAATCTGGATCTGGCGACCGACACGTCCGAGTTGGAGCACGAAGCGGAGTCGTACGACGTGCAGCGGCGGGCGGCGTTGAGCGACCCGACGGAAGGCGTGCGGCAGATGGCGTCGGCCTACGCGCATTTGGGCGACGAGACGCGGCTCCAGCTCGATTTGCGCCGGTGGCAGTTGAACGAGTGCACGCTCCGGGCGCCACGCGACGGGGTCATCCGGCAGGACAATCTGGCGAACCTGATCGGCCAGTATTTTCCGCGGGGGCGAGCGTTTTGCGAGGTCGGCAGCCCGAACGATTACCGGGTGATCATCTCCCTGGACGAAGCCCAGGCGCAGCGCGTGGCCAAGGGACAACCGGTGCGCGTGCGGCTGCGGACGCTCTCGAGCCAGACGTACGAGGGGCAGATCACGACGGCGCCGATTTCCAATTTGGCGAAGTTAAGCAGCATGGCGTCGGCGAACATCACGGGCGGCGACGTGCCTGCGCAGGTGAATCGGGAAGGCGTGTTGGAGCCGACGGTGAACTATTACGAAGCCGAGACCCTGGTGCACGATCCGACGGGCGACACGCTGCGCGCCGGTCTGAACGGGATGGCGCGGATCGACGTCGGGCGGACAACGCTCGGCCGATGGGCGTGGAGCCGGATGCTGGACCTGGTGAATCCGTCGATGCGGTTGTAGCCAAGGTGGATCGCGATCTCCGAGCGCGATGCGCGGCGGAACCAAGGTGGATCGCGAGTCGCTGTTGCGCTAATTTATACCATCAACCGTCATGACCACCGCTTTATTACTGTTCATGACGTTACAAACACTCTCGCCGAAGGGTACAACCTTGCAACAATGGACTGGGAAGAGTTTGGGTGTAGAGTAGGCGGGAAACGATGGATTGAGAGGTGCAAAGGCCAATGATCGTCAGCTTTCCGCTTTACTACACCCTGCCAGTTACGGTCGGGAGCAGGTTTAGCACGAAATCGTAGATCGCCTGGGCATGTTGCAGGGCTTCATCAAATTCTTCGCGCGTGGGGTACGTTTCGCCCAAATCATCCGGGTAGCGAAATTCCCACGCGTACGGCGTGAGGGAAGCCGCCACGTCCAGTAATTCGTTGAAGCGCGGTTCGTGGCCAGCGGCCGCGAGGGTCAACTTGCGAATGTCGTGGGTCTTCTCGGGGAATAGCTCCTTGGACACTAGGAACGCTTTCACCGCCTTTTCCGCCGTTTGCTGGCAATGATAGATGGCGGTATCGAGGGGCGGCTCATCAGCCGCGCCCAGAATGCGGGCGCCGCGCAGATCGCTGGCCGCTTTCGTGAGCCATGAACGCACCAGGGCCTTACGAGTATCATCCATAGACTTTGCGGCCCTTTTGCAACACCTCGTGGGTCAGACTTCCCAGCACTTCGCCGACGCGGTTGACCTCCTGTCGCGTGCGCACAAGGACGTCGGCGGAAATGAGGAGCCGCCCAAGGCAGCGCTGCGCGCGTTGGGCGCGTCGGATGGGGCGCTCGTCGCTCTGCGGCACGATGACCATCAAATCAATGTCGCTATCCCGACCAGGCGCGCCCCAGGCGTGTGAGCCGAACAGCCAGATTTGTTCCGGCTGAAATTCCGCTACCAGCCGTCGGGTGGCGGTTTGAAGCAGATCGGCGTCGAACGGTGTCACGATTTCGTTTTAGCATGCCGTTGGCGCAAAGGAAACCCCCTGTTGTCCCTCAGGTGCAGTACAACTACACGACGTTTGCCGATCCGTCGCTGGCGAGCGGGTGGCTGACCTTGAGCGGGGCGAGCTACCGGGATGGGAGCCAGGCGCAGTACGTTTATCAGCGCATTTACGCGGGGCAGCACCCGCTGTTGCTTTCGGCGGATGACCCACGCATTGCCATGAGGCGCACATGCGACGGGTCTATTGAGAGGCGGAGCTGAATTTCGGGAATCGGCTCTTGAGTTCCTCCGACGCCTTCACCGCTTCGGCGCGCTTGCCTGCTTTTTCGAACGACGCGGCCGCCTGCCGCAGCGCCTCCGGCGTGATGTCCGGGTCGTCGTACAACACGGCAACGCTCATGAACGATTTAGCCGCCGCCTCGAAATCGCCGCGCGCAAATTGCACCCGCCCGCCCAGCAGCCGCGCCTTGCCGTTGAGCGCGCCTTCCGGTTGCAACTGCATTGTCTGGTCCACGCTCTTTTGCGCGTCGTCGTACTTCGCGGCGCCGAGTTGGGCTTCGGCTTGCACGAGGAGGCCCACCGCGCGTTGAGCCGGTTCGCTGCCCGCGCCTTCCAGATACTTGCGGATGCTGTCGAGCGCGCCATCCCACTTTTGCAGGTTCAATCGGGCGCGCGCGAGGGTGAGCCACGTGTCGGAAGTCTTGTTCGTCTTGGAATCCGCCGCGATCGCGAGGTGCTTCTCGGCAGCCGCGTAATCCTTGTCGTCGTACTCTTGCGAGCCGAGCCAGAATAATACTTCCGCGGGGATGGCCGGTTGCGCGCCGGCTCTCGTGTACTCGTCGGTCTCGGCGGCGAGCTTTGCTTTGTCCTTGAGCTGGTAATCGCAGAGCACGATCAGCAACGAGGCGCGGTTGCCATACTCTTTAGGGTCGGAGCGGCGCGCCGACTCGAACGCGGGGATCGCCGCGGCGTAATCCTTGCCGTCGAAGGCCGCGCGGCCAATGTAAAAATTCGCCTGCCCAGCGGCGTCCGTTTTCGGGTAGTCCTTGAGCAGCGTGCGGAAGGTGTCGGCCATGCCGCGCGGGTCGTCCTGTTGCCCGAGAATGAGGGCCTTTTGCTGGAGCGCAATCTCGCGTTCCTTGGCGGCGCGATGGTCTTCGATGACGGAGTTATAATCGGCGAGGGCGCTCGCGTAATTTTTGAGCTGCTGGAATGCGACGGCCCGCTGCACCAGCGCCTTCGCCACGAATGGATGATCGGGGAAGCCGCGCAGGAACTTGGAGAATGACGCGACGGTCTTCTCCGGTTGGCGCGATTGCGCATAGCAATAGCCCAGCCGGTACGCGGCCTCGGCCTTGTACTTCGCCGGCAGGTTGGACGCGCCCTCGAGCGTCGCGTAAGCGAGCGCCGCGTTGCCGTAATCGCTCTTCTTGAAAAGCATGTCGGCCTTCATCAGGCGCACCTGATCGGCCTTGTCCGGAGCCGGGTTGGTCGTCAGGTAATCGTCGGCCTCGCGCACGAACTCCGGCGCGTTGGAAGCGTAGAGGCTGATGATCCGCTGATAGCGCGCCTCGGGCGCCTGCGGCGAGTCGGGAAACTCGCTGACGATGCGCGCGTAAAGGAGTTGAGCCTCGGCATGTTTGCCGAGCTGGCGCTGGGAGCTGGCGGCGATGAGCGTGGACTCGGCCTGAGCGGCGGCCGGCAGGGCGGACGCGCTGGCGTTGTAGAGCGACAACGCGAGCTGATACTTGTTCGTGTCGTAGTACAGATGCAAGCGGGCGAGAAGCGCGTCCGTGTGGATGGAGGCGGTTGCCGCCGGCATCTCGGCGGCGCGGGTGAGCAGCGCGTCGGCTGTATCGTTCTGCTCCAACTCCCGCGCGAGAAGGCCCGCCTTCAGCGCGGACTCCGCCTGCAGGGCGGGCTTGGACGCCTCGCGGGAAAGCGCCTCGTATTGCTTGAAGGCGTCGTTGGGATGCCGTTGCTCGGTGGCCAGGCGGGCGAGCGCGATGTAAGCCTCGTCGCGGTAGGGGTTGTTGGCGGTGACGTTCAGGATGTCTTCGTAGACCTCGCGCGTCTCGTCGCGGCGTTGCAGATTTTCCAGGCAGAGCGCCTCGAAGTAACGCGACGAGAGCCGCACGTCATCGCCCTTCGCGAGGCTGGCGGAGCGCTGGAAACGGGTGACCGCCGTGCGGTAATCCTTCTCCGCGAAATCCATCGTCGCGAGCCGGTAATAGGCCGGCCCGACGAACTCGCCTTCGGTATAGGCGACGATCAGGTTCTGGTAGCTCGAGCGCGACGCGGCGGCGCGGCCCAGGAGGCGGTAACACTCGCCCAGCCACCACAAAGCGGCCTGCCGCTTGGCGCCGCTCGGATATTGGCCCAGGTACCGCTCATACTCGGGAGCGGCCTGCGCGTAGGCTTTGCGGATGTAGTATTGCGTGGCGAGATTGTACTGGGCGTCATCCGGCGAGACATCGGCCGCGCCAGTGGCGCCGGGCGCGATCCGGATCTCCGTGCCGCCATCGAGCGGATCGGACGGCGCATCGGCGCCCGGAGTGGGGTAAGGCTTGGGCGTCGGCGTCGGATCCTTCGGCACGGCCCGAGCCATCGGTGGGTCGGGC
>CAXUAZ010000098.1:0-5622 GCA_964249195.1 uncultured Chthoniobacterales bacterium
CGTTCCGGCATCAGATGCTCGAACTCCGCCTGCCGCAGGTAGAGATAAAGCGGCTGCAGGCTGGGCCGCAGTTTGACCTGCTGTTTATAGTAGGCGCTCTCGAGCTTCGCCTCCGTCTCCTTGACCCGGTTTTGGGCCACGATAAGAAAGGCGGCGTCGAAATTTGGCGGGCGCTTGGAAGAGCGCGTGTAATAACCGACCCGCGAGAAGTCCCCCAGCAGCCAGGGCAACGGGTGGACGCTGTCGCAAATGATCGTGCCGACGATGCCGTAGTTTTCTGGATTCTCGGCGGCGAGTTGATAAAGCGGCCCGGTGATCTCGTTGACGGATTCGTACGTGTGGACGTACACGTAGTTTTCCTTTTCGTCGGCGTAGCGGTTGAAGTTGAGGTCCCACGCGAGCCAGCCGCCGCGCGCGAGCAGCGCTAGTCCTGCGAAGGCGCCGATCGCCGTTCCGCCCGCGCCGCGGAACATCCCCGCGATTTCGACGATCGCCGCGCCCCCCACGAACAGGAACGGCCATGCGATCGAGATCACGCACCACGGCGTTTTATAAGGAATCAGACTGTAGACAAGGAAAACGCCCAGGCCATACAGCGCGAGCAGCCGCATCGGCCAGCCGGACGCGCTCGGCCAGACGATGTAGCGCAGGCTGACGAGCAACCCCGCCATGACCCACGGCTCGTTGCGCAGGAGGATGAGGAACCAGTATTGGAACGGCTTGTCGTGCCCCTCCCCGACCTGCCCCTTGTGCGCCCAAGGGAGGAAGGTGGTCACCATGCCCTCGAGGCCAGAGAAATTAAACCCCGCCCCGCTGTAGAAGAAGACAATCGCAAAAACCGCGGCGCCGCCCACCGCCCAAAGATCGCGCGCCTTCCAATGCTGCAACGTGGGCCGGCGCAGCGGCGAAGTCGGCAGGCGCGGCGCCCACATCGGCAAGACCCGCTCGAGGATCAGGAGCCCATTGGCCGCGACGATGAGCGCCGCCAGATGGACGATGTACGTCTCCTTGGTGAGGATCATCCCCGTAAGTCCCATCCCGGCGGCCCAAAGCGCCGCGCGCGTGCCGTCGCGCCACAGCGAGAAGATCCCCCAGAAGCCCAACACCATGAAAAACACGAGCCACGTCTCGTGGATGGCATACCGATGAAAGAACGTGAACGCTGGCGACACGGCCATCGCGAGCGCCGCCCAGGCGCACACCGCCGCGCCGAAGAACCGGCGGAAGCGGAAGAGCCAATCCACCGTCAGGATGCCGGCGAGCGCCTCGGGCAGCCGGAGCGCCCAGAGGTTGCGCCCGAGCAGGGTTTTGAACAGGAACAGGATGTAGAAATGCAGCGGCCCGTGGTAGTTCGTCGGGTCGTACCGGTAGAAGCCGGTGTGCTGCATCTGGTCGGTGAACATGCCGTTGACGCCTTCGTCAAAGTGCGGGGGTCGCACGTCCAGCGCCCACAGGCGGAAGGCCGCCGCCAGCAGCACGATGCCCAGGCGCACCCAGGCCGAGCCGGCGAAGCGTTCGCGCGCTTCGGCGGCGAGATCGGTCGTCGAAGCGGGCGTCATCGGTCGGTCCATGAAGACGCCGCCGCGTTGACCGCTGCGAGTTCTGCCATGACGTATCGCGCCAGCGCGTGGAAGGTGAAATGTTCGTTTAGCCGCCGTTGCGCCGCGGCCGCCATGGCGTCCAGCGTTGCGTCGGGCGTCTTCAGGAATTCATCGATCCGGCTGGCGACGTCATCCTGCGAATCCACGTAGAAACAATCGACGCCGTGCCGGAACGGAGCCCTCTGGCGGATCGACCGAAAGTCAAAAACCGGCACGCTGCCGAACGCGACCGCTTCATAATGCCGGAAGCAATCCCAGCCCACGCCGCCCGGGGAGAGGCAAAGGCGGGACCCTGCCATCATCTCGCGATATTGCTCAAAATCCAGCCGCTCCCGCGGCATCGCAACCCGCCAGCCCCGGGCCTTGAGATCGTCCAAAATCGCCGGCAGTGCGACCCGGCTCGGCACAAGGCTGCTTAAGCCGCTATAGAATACATCGTGCGACTTGCGGGCCGCCGGGATCGGCGCTCGCGCGGCCGATTCATCGATGCCCAACGAAATGGGCCGCAGCCGCTCCGTGAGACTCGAGCCCAAGGGCGGCACGACGCAGACGCCCGCCACCGCGCCGCGCGGGAGCACCGTCTCCAGCGTGTGCCAGAGATTATCCGCGAGTTCCCGTTTGAAATAAAGATTGCTGCGCCAGAAAAGGCGGCGGTCGCGCGGGTGGATCGTGCCTTCATCCGCCAGATCGATGACCGCCAGCCGGACCCGGGTCCCCCGCGCCGCGTAGCGCGCCAACCCTTCCAGGCCCCATCCGATCGCGGTGCGCACGAGGTGAACCCAGATCGGGCGGCCGAACGAGTTGACCGAACCCAGGCAGCGGGTCACCACCACGTCGTAATCCTGGCGCGAGGCGGCGGCGAACCCCCGCGCCGCCTCGGCGCACAACCGGCCCACGCGGCGGAAAAACGAGGCCTCGTCGCGCTTGTAACAGCGGGTATCCTTCCATTGCAAGGACGTGTTGATCCATTGCACCTGCTCGGGGAACGCGCGGGACAGGAGGGGAAAGAAGCCAATCTCCAGGACGCGCACCGGGCGGTCGCTCATCTGGGCGCGCCTTTCGGTTGCGGCAGGCGGCAGACGGTATCCTGGCCCACGTCTTCGCACACCATGCCCAGGGCGATCAACTTGTCGCAGATGGCGGCGCCGCGGTCCGGCAGCATGTGGTTTTCAAAGACAACCACTTGCGGGGCGAGCTTTGCCAGATCGGCGGGGAGGAGCACCTCGTTTTCGTAGCCCTCCACGTCGACGAAGATTGCGTCCACCCGATCCCAACCCTGCCGCCGGGCGATTTCCTCCAGCGTGAGGCAGGGGATGGTAAACGAGCAGAGGTGTGCCAATTCCGGGCTGCCCGGCGCGAAGCCGCTGGCGACTTGCTCGCGGGAGAAACTGACCAGGGTCGAGAGGATCACGCCCTGCGGGTGAGTGCTCAGATACGCTTCGTCGAACGACCAGAGAGTCATCTCGGGCGCCGAGTACGAGACGGCGGCATTGAGCGCCTGGACGTGCGGATAGCTGCGGTAGTTGCGTTGCAGGGTTTCAAAAATCCAACGATTGGGCTCCACGACCACCGCCTGCCAGCCTCGACGGATGAGGTATTGCCGGTAGGGATCGTGCGTCACCCCGTCGTTGGCCCCGACCTGGATCGCCCGCATCGGCTGGCGCCCCAATAGGGGGACGAGCGCCTGGTTCAAGGGCCAGTTGTAGCCCAAGGCGCGCACCAAGGGTTTGAGGAGATCCTGGATTTCCGGATGCCGGCGGAACCAGCGTTGAAGATAGGCCCTCATTGGAAACCGGCCAATGAAGAACGCACCGGCCGGGCAGCACAAGCCATTTTCCACCCGGCCGCGCGGAAAAAATCCCGCAACCGCGTTGTGCCGGGGCCAAACCTTGGAGATGGTGGCCGACCCGAATGCCCGCGCCCATCGATTTCTCGATCGTCATCCCCGCCTACAACGAGGCGGGGCGACTGCCGGGCAACATCGGCAAGGTGGCCGCCTATTGCCAAGCCCTGTCCCCACGTTGGGAAGGCCTCGCGATGATCGAGCAAAGCGCCGATGGCACCCTCGAGGAAACGCGCGCCGCCGCCGCCGGTTGCGCCGCCATGGAAGTCATCGACAACGGCCCGCAGCGCGGCAAGGGGCACGCGGTCCGTTGCGGGATGCTGCGCGCCCGCGGCGACATCGTATTTTTCATGGATGCCGACCTGAGCACGCCGCTGGAATCGATCGGGCGCTTCCTGGAATACTTCGCGGCCCACCCCGAGGTGGACGTCTTGATCGGCAACCGACGCCATCCGCGCAGCCATATTGCGCGTCCGCAGGGGCTCTTGCGCCGGGTGTTGGGCGGGGTGTTCAGCGCGCTGGTTCGCCGGATCGCCCTGCCCGGAGCGAGCGCGGATACGCAGTGCGGGTTCAAGGCGTTTCGCCGGGAGGCGGCGCGCGAGATCTTCCGCCGGCAACAGCTCGACGGGTTCAGCTTCGACGTGGAGGCGCTCATTCTCGCGCGCGCCCTGGGGCTGCGGGTGATCGATCTGCCCGTGGAATGGTCCGACGCGGACGCTACCCGCCTTCACGTCTGGACCGACGGCTGGAAGATGCTCCGCGATGTCTGGCGGGTGCGCCGGGTGGTCGCAGACAGCCTCCGCGCGCAGCCCGCCCGGGCGCTTGAGCCCTCGACAAAGCTGGGGCAAAAAGCGTAACCTCCCCCCGTGGCGCGCGACTTGCGTACCTCTCCCGGCGAACCGTCGCCTGTTATGATTCCCCCCGACTCCTCCCCGGCCAACGGCAAACAGGCCGCGACGCGGGGCTCCCAGCGTATCGATTTGCCCCCGCGAAACGAAACCGCGGAGGCCGCCGTCAAGCGGCTTACGGCCGAACTCGCCGCCCAAACCGCCGCGCGCCAGGCCGGCGATGAACGGCTAGAATACCTGATGCGCAGCAGCCCGCTCGGGTTTTTTGAGGCCGATCACGTCAACGAGCGGGTTTATTTCTCGCCGCGTTACAAGGAGATGCTCGGCTACGCCGAAAGCGAACTCGCCGACCGTCCCGAGACCTTCTCCGAACTCCTGCATCCGGAGGATCGCCACTCCGGCTGGCTCGCGGAGCGCCAGCCCATGGGCAACGGCGCCAATCGTTTCACCCAGATCTTCCGCCTGCGCCACAAACGGGGCGGCTACCGCTGGATCGAAAGCACGGGCATCGAATTCCTGGATGGCGGCGGCGAACGCATGCGCGTGCTCGGGTTTCACCGCGACATCACCGCCCGCAAGGCGCTCGAGGAACGGCTGCACCAGAGCGAGGAACGCTTCAGCCTGCTCATCACCAGCAGCCCGCTGGGGTTCTTCGACAGCGACCTGCTCACCGGCCAATCGTACTATTCGCCGCTCTGGAAGGAGATGCTCGGCTACCGGCCCGGAGAACTCGCCGACAACCACCAGGTGTGGCTCGATCTCCTGCATCCTGACGATCGCGCCGGCGTCATCGCCAACCATATCCAGCGTAATTTTGGCGAAAGCCGGCGCTCGTTCAGCTACGCGGTGCGATTGCGGCACGCGGGGGGGCACTACCATTGGGTCCAGACCTCGGGCATCGATTTCTTTGCGCCGGATGGGCGGCTGCTGCGCACGCTCGGCTTCCACGCCGACATCAACGCCCTCAAGCAGGCCGAGGCGGCGCTCGAGGCCGAGAAGGATACGCTCGGGGTCACGCTCGCATCCATCTCCGACGGCGTCATCACCACCGATGACCACGGCTGCGTCACGTACCTCAACGCTGCCGCCGAGACGATGAGCGGCTGGAGCGCCGAGGCGGCCGAGGGGCAGCCGATCGAGGATTTTTATCGTCAGGTCGGCGCGCAACCCAGGCGGCAGGCCGACAACCCCGTGCGCGCCGTGCTCGCCACGGGCTTGCGCGCGGCGCCCCACGATCCCGCGCATCTCCACGCGCCGGGGCGGCCGGAAAAGGTCATCGCCGACAACGCCGCGCCGATCACCGATCGGGACGGCCGCATGACGGGCGCCG
>CAXUAZ010000098.1:5632-14427 GCA_964249195.1 uncultured Chthoniobacterales bacterium
GCCGGGGGCATCGCGCACGATTTCAACAACCTCCTCACCGGCGTGCTCGGCAACCTCTCGGTGGCCCGCTCCGGCGGCGACCTGCCCGTCCGCGCCACCGACGCGCTCGAGCGCGCGGAAAAAGCCTGCTGGCGGGCGCGCGACCTCACCGGGCAGCTTTTGACGTTTTCCCGCGGCGGCGATCCCATCCGCAAGACGCTCGCGCTGCCGGCGCTCGTCGAGCAAGCGGTGCGCGGCGCGGTGCTCAATACCAACGTCCTGGCGGATTTTTCCTTTGAATCCGATCTTCCCACCGTCGAGGCCGATGAAAATCAGATCGTGCAGGTGCTCCACAGCCTGGCCGTCAATGCGGTGCAGGCGATGCCCGGCGGCGGCACGCTGCGGGTGCGCGTGGCCCGCGCCCGCGCCCGGCATGATGCCGACAGCGGCCTGCCGGCGTCGAGCGACCACGTGGAGATCAGCCTGCGGGATGCCGGCGGGGGGATTGCGCCGGAGCATCTGGCGAAAATTTTCGATCCGTTCTTTACGACGCGCAGCGGGGGGTCGGGGTTGGGATTGGCCATCGCGTACTCGATCATCAAGAAGCACGACGGCGTGATCGATGTGGAATCGCAACTCGGCGTGGGTTCGACGTTCAGCATCCATCTGCCGGTGTCGCAGATCATCCCGCCTTCCGACCGCCTACGGCCGGCGGCAGACTCCGCGGAGGGTCAGCGCGTGTTGTTCATGGACGACGATCCCGACATCCGCGATCTGGGCGGCGCGATCCTGGGATTGATCGGCTACGATGCGACATTGACCCGGGAAGGCTCGGAGGCGGTCGCGGTGTACCAAGGCGCGATGGAAGCCGGGCGGCCGTTTGCGGCGGTGATCCTCGACCTGACGATCCCCGGCGGCATGGGCGGCAAGGAGACGCTGCGGCGTTTGAAGGAAATCAACCCGGCGGTGCGGGCGATCGTGTCGAGCGGCTACAGCAACGATGCGGTGATCGCCGATTTCCGCGGGAGCGGCTTTGTGGCGATGGTGGCCAAGCCGTACCGGATGGAGGATCTGGCGCGGGCGTTGAACGAGGCAATCATCGAGCCGCCGGCGGTATAATAGCCGCAACGAAAGGCAGGCAGATTTTTGACAGAATTACAGAATTTAACAGAATTGCAGAAGCGAGATTTGTTTCGCGCTCCTCTCCTTCACTCTGCCTTTCCCTAATTCTGTTAAATTCTGTAATTCTGTCAAAAAAATCTGGGTCTTTGCGGCCTTTGTGTGAGGACCACTTGATAGACTCACAACCGCTCGATCACCGCCGTCGCCATCTCTGCCGTGCCGACCGCCCGTTCGTCGCCCGAGCGGATGTCGCCCGTGCGCAATCCATCGTCGATTGCCCGGCGCACCGCCGCCTCGATCGACTTCGCCGCCGCCTCCTGCTCCAACGAATAACGCAACATCAACGCCGCCGACAAAATCTGCGCGATGGGGTTCGCAATCCCCTTCCCCGCGATGTCCGGCGCGCTGCCGCCGCTGGGCTCGTACAATCCGAAGGGCCTCTTACCCGCCTTCGTCTCCCCCAGGCTGGCGCTCGGCAACATGCCCAGCGAGCCGGCGATCATCGCCATTTCGTCGCTCAGGATGTCGCCAAACAAGTTCTCCGCCAGGATGACGTCGAAATCCCGCGGTCGCCGGATGAGCTGCATCGCGGCGTTGTCCACGTAGAGGTGCGTGAGCGCCACGTCCAGGAACTCCTCGCCGATCTCGGTCACGGTCCGCCGCCAGAGGACGCTGCATTCCAGCACGTTGGCCTTGTCGATGGACACCAGCCGCTTGCCCCGCCCGCGCGCCGCCGCAAACGCCAGCCGCGCGACGCGTTCGATCTCGCTGCGGCGATAAATCATCGTATCCACCGCAAACGGATCCGCCGCCTCCAAATCCGTATACTTCGGCTGGCCAAAATACAACCCGCCCGTGAGCTCCCGCACGCACAGCACGTCGAACCCGCCCGCGGAGATATCGGCCCGGATCGGCGACGCATGAGTCAGACTCGGGTAACACACCGACGGGCGCAGATTGGCAAATAGTCCGAAGTGTTTGCGCAACGGCAACAGCGCCGCGCGCTCGGGCTGTTGCGCGGGCGGGAGCGTCTCCCATTTCGGGCCCCCGACGCTGCCGAATAAAATGGCGTCCGCCTCTTCGCAGACGCGGAGGGTCTCGGGCGGCAGCGCATGGCCAAACTCATCGATCGCCGCCCCGCCGACCGCCGCCTCGGTGAGTTCCAGTTGGAGGTCATGCTTCTTCGCCGCCGCGTGGAGCACGCGCAACGACTCCGTCATCACTTCGGGTCCGATCCCGTCGCCGGCCAGCACTGCGATCTGAAAAGTTGTGTCTGCCATGTGAGGAATTTCATTACCACAGAGCGTCTCCTCCGTAAACGGAGGCCGCCCAGGAAATGCTGGGTCGCAACGAAGGAAAGCTGTAAGGTGAACCGCGTTGACCATGAACGCTATCTCCCCCTCCATTGCCGTTTTCCTCCTGGCCTCGGCGATCTCCGCCCAGGCTGAGAAGCCGCTCACCGCCTACGTAAACCCACTTCTGGGCACCGCCCCGCTGACCGATCCCGCCGAGATCGGGTTCACCCCTCCGTGGCGGGTCTGGGCCGGGTTGACCTTCCCGGGCGCCTCCGTGCCCAACGCCATGGTGCAGCTCAGCCCGATCACGAAATTCGGCAGCGGGGCCGGGTACGAGTACGAAAACACCGTCATCCAGGCGTTCGCGCACACGAACAAGGGACATTGGAACCTCTGCAACATTCCGGTCCTGCCCGCCGCCGGCGCCGTCGACCCGGATGACTTCGGCTCCCCCTTCAACCATGCCAACGAATCGGCGCACCCCGGGTACTATCAAGTGCTCCTGGAGCGCCATCACATCAATGCCGAACTCACCTCCACCCTGCGATGCGGCTACCACCGGTACACCTATGAGTCAGGCCAAGACCGGAAGCTGGTCGTCAACCTCGCGGTGTCCAACGAACGCGTGACCGACTGGAACATCAACGCCGATGGCGACAACGCCTTCCAGGGGTTTCAAAAGACCCGGGAGAAAATCTTCTTCTATGCGACTTCCAGTCAAAAGATCACCGGCATCGAGCGGCTGAAAAACAAAGGCCCGGAAATCTCCGTGGTGAATTTTGCTGATTCGGACGATCCCATCCTCGAGATCAAGATCGGGCTTTCCTTCGTCAGCGTGGCAAACGCAAAGCAGAACCTCGAAGCGGAATTGAACGGCAAGACGTTCGCGCAGGTGAAAGAAGACGCCTCCAACACCTGGGAAACCCTGCTGTCCAAAATCCGCGTGGCCGGCGGCACGGAACGAGAGAAAGGCCTCTTCTATTCGTGCCTCTACCGATCGTTCCTGTGGCCGGCGTTGCGGAGCGATTCCAACGGCGAATTTACCGACGAGAGCGGGCGCGTCGTCAAAAAGCCATTCCAGTATTACACCATTCCTTCGTTGTGGGACGACTACCGCAACAAGCTGGTTCTTCTGGGGATGCTCTCGCCGCAGGTGACGAACGATGTCATTCAATCGCTGATCGATCGCGGCGAAATCACGGGATTCATGCCGACGTTTTTTCACGGCGATCACGCGGCGGCGTTCATTGCGGGCTCGTACCTGCGCGGATTGCGCGGCTACGACATCAAGAGCGCATACAAGCTCCTCCTGACCAACGCGACCGTTGAAAACCGGCAGGCGCGACCCTACCTCAATGAATATATCAACAAGGGCTATATTTCGACGCCCGCCGTGGAGCATCCAGACGTCGGCACGAAGTCGACGGCGGGCGTCACCAAGACGCTTGAATACGCGTATGACGATTACGCCGTCGCATTGCTCGCCAAAGAGTTAAAGGACGAGCCGAACTGCCAGATGTTGATGAAGCGGACGCGCAACTACGCCAATGTGTTCGATCCTTCGACGGGTTTGATGCGGGGTCGACTGGAAAACGGCGATTGGGTAAAAGATTTCAATCCTCAGTTCCCTTATTACGAATACATGTATCGCGAGGCGAATGCGTGGGAATCCTCCTTCTTTGCTCCCCACGACACCAAGGGCCTGATCGCTCTGTATAAGAGCAAGGAAGACTTCGAGAAGCAGTTGGATCTGCTATTCTCCATCCCGTGGAATCCAGAATATATTGCCCAAAACATCAATTGCTTTATCGGTCAGTATTGTCATGGCAATCAGCCTGATCACGGCTTTGCGTATCTCTATACGTTCATTAGCAAGCAGGAGAAAACGCAGGCGCTCCTGGATACCATCATGAGCCGCTTCTACGGAATGGGCGCGGAAGGCCTGGCGCTCTGCGGGATGGATGATGCGGGCGAGATGTCCGCCTGGTATATATTTAACGCCATCGGCATCTATCCTTATTCACCCGCCGATGAAGATTACATCGTCACCGCGCCGCTCTTCGACAAATCGGAAGTGGAACTCAACGGCAAAACGCTAACCATCCTCAAGCCGAATGCGGGCCGAGCGATCTCCGACATTACCTATGACGATCGGAAGATCGACGGTTACTTCCTGCCTCATCATGAACTGACCAAAGGGAAGAAACTCGTGATCGCGACAAAGTGATTCTCGCGAGTTGCGCCACTAATCGGTGGATCGGCGTCACCGCGCGGCGCGGGGGCGCATCTGGATCATGACGTTGGCCAGCGTGATCAACGCTCCGCCGGCTAGCAACCGCAGCGTCAGCGTCTCATTGGCGTAGACCAGCCCGCCCGCCAACGCCAGCCAGCCCGGCAAAAACAACGCCAGCAGGCTCGCAAACACCGGCTCCGCGCAGTAAATCAGCCCCGCTTCGGTCACGTCCACATGGCGCTGCCAGTGGTTCATCATCGTAAACGTAATGATCGTGCAGATGACCGTCAGCGCGCTCACCGAGGCAATGATCGACCACGACCCCGCCGTCGCCGCGTAGAAATCACCGGCCCGACGCGCCGTCCCCAACGCCACCGGCGCCGACAGCGCCGCAATCGTCGCGAACATGATCGCACTCACGTGAAAAGTCCGGTTCCGGGCAAACCGCGGACGTTCCAGCCAGAGAATCTGCGCGGCAAAAAACGCGGAACACCCCAGCGTCTCCCATTCCCCGCGGCCCAGGTGGAGCGAATGCCAGTCCACCCCGGCCAGGATCGCCATCCCGGCCAGGACCATCCCGCAACTCACCGCCACCAGCACCGGCGGCCGGCGGCGGCGCTGCAACGCCACGAACACCGGAATGATGATGCAATAGCACGACGTCAGGAACGCCGAGCTCGACGCCGCCGTGTAGTTCAACCCATCGAGTTGCAAAAGCAGCGCCGCCGCGGCAAAAACGCCCAACCCCAGGCCCTGCGACCATTCCCGCCGTGAGACCGCCCCCGGCGCGCGCCGGGCCAGCAGCGCCAGCACGGCAGCCGCGATCCCGAAGCGGACCACGAGCGTCGTCGCGGTAAAAAACCACGTGCTGGCCCCGGGCAGCGCCGCCGCCTGGCTGATCGCCAGCGCCTTGGCCAGCGGGAAACTCAAGCCCCACAGCGCGGTCGTCACTAGCAGCATGCCGGCGGCGCGACCCGTCGACGGGATGCGGGGACGCGCGGGAGCGAAATCCGGCCCCACGAGCGCCGGATCCAGGGAGAGAGTCGGGACACGGTCGCTCATAAGAAACAGGGGATTGGCAGGGTAGCCGATTTTGCCGTTTTCGCAAACCAGACAAGATTCCCATTGCCCTCCATGACAAAGTAGCGTCTACTCCCGCGAGGCGGTTTCCGGCCGCCCTTATTTAACATGGCCCTCTTTCCCAACATCCCTTTCAATCGAGTCAACTGGACCACGAGTTCCTTCCTGATCGGCACCTTCCTGCTTGCGATCACCGCGGCGCCCCTCTACGTGTACTTCTACGGGCTGAGCTGGGTGCTGATCGCGATGTTCTTCGTCATGGCGTGTGCGACCGGCTTCAGCATCACGCTGGGTTATCACCGGCTCTTTTCCCACTTCGCGTTTCAGGCCAAATGGCCGGTGCGCCTCTTCACCGCCCTCTTTGGCGCGGCGGCCTTCGAGAACTCCATTCTGCAATGGGCCAGCGAGCATCGCCGGCACCACAAACACGTCGATCACGACGACGATCCGTACGACATCAACAAGGGCTTCTTTTACGCGCACATTGGGTGGCTGCTCTTCAAGACTCACGTGGAAGGGCCGTATGACAACGTCAACGATCTCGTGAAAGACCCGATCGTGCGCTGGCAGGATCGCTACGTGCAATGGATCGCGGTGGTCGTCGGTTTCGTGATGCCGTCGGTGGTCGGATACCTTTGGAACGGTTGGGTCGGCGCGCTGGGCGCTTTTCTCTTTGGCGGCGTGGTCCGCTGCGTGGCGGTGCAGCATTGCACGTTCTTCATCAACTCGGCCTGCCACACGATGGGCAACCAGCCCTACTCGCAGCGTTGCAGCGCCCGCGACAGCTTCCTGCTCGCGCTGTTCACCTTCGGCGAGGGTTATCATAATTATCACCACGAGTTTCAGCACGATTACCGCAACGGCGTGAAGCCCTGGAACTTCGATCCCACCAAGTGGATCATCTGGACGTTCAACAAGATCGGGTTGACGTCGAACCTGCGCCGCGTGCCGTCCGAGAAGATCCTGCTCGCGCAGATCACCGAGACGCAGCGCCAGCTCCAGCTCAAGTTGCAGGCGAATGCGGCGGCGCTGCCCGACTCGACCAAGACGCTGCTGCAAGCGTCGCACGATTATATCCAGGATCTCAACGAGCGCTGGGCGGTCCGCCGCCGCGAGTACGCGAAGGCGACGCAGGAGACGCTGGAACATTCGCGCGAGGCGATGAACGAGTTGCGGGACGAGTTGAAGATGGCGTTGGCGCACCTGAAATTCGTCAAGACCATTGAGGCGGCGCTGTAGCGGAGCGCGCCATCGGGCGGGCAGGCATCTGAAGGCGGCCCGGGGTTCGTTATCTATCTACATGGATACGATCTCTCGCTTGGCGACGCTGGCGGCGGTCGGCGCCAGCATCTTCGCTTGGGGAAATGCTCCTCGGGCCAACGGGCAATCCTTTGCCGGCGGCGCAGCTGCGGGAACGACAATCGGGACCGGGCGATCGGCGGCGCCTGCAACGGCCAGCGTGCCCAATGTCGTACGCGCCGTTCCGACTGCTCCCTCGCGGCAATCTCCAGTCTGGCGCGGTCCAGTGAAGGTCGCCCACGAAGGTTACGTTCAACAAACGCCGGCGGCGGGCCGTAATCGAAACGTCCAGCTCATCCCAGGGACCGTTGGCGCTTCCCGCGCGGGGTTGACGGTTCGGCCGACATTCGACAACCGGGAGCACCGCCGACGCGCCTATCCGAGGCGGGAAATTCGCCCCTATTATGGCGCTGCCGTGGGTGGATACGGGTATCCGTATTTGTATGTGCAGACGTATGGCTACCCGTTTTCCGCGTTGCCTCTGGGACCGGCAGAGGTGTACGCGGAGTCTGCGGTCAGCGAGGATGTTGCTGCGCCCGAAGCGACTCCCGCCGAGGAACCGGACAGCCTCGTTCAGGACGTCCAGAGCGAATTGATCCGCCGCGGTTATCTCGCCGGCAAAGCGACGGGCATTGTTACGAAGGATTTCCAAGGGGCTCTTCGTCGATTCCAGACTGACCAGCATCTGGCGAGCAGCGGGTTGATTAACGAGGCGTCTCTTTTTGCATTGGGGTTGAACTAAAAGACGCCCAGTTGTAGCGGCGGTCAATAATTCTCCCGAGGCGCTTGCTCACGGGCGGGAGTTGCGGGAAGATCGTGCCCATGGTTGTCCTCCCCCGTTGGCTCCTTCCCGCCGCGTGTCTGCTGGCTTTTACCTCCGGGCGGACCCAAACCGCCGCGGACCCTTCCCCAACGCCGACTGCCCCGCCGGAGGAGGCCGCGGCGCCGCATGCTCCGCTCACCTACAGCAGCGTGCGGGTCAAGGGGCCGTACATCGCCATGACGTTCGACGACGGCCCGAGCGGCAAGCTCACCCCCAAGCTGCTCGACCTGCTCAAGGAGCGGCACATTCACGTGACGTTTTTTGTCCTGGGCGAGAACGTGAAGGCGCACCCGGAGATTCTCCGTCGCGCCATCGCGGAAGGGCACGAGATCGGCAACCACAGTTGGGATCATCCGCAACTCTCCAAGTTGAGCGACGAAGCGGTGCGCTCGCAGCTCAACCGCACGAAGGATCAGATCACCGCCGCGATCAACCTGCCCGTGACCTTGATGCGCCCGCCCTATGGCGCTCTCACCCCGGAGCAGAAGAAGTGGGTCCGCGATGACCTGGGTTACAAGATTATCCTGTGGGCGGTGGACCCGCTGGATTGGACCCGGCCCGGGCCGGAGATCGTGCATGAGCGGATCGTCAAGGAGACGCGGGCGGGCTCGATCATCCTGTCGCACGACATTCATCCGGGCACGGTGGAAGCGATGCCGGCGACGCTGGACGATCTATTGGGCAAGGGGTTCAAATTCGTAACGGTGACGGAGTTGCTGGCGATGGAGTTGCCGCCCGAGGCGATGCCGAAGCGGCCGCACGCCGGCAAGCCGCCGGTCAAGCCAAGCGAGCTGCCGCCGGGGATGCCGGAGAAGATCAATGGCGCGCCGGGGCAGTGAAAGGCGAAGGCAGAAGGCAGAAGGATGAAGGATGAAGGATGAAGGATGAAGGCAAGCCGCCGAACCTGGATTTCCTTCTGCCTTCTGCCTTCTGCCTTCTGCCTTCTGCCTTCTGCCTTCTGCCT
>CAXUAZ010000099.1:0-14281 GCA_964249195.1 uncultured Chthoniobacterales bacterium
GATCTTCCTCGGCGGCTACTCGCCCGTGGCCGCGGGCGATTTCCTGGCCGGCCCCAGCCACACCTTGCCGACGGGCGGCGCCGGCAAAGGGTTCGCCGGGCTGACGGTGGATCAATTCCAGCGGCGCACGAGCCTGATCCGTTTCGACGAAAATAGCCTGCGCCATTCCGTTTCGACGATCCAGGCCTTCAGCGATCTCGAAGGCCTTGACGCCCACGGCCGCTCGGCGACAATCCGCTTCGATTAAGCGCTGCGCTGATTCCGCTTGGTCGCAGGTGTTCCATCTCGCAACCTCCCGCTTCATGCGGACCGTCTTGCGTTCCGGTCCGTATCGTTTTTTCTTTTACGCTGGCGACCGGCACGAACCGACCCATGTGCACATTGAGCGGGACGCATCCAAAGCCAAGTTCTGGCTCGAGCCGATTTCATTGCAATCGAGTAATGGCTTTTCGCGCGCTGACCTCAACGCGCTTTATCGGTTGATTGAACAAAATCGACCTCTACTTTTGCATCACTGGCATGACTACTTTGATCCTTGATTCCTCCGCGATCCGAGCCACCGCCGTTCGGATCACCGAAGATACGCTGGTTGTCGAAATGGCCGACGGACGCTCTGTTTCCGCGCCTCTGGGCTGGTATCCGCGCCTGTTTCACGGAACGACCACGGAAAGGAGCCATTTCCAATTCATTGCTGGGGGTGAAGGCATCCATTGGCCCGACCTAGATGAAGACATCAGCGTGGAGGGAATTGTGGCGGGACGCCCCTCGGGTGAAAGCCGGCGGTCCTTGCAGCGATGGCTGGATGCCCGGCAAGGGAAATAAAATCTATTGCATGAGGCGCCCCTGCCGACACTGGCCGGGGAAATAGGTCCTATAGGTCTTATACGACCTATAGGACCTATCAGAGACCACTTGCTCACGGCACCGGCAACCCGGCGAAGATTTGGTTAACGATCGCTTCGCTCGTCAGCTCTTCGGCTTCCGCCTCGTAGCTGACGATGATCCGGTGCCGCAACACATCCAGGCCGATGCTCTTCACATCCTGCGGCGTCACGTACCCGCGGCCGTGCAGAAACGCGTGCGCGCGGGAGGCGAGGGTCAGGTTGATCGTCGCGCGCGGGCTCGCGCCGCAACGGATCATCCCGTCGAGCTTCAACTGGTACTGCGCCGGATCGCGCGTCGCCTGGACCACGTCGACGATGTAATCCTTTACCCGATCGTCGATGTAGATCGCGTTCACCGCCCCGCGCGCCGCCACGATCTGTTCGGGCGTCACCACCGGAGACGCCGTGGGCGCGGCGGCGCTGGTGCCCATTAAATCCAGAATCTGACGCTCCTCCGCCCGGCTCGGGTACGTGATGTGCAGCTTGAGCATGAACCGGTCGAGTTGCGCCTCGGGCAGTTGATACGTCCCCTCCTGGTCGAGCGGGTTTTGCGTCGCCAGCACCAGGAACGGGTCAGGCAGCTTGAAGGTCGTCTCGCCGATGGTCACCTGCCGCTCCTGCATCGCCTCAAGCAGCGCACTTTGCACCTTAGCCGGTGCGCGATTGATCTCGTCGGCGAGGATCAGGTTGGAGAAAAGCGGCCCCTGTTTGGTGGAAAACTCTCCGCTCCGGGGATTGTAAACCAGCGTGCCGATCAGATCGGCGGGGAGCAGATCCGGGGTAAACTGGATGCGTTGAAACCCGGTCTGAATGCACGCCGCGAGGGTCTTAACGGTCAGCGTCTTGGCAAGACCGGGCACGCCTTCGAGCAGCACGTGGCCGTTGGCAAGGAGGCCAATCAAGAGCCGGTCGACGAGGTATTTTTGGCCGACGACCACGCGGCCGAGTTCGGCCTGGAGCGGGGCGATCCAGCGGCTTTGTTCCTGCACGGCGGCGGTGAGTTCTTGGGTCGTGCTCAAGGGGCGGTAGAGAGTTGAAAGGAAAGGACTGTACCGCAGGACATGCGTGAGGCAAAGCCTGTTCGATCCGTCGCCTGGGGCGTGCTAGTCCCAATCCTGCTTTTAACCGGCTTCATCGAAACGCGCGCTCTTCCATCGTGGCCCTGGCTGGCGACCCTGCCGCTCTTCCTGGCGGCACTGGGCGGCTGGATTTTTCATCAGGCGGATGCGTTTTCGATTGAGATCCCGCTCAAGTGCGGCCACCCGGCGGCGGTCGCCCTCTTCTTTGATCGAGGCGCCGGCTTTAACGAGTACGACGGCGCCATGGCGCTGGTCATGCCCGGAGAAGATTTCCAGCCGACTCGATTTCCGCTTCCAAAGGGACGCATCGATGCGTTGTGTTTTCGCGTGGAAGGCGCGCCGGCGGGGAGCATCACCTTGGGGCAACCGCGACTGCGATGCGATGCGGACCTCACGGCCGGCCATGATCTGCGCTGGGGAACTCCGCTCGAAGGAACCAAGGTATCGACCGTTGCGACGGGCGGGTTGGAGATCACGGGCGGACAACGCCCCGGCTGCTTCCTTGATGCCGCCCCGCATGCCCTCGATCGCCGGCGAGATCTGGCGGCCTTTGCCCGTGCGTTCGGGCTCGGCGCCGCGATCTGCGCCGGCGCCTGGGCGTTGCGCCGCCGCGCGTATCGCTGGCTGAAATCTTCGAGCCGAGCCGATGTGCTCTATCCTCCCTCCCCGCCCGCCGCCGTGCCAACCTGGGAGCGGCGCTCGCTCGCGGCGCTTCTCCTGTCGAGCGGGGTGCTCCAGCTCAACGCCATCGCGCACGGCGGAACCATGGGCCAGGATTTCGGCCACAACTTCAACCTTTGCCGCCAGTTGGCGCTCCACCCCGCGGCGGCGCTGCATTGGTCGGAGAGCAACCCGCCGGGGTATTACCTGATCTCGTCCTTGTTGATCCGCCTGGGAGGCGCGCAATGGGGTGAGCAATTGATCGGGGTTTTCAATCTGTCGATCAATCTCGCGGCCTTGTGGCTGCTGCACCGGCTGGCGATCCGCTTGATCCAAAATCCCGTCTGGCGCATCGGGCTGATGACGCTCGTGACTTTCCTCCCCGTGCGGCTGATCCACTCGGTGGTGCTGGCCGGGGACGCGCTCACGATGTTGCCGATGTTCGGACTGGCGCTGCTTCTGATCCGATGGCGGGAAAAGCCGACGTTTGCCCTGGCCGCGGCCGCCAGCGCAACGTTGACCGCGGGCGTGCTCATCAAATTCACGTTCATGTCTGCCCTGGTGGCGGCGGGGTTGATTGTGTTTCAGGCTTGGCGGCGCGGGGATGTCTCTGCCGGCAAAGCATGGCAATTCGCAGCGATCATCCTTCTGCCGCCCGCCCTGCTGGCCCTGGCGCAAATCGGGAGGCACGACTCCTTTGGCGATAAAATGATGACGCATGCGCCGCCGCTGCCCAATCACATGCCGGTGAGATGTCTCTTCATCCCGCGCGCCGCGGACCTCCAGATTTTGGACGCGCCGTCCTACAACGCGATTTCGGATCTGCCGCCCGAAGTGCAGGCCGCCAATCACGTGCTCGCCTACGAGTTGCTGATCGGCGGCCGCCACAGTTACCCGGCGCTCGTTCACCTCGCCGTCTTCACGGACTTGCTCAACATCTTTCAATCCAACCCGCGCCATACGTTGCACCGATGGGCCGTCGACCAGAGCAAATTTTACTTTGGCCAACGTGGGGCAGGGGCGCAGAGCCTGATGGTGATCGCGGTCACGACGGCTCTGCCGATCACGCTCTTGGGCGTGGCGGCCATGGCTCTGTTGGCGTTCGGCTTCGGCTGGCGCGGATTGCTGGAGCCGCACGGCAGTCGCGGGGATGTCGAGGTCGTCCTGCTGCTCGCCTTTGGATGGTTTGGAAACATCGTGAGTTTTCTGCCATTCGTGGGTCGGGCATACGACTTCGGCTTTTGGACGCCGCGCCTGATCCTGCCGGCGCTTCTCTTATTTTTCCTGCTCACCTTTTACGCGCTCGATCGGCTTCTCGGCGGCTCGGTCGCGCGGGTCGCGTTGATCCTGATCGCGCTCCAATCGGCGCTCCACGCCTCGTTCCTGTGGTCGACCGAGACCATGTATTGAAAAAACGCCGCGGTTGCGATGGAGCCTCGATCCTGCTTACACTGTTGGGCATCGAGCCCGCCCATCTTCAAACGTCACGCCGCCGCGCGTTTGTGCTCGACGTGACGGGCTTGTTGGCCCTGTTTTTCGTGGCGCACGGGGTCCTGCTGTACCTGTCGGCGCAGCGCTATTCTCTGGGTCTGCGGCTCCGGTGCGAAACGCCGCTGGTCATCCGGGTGGAAGCGGATGCCGGTTTTGAATATGGCAACTCGTTGACGGGTCAGATCTACCTGCCCGGCTCGTCCGGCGTGCAGCAAGCGCGCTTTTCCTTGCCCGCCTGCCGGCTGGAGGCGTTGCGGTTTCATCTTCGCTCGGCCGGCCGAGCCTTGCGGGTCGGGATCGGCAACGTGGCGATCATGTCGGATGCCGACGAGGCGCTGGGACAAGACACCGCGATCGATCCACTCTCCGCGGCAAGGATCGTCTCCGCTCAACGCGAGACGGGCGTTGACGCTGTCACGCAGCCGGGTTGGGCGCTGGTGGCCGCCGGCGCCGAGGCCGCCGACCCTGCTTGCACGTTGAAGTTGGCGTCGCCGCTCGGGCTCGAGTTCAACGGCGGCGCGTTTTTCATCCGGCTCGGCATCGATTTTGCAATTTACCTTCTGGCGGTGATCGTCGCCGCCCTGTGGTGGGGGCGCAGCGCGCGATTGCGGCAGTGGCACGGAGCGCAGTGGGCGTGGCTGGGCGGGTCCATCGGCGAATTCTGCCGGGCGCGGCCGCACCGGGCGATCTGGCTGGCCAGCGTGGCGGGCGTGCTGGTGAGTTGCTATCCCGTGGCGTTCTTCGGCCAGAGTTTCGTCGGGCCAAACATGACGCTGCGCCTGTTGTACGAACGCCTGCCGACGTTGCCCGGATACACCGACGCGGCCCCAGGCAATAATCAACTCTCGGATGTCGCGGCTACCATGCTGCAATCCGTCCCGTGGGCGGCAATCCAGCACCGGGCGATCTTCCAGGAGGGCGAGGCGCCCCTCTGGAATCGCCACGACGCGGGCGGCATTCCCCTGCTCGCCCAGGGGTTGTCGATGATCGGCGATCCGCTGCAATGGATTCCGCTCCTGGCGGACAGCGCCTCGTGGGCCTGGGACGTCAAATTTCTGCTGGCGAGGATCCTGTTTGGCGCGGGGATCGGGCTGAGCGTCCTCGCGGCCGCAAGACATCTGCCGGCGGCGTTGCTGCTGGCATTTTGCTCTTGTTTCATCGGCTTCTTCATCTTCCGCCTGAATCACTCGACCTACTTCAGCTTGTCGTATGCGCCCTGGATTCTTTACGCGTGGATTTTATTGTGCCGCGACGGCAGAAAGCGGGTGATCGGATTGTTGTTGCTGGCAAACTGGATGGAGTTCAACAGCGGCACGGCCAAGGAGTCGGTGATCCTGATGTTGGATCTCAACGCCTGCGGAGCGCTCGCCTTCTGGCTCTCGAACGAACGCGGAACGCGCGAAAAGCGGCGTCTCTTTCTGCGGCTGATCTTCGCGGGAGTATGCTTCACGCTGATGGCGGCGCCGCTATGGCTGACGACCTTCGATGCGATCACCCACTCCTGGAACAGCTACAAGGTTCCCAAGGCGTTGCAGATCCAACCCGGTCTCGTGCTCGGGCTTTTCGACGACATCTACTACCGGCAGATCATCCCGGGCGAGCGGCTCTATAATCCTTCGCTCAACTTCGTGATTTTGGCGGGCGTGGGGCTCACGGTTAGTTATTGCCGCTCGCTGGTCCGCAACCCGCTTTTTGTCGCGATGGCGCTCGGCGCGATTCCATCGTTTTGCATGGTCTTCGGCGCCATCCCGGAGAAGGTGATCACCGCAATCCCGTTTCTGGGCAACATCGTGCACGTGGACACGACCTTTTCTTGTCCTCTGATCATCAACTTGCTCGTGCTCGCGGGATTCGGATTTCGGGAGTGCCGGCAACGTTTTGCACCCGCTCACCTTCTTGCGCCGATCGCGCTGCTGGCGTTGATGTTGGTCGCGCTCGGCGTCACGACGAAAGCTTCGGTTTTTTGCTGGGCTTACAGCGTGACGTTAGTGGCGGGATTCATTGCGCTGCCCTTCTGCCTGCGCCATCGCACCGGAGCGTTTCTGGCCTTGTCGCTTGCGACGCTCATGTGGCGCAATGCCCTGCATCTGCCGGGCCTCTCTTTTATCTACGTGATGAGTCCAGGATCGAGGGCCGACCTGATGGCGTCGTCTCCGGCCGCTTCCTCCATCAGGGAGCGTTCTTTGGTTGAGCCGGGGCGGGCCATGGGCTTCGGCAGCAATCTGGCGCCGGGCTTTGCCGGAGTGTACGACCTCGAGAGCCCGAGCGGCCCCGATGCGTTGCAGAACCCTTACTACCACGATCTGCTGGAGAGATCCAACGTCCACTATTGGTCGGGGTGGTACCTTCTGGCCGACCGTCCGGTTTTTACGAACAACCGCAAATTCTTCGACTTGCTCAATGTCCGCTACTATCTGGACGGGTCGAACTATTTACACTCCGATCTAACCAGCCTAGGTCATTTCGATCTGGATGTCTATCAAAGTGAGAGCGCGTGGCCGCGAGCTTTCTTTGTCAGTGCGGTTTCTGCTTATGGCGCACTGCCGGAGTTCTACCGGCAGGTCCTCGACGGCGATGGGCGGCCGTTTGTTAGTGTGACTAACCACGAGCCCATTGCGGTGGAAGTTGCATCTCTGCCTCATGATGGGGCCGCTCGCCAGATTGTGCCGGCGGACCGATATCGACTGACCAGTAATACTACCTCCTTCCACATTCGCGCGCCGAGCGCGGGAGTCGTTGCTTTGGTGGAAGGGTATCAGGCTCATGGAGCAGAGGTCACTTTGAATGGCCAATCGGTCCCGCATTTCCGGGTCAATCATGCTTTCACCGGCGTCTATGTCCCGCAGGCGGGCGATTACACGGTGAGCGTCCGATACTGGCCGCGTTTTCTCACCGCCGGACTGTGGCTGGCCCTTGCGGGGGGCGTCGTGCTTATCGTTTCAGAAGCGCCAGGTCGGCCACGAAACGGTCGAACTCCCGCTCCCGCAGGCTTGGATCCGGCAGCCGCAGGAGCGCCGACGGATGCACCGTAATCAGCGCTTTGTCCGCATACTCGCAGTCCACCATCGAGCCGCGCTCTTTCATCACTTTTACCTCGCGGCCGAACACCGCCTTGCCCGCGGTGCCGCCCAGGCAGACGAGCACGCGGGGCTTGATCAACTTCACCTCCGCTTGCCACCAGGGACGGCACGCATGGACTTCGAGTTCGTCGGGCTTTTGGTGCAGACGGCGCTTGCCGCGCGGCTCCCATTTGAAATGCTTCACCGAGTTGGTGACGTAACAACGGCTCCGGTCGATCCCCGCCGCGACGAGCGCGCGATCGAGCAGCTTGCCGGCCGGCCCAATGAAGGGTCTTCCGCCGAGATCCTCCTGGTCGCCGGGTTGTTCGCCGAGGAAAACGATGTCCGCATCCGGGGGGCCCTCGCCGAAGACGGTCTGGGTGGCGTTGGCGTAGAGCGGGCAGGCGGTGCATTTGGCGGCGGCGGCGCGGAGTTCTTCCCAATCGGCGCCGGCGGGCGGCGCGGCTTGCCGTGGCTCGACCGTGATCGGGAGACGGGCCTGGTTGCGTTGGATCATGGTTTCGACGCGGGAAGGCGCCTGGTGGATCAACTCGGGGATGAGCGTGGCTTCCGGCAGGTTCTTCCAATAATGCTTCGGCATCTCGGCCTGCATCGCGTGGATTTTAACGCGCGCGGGGTTGAAAATGTGCGCGTAATACGTGCGCCACAGATCCTCCATGGCGTCCTCAGACGCCGCGGCGGCTCGCGTTGCGCCGGGAGTAAAGGTCAACTCGGCGCCGTCCCAGTGCGCGCAACGGTCCGGCGTGAGGATCGACCACCGCATTCCGGCAAAGCGGCTGACGAAGAACGGGGCGTTCAGCTCAACGATGAGGTGCGACGGCTCGAACCACGCGACGTAGTACGTCTCGCCGTCGCGCTCCACTTTGCGAAACCGGACGAAGGCGCGCATCTTGTGCACATCGTGGCGGATGGCCTTGTCCATCTTCATGAGCGCGTGCACATCGGGGTCGACGAAGACCGCCAGCAGGTGCGGTTCGCCGTGTGTGAGGCGCCACAGGGTCCGATACAGGTAGCCCCAACGCTCCGCCGACCGATGGCAGGCTACGCGCTCAGCCAGCTCTAGAAACGGCGCGGGCACGCGAGGCGTTTTCCCGTTAGGCGGCGCGACGGCTTCGTCGAAAAGATCGAGCGCGGGGGCGTCGGCGCCGAGTTCCTCCCACGCGGCGTCTTCCGGCGCGATGCCATCGGCCAACGCATGGCGCGCGACCGAGCGCCAGCCGGCAAAGGTCGGCAGGAACGTGAACGATTTCACCGCTCGGCGGGGGTGAACAGGTCGAGTTGGCGCGGCTTTGCCACGGCCATTTCACCGATGATCTTTGGCCGGTGATCGGCCGTCTCGACAAAAGCCAGCGTCTTCTTGAGCGGGACGCGCAGCCGGGCGAGATCGTCGGTCGTGAGCCGGTGCCAGCGACGGATCGTCAGGATGCGGTCAACGTTTTTAACGCCAAGACCAGGAACCCGCAGGAGGGTCTCGCGTGGAGCGGAGTTGAGATTTACCGGGAAATCAGCCGGGTGTTGGAGCGCCCACGCGAGCTTCGGGTCGATGTGGAGATCCAGATCAGGCTTGGCCGGGTTGACGATCTCCCCGGCCTGGAAGCCGTAGAAGCG
The DNA here is from genome assembly GCA_964249195.1 of uncultured Chthoniobacterales bacterium. GTDB lineage: Bacteria > Verrucomicrobiota > Verrucomicrobiia > Chthoniobacterales > SZAS-18 > CAXUAZ01. The sequence continues at coordinate 8,803 of CAXUAZ010000099.1, forward strand.
AATCAGCCAGTCAGCCTGGTAAAGTCGATGCTCGCGCACCAGGGGCGGCGCGATGATCGGCAGCTTGCTCGAGGCGTCGGGAATCGGGCTGAACGCCGAGTAATACACCCGCCGCAACCGGTGCCGCGTGTACATGCCCGACGCCTGATCGAGGATGGAGGCGTCGCTCGCGTCGGTCGCGCCGACGATCATCTGCGTGCTCTGCCCGGCGGGGGCAAAGACGGGAGCCTTCTTCGATTCCTTGCGCTCTGCCTTCGATTGATCGATCCGCGAACGGATGCCGCTCATGGCGCCTTCGATGCGGGTGATGTTCTTCTCGGGCGCGAGTTGGGCGAGGTCTTTCTGGGTGGGGAGCTCGACGTTGATGCTGATTCGATCCGCCCATTTGCCGGCTTCCTCGATCAACTCCGGCGACGCTTCCGGGATGGTCTTAAGATGAATGTAGCCGTGGAACCCATGATCCAACCGGAGCGTGCGCGCGACGGCGATCACCTGCTCCATGGTGTAGTCGGGATTGCGAATGATCCCCGAACTTAAAAACAGCCCTTCGATGTAATTACGCCGGTAGAAATCGAGCGTCAGGTTCACCGTCTCCTCCACGGTGAATCGCGCGCGCGGCACGGCGCTCGACACGCGGTTGACGCAGTACAGGCAGTCGAACGTGCAGTAGTTCGTGAGCAGGATTTTTAGCAGGGAAACGCACCGGCCGTCCGGCGTGTAACTGTGGCAAATCCCGGCGCCGCCCGAGGAGCCGATGCCGCCTTTGAGCGAGTTGCGTTTCGCCGTGCCGCTGCTGGCACAGGAGGCGTCGTACTTCGCCGCGTCGGCCAGGATGGAGAGCTTTTCAGCGACGTTCATGGCAGTGCCGAATAGGTCGTATACGACTGATGGGACCTATGGGGATGCAGACCTATTTGCGCAGGAAAAGGCGCATCTGGCCGCAGTCGATCACGGCGCCCTTTTCCCGCAGGAAATCGGCGCCGAGATACCCGTCGATGGGCGGCTTGCCTTCTTCCTGCAGGGCGGCATTGTTCGCGGAAATATCCGAGATCGCGATCACGGCGGAGCGGACGCGCAGGGAGCTCAACCGAAGATTTTCCACGACGCCGATGTCGATCCGGCTCCGGCCGCCGCCCGCGCCGCCGACGCTCAGATTTGTGCGGTTGACCTTGATGCCCGCCCGCCGGCTGACGGCCGAGTCGAGCAGGGTGACGGCCGCGCCGGTGTCGACCAGCCAGAGGGCCTTGCGGCCGTTGACGTTGGCCATCACCTCGAAGTCGCTGATGGACCGGCGGCGCATCGGCACCTCGGTGAAACGCTGCCCGGACAGATACGACGCGAGCCGGGGCGAGTTGGGTTTGCCCGGGCCATCCTTGCGCCCGTACATGCGCAGCCCCTGGCAATCGATGATAAACCCAAAGGCCTGGAGAACGTCCGCGCCGATGATGCCGTCGAAGTGCGCCTCCGTAGGCCGGCGCCGCCCGCGGTTGAGCGCGGAAAGGTCGCTGACGCCCAACAGGTAAGGGCTGGCCTCGGCGGGACCGACCTGGATCCTGCTGGCGAGGGCGGCCTCGATGCGTTCCCCCGGGCCGCCCACCGCCCCAAAAACGCGCACGCCGGTCTTCACCGCGGTGAGATGGAAACGGCCGAGACTGCCCCGGTCGACGACGGTGATTTGCGCACCGGTGTCGACGAGAAACAGGCCGGTCACGCCGTTGAGCCGGGCGGTGATTTCCAGGTGCGGACCAGCGCCATGGCGCAAGGGCGTGGAAACATAACCCTCCGACCCGAGGCATTTTCCGATGGCGTCCGGCCCGGAGGGGCCAAAACCCGCCGCCCGGGCCGTCGCCAGGCTCAGGCAAAGGGCGAGCATCGTCAGACTGCGGCGAGGCAAAATGCAATGGAGCATGACGCCGAGCATTGTCGGCGATTCACCCGCACAAACAAGGCGCAATCGACGATGCGCCCGTTGTGCGGCCTGACACGTATCAGGTCCTGTCATGCCAAACTTTGCCGATGTCTTCATCAAAGCCCTCCAGGAAACCGAGCAATCCCGCGACCCCGGCGCGTTGGTCGCGCTATTTGCCAATGATTCCGAGTTGATCAACCTGGCGCTCACCGAGCCGTTGCGTGGGACGGCAGGGGCGCAGGATTTCTGGACGCATTACCTGACCGCGTTTGAGAAGATCCATTCCGACTTCACGCAGGTCACGCAAACGGACAACACGGCTATCTTGGAATGGATCAGCCACGGCTCGATGGCGGGGACCGGTCAGGACTTTAACTACCGCGGCATCAGCGTGATCGAGCACGATGGCGAGAAGGTGAAACGCTTTCGTTCGTACTACGACTCGGCGGTCTTCTTGCCCGGCGGCGCGAAGCAGAAGGAAGCGGTGTAAGGTTGCAGTTGTAGCGGCGGTCGATGACCGTCGGTGACTATTCCGGGCCGGACGCACCATGCTGGCAGCAATCTACCGACGGTCATAGACCGTCGCCACAGCTTGGGAACGAACTAACCGATTCAATTCGGCTCCGGGATCACCGTGGAGGGAAGCTTGGCGCCAACCGGGAAAATCGAAGGCGCGTTGCGATCGGTGAGTTCAAACCCGGTCAGCAGGAACTCCGGGTAGAAACGGTTGCTCGCCGGTTCGTACACGCGGTCACCGGTGAAGCGGCCCTGGAGGTGGTACTCGCAGTTGTCGTCCACGCCGATCTGGTTGATCTCGCGGTCGGGCGCCAGCTTCTGCTTCTCGTTGAGCACGACCAGCTGGGCGCTGCGCCACGGCTCACCCGGACGGCGAATGTAACCCCAAAACTTGTAGTTCGGATTGTAATAACGCCGCCCAATGAAGTAATCTCCTGGCGCCTCGCGCAAGATGGCCTGCCGCTGGGCCACTTGCGCGGCAAGGATGCCGCTATTCTGCGGCGTTTGACAACCGGCCACAAACAGGCTGAGGGCAAGAAGGCAGGGGATCAGTTTTCGCATGCGAGTGAGCATCATAGTAAGGCGACGCCTGGACGGCAACGCGCAAATTTACCGCTCAACCGGGCCGAACGGCCGCTTCCCCGATGCCCTGCGCCTTGCGCGCCATCTGGCGGAAGAATAACTGCGCCTGGTGCGACACCTGACCCGGCGCAGGGTGACGCCGTTCGTATGTGCCGTCCGCGCGGAGCTGGCGCGCCTTCACGTCGTCGCTCAGGAACGCGGGCAGGATTTCGTCGGTGATCCGGGTGCGCAGCGCTTCGTCTTCCACCGGGAAGACGACCTCTACCCGGCGATCAAAATTGCGCGGCATCCAATCCGCGCTGCCCAGGTAAACGAGCGGCTTGCCGCCGTTTCCAAAGCAGTAGATGCGGCTGTGCTCCAGGAAACGCCCGATGATGCTGATGACCCGGATGTTCTCGCTGATCCCCGGCATCCCCGGTCGCAGGCAGCACACGCCGCGCACGATCAGATCGATCTGCGCGCCCGCATGCGCCGCTTCGTAGAGGGCCACGATGATCTGCTCGTCGACCAGGGAATTGAGTTTGACGATGATCCGACCCTCCGTCCCCCGATCCCGCTCCTTGGCGATGAGATCCATGAAACGACGCCGCAATTCAAACGGCGCGACCATCAATTTGTGGCCGCCCGCGTACTCGCTCAGGCCGGTCAGATTGTTAAAGACGATGGCCATCTCGGCCGTCAGTTCGGGGGCGGTCGTGAGCAGGCTAAGATCGGTGTAAAAGCGGGCTGTCGTGGTGTTGTAATTGCCGGTGCCGAGATGGCAGTAGAGGCGGATGCGATCCTCGTCGCGGCGGACGATCATCATCATTTTGCAATGGGTCTTCAACCCCACCAACCCATAAACGACATGGATGCCGGCCTCCTCCATCTGGCGCGCCCAGCGGATGTTGTTGGCCTCGTCGAAACGGGCCTTGAGCTCGACGAGCACGGTGACCTGCTTGCCGTTTTCCACCGCGTGCAGCATGGCTCGCACGATCGGCGAATCGGTGCTGGTGCGATAAAGGGTCATCTTGATTGCGAGCACCTGGGGATCGAACGCGGCGCGTTCCAGCAGGTCGACCACGCTCTGAAAACTCTCGTACGGATGATGCAGCAGGACATCCTGCCGGCGCAAAACCTCGAAGATATCGGCCCCGGCCGGGAGCGCCTTGGGGGTGGCGGGCTGGAAGGGCCGGTCGCGCAACTTGGGGAACGCGTCGCTGGAAAAAAGCGGCTGGAGGTGCAGGAAATTGATGGGGCCGGGGAGGCGGTAGAGATCGACCTCCGAGAGCTTGAAGGTATCGAGCAATAGCCGCTCGATCTCCGGCGGGGTGCCGGCCTGCACCTCGAGCCGCACGGCGTTGCCGCGGTTGAGCCGGCGCAGTTCCTCCTCGATCGTGTGAAGCAGGTTCTCGGCTTCTTCCTCGTCAAAATAAAGGTCCGAGTTGCGGGTCATCCGGAAGCCGTGCACCTCCAGCACCTCCAACCCGGTGAAGAGTCGGGCCAGATGCTGGCGCACGAGATCCTGCAGGAAGAAGTAATGGGTGCCGGGTTCCAGCTCCGTCGTGGCATCCTCCGGCAGGCGCAGCAGCCGCGGGAGCACGCGCGGCGTTTGCACGATGGCGGTGGAGACCTCGTTCTCGTCGGGACGTCGCAAGCGGACAATCAGGTTATGGCTCTTGTTGAGCAGTTGCGGGAACGGGTGGCTCGGATCGACCGCCAGCGGGGTCAGGACGGGGAACGCCTCTTCGTTGAAATAGTGCTCGGCCCAGGAGAGAGCGGTCAGCGGCAGGTCGTCGACGTGGTGGATGAAGATTTTTTCCTGGCGCAGGGCGGGCTCGATGTCTTCGTTCCAGCACCGGTACTGCTCGGCGACAAGGGCTTGGGCGCGTTTGGTGGAAAGGGCGAAAACTTCCGCCGCGGTGAGATCATCCGCGCCGACGAAGCCGCCCTTGCTTTCGATCTGCTGCTTGAGCCCGGCGATGCGGACCTCGAAGAATTCATCGAGATTGGTGCCGACGATCGACAGGAAGCGAACGCGCTCGAGGAGCGGCTGGGTGGGATCGACGGCCTCTTCGAGCACGCGGTAGTTGAACTCCAGCCAGCTCAGTTCCCGGTTCAGGAACATCTGCGGTTCATCGAAGAGGCTGGCGTTGGCGGCGGTCATGGGCGGCGGCACAACATGCCAGCAATCGGGTTTGGTGGAAAGCGAGCAATGCGGGCGCATGCCGTTTCAGCTATTTCGAACCAGTAAATCCGGCAGGAACGGCTCTCCGCAGCCGTCCTGCCTTTTGAGCGACCTGACCGCAAAACCACCCTCTGCCGCGCCTCAAAAAAACCAGGCGCATGATGCACATCGTCGCACCCAGTTGTAGCGGCGGTCTATGACCGTCGGCAACTCGATTGCGAGGGAAACCGGCGCTTCCGGTAAAGATGTGTCGACCGACGGTCATAGCAAGCTGTCGGAGTTAGAGAATTCGTGATCAAGCGACG
>CAXUAZ010000100.1:0-14253 GCA_964249195.1 uncultured Chthoniobacterales bacterium
CTCCAATCTACTCGCTAACCCTCCTGTGTGTCACGCATTAAATCAGCGTTTCCCTAATTCAACAATTTAGTATTGATATGATATGATAAGGGCAACGCACAATTAAAGGACGTAAAAAGTTGTTGACACCGAAGGAATTTATCTCGACGCTCGATTAGCGAGATGCTTGGATGACAAGTGCTCGTTTGCAGTTTACGAAACTCAGGATTGAAGCCGTTTGTCAATTCGTAGAGTTTTTGCAAGGATGGCCAAAATCAGCTACCGACCCAACTTTATGAGTTCTTCAGGCTCAACTTCTAGTACTTCTTCCGCTGCCTCGGACGGGGTGCCGCCGCCTCTGCCGCCCGGTTCATCACCGCAACCTTCTGCCGGATCTGGCGGCAGTACTAACAGTACTAACACCTCGTCTACGAGGGCGGAGTCATCTTCGACAAGCCAGCAGTCGAACTCAAGCGGCGGTTCTGGTTCAAGCGGCAGTTCTGGTTCAAGCCAATCGGCAAGTTCGCGTTCTTCAAGTAGTTCTTCTGCCTCCCCTTACCCCTATTCTGCAGATACAGTTTCAATGACTCCGGGCAATCCGGGCCAAGCGTCTGCAATGATGCAAATCTACGATCAGTATGGCAGGCCCTTTAAAGTTGAGGGCTTGACGGTTTCAGAAAACGTAACAAATGGAAAATGGTCTTGGATTTTTGATGGAGGCGCGCCCCTTGTTCAGCGTCTGGGTAATATCTCAGGAGCGATAGATAATAAGACGGATGCGTCGGGAAAGTTCGAAGACGACTATTCGGTTACGGCTGACTCTCCCGAACAAGACCTTATCAAAACTGCGCAGACTAATGCAACAACAAGTGCAAATTTGACATGGACTGAAATACAAACTTATAGCGTTTATTGGAATGGAAAATCATGGAACTTGAAAAACACTTTTGATCGCACGATGATCTTCGACGTAGATAAAGTCAATGGTAAATGGCAAGCTGTAACGGTATCTGCTGATTCAGTCACAAAATCTTCTCCTTAGAAATATGTGCTATCGTAAAGGCATTTTGCTTGTCGTGGTCAGTTTGTTAGGACCGATTGTTCTGCCATCTTTGAAGGCCACAAGTGAAATTCTCCCTAAGGAGATTCTTATTCGGGCTGTTGACGGGCAACGGCAAGATAGTAGTTCGACCTTTAACATTGTAATGCTACTACGTTGGGCCGGATACAATGTCTCTTGGCTTCGCACAGATTCTTTACAGCCATTGAGTGATCCAATGCAAGGCAAAACAGTCGCGACCACTACGTTGATCCGAACTTTGACAATGCGAGGCAATGTCGTTACTGTTTCCGGCAAAGATATATCCGTGATTGAAGCTGGGTTACTCGAATTCTCAAGGCAAGTTGTCCCGGAGTTTAAACTTACAAATGTACCCTTGAAGGAAGCTGAGTATTTCCTGTTCCGCCAAATAGGTAGTAAGCTTATGATATTTGGGCAAGTCCCAAAGCATATATTAAATCGATCTATCACCATAGATGTGGCGTCTCGCACTGTCTCTCAATTGTTGGACGAGTTGATGCGTTCAGCAAAGGTAAATGGTTGGACAGTGACTTTGCCACTCAGTCATGATTCTGCTCTGCTATATCCCCTACTAGAAATTGCCTCTTGGGAGTAATCCGTAACGGGAGTATGTTCACGCCCTCTTTGGTAATCAGCCGCTCTTGATAAGCTTCGACTTTGTGCTGGAAGGGAAAATTACCTATTTTAGACTGATGGCCAGTAAGGCTGCGAGCACGTTGCTCCAACATGGTGGCGGTTTTCGTTGCAGATGTTCACGGCATAACCACTTTTATACTCCTTGAAAAGAGGTTTGCCCTTATAATTTCTTTGTCGTAGTACCGATTTCACCGTGCACGGTGGTTGAAGCTCGGCGGGTACGACGAGGTCGTTGCGCACGTGATCGGCCAGGCTCCAGCCGATGATGCGGCGCGGGCACAGATCAATGACGACGGCCAGGTAGAGCCAGCTGGCGCTGGTGGGAAAGAAGGTAATGTCACCGGCCCAGGCCGTCGCCGCCGAGCTGTGCCGGATGCGAACTCTTGCCGATCCATTTGTAGAGCCGGCTGGTGCCGATCCCTAACTCCTCAGCCACTTCGGGCACCGGTTTGCCGATGGCAACCAACTCGGCGGCTGTGGCTTTTAACTCGAGCGTGTATCGCTTTCTGATCGCCGGGCTCATTGTCGTTTATTTACTGTTCCGTGGTCAGAATCCTCGCGCACCTCACGCGGTTTAATTCAGCGCTCGGCGAGTTACATTCCCGAGCGTAGCTCAGCTAGCATTGCGAGTAGCATACGTGGATAAGCGCCGGTTGTTGTGGTCACTCTTCGAACGGCGTACGAGGATAGCTTCACGCCGATAGAAGGGTAAGCCTTCGACTTTTTCAAGGTTCCAGCAATCTAGTCGGCAAGAAAATCATTTGAGTACCGCAACCCGAGGTAGTTAAGGCTTAGCTCCCCTAAGACCGACAACCCGTCAGACAAACATTTGCCATAGGGAAAAGGCGGTTGGAACAACCGCGTTTCTTGAAGGCAAAATGATCAAGGCGGCAGCGTGACGACGCGGCTGGGGTCAACGGGAAAACGGAATAAAGTCCGAAGCGTGCGACGGTGGCCGAAGGCCATTTATGCCGGATCTTCTGTTGCCGGAGCGGAGCGGAGGGTAACCCTGGCCGCGGCGGCGCGTCCGGGATTGGTGCGGGTATCGCGTGCTGATGTGGATGCGCTGGAGACGCTACGGCTCCGGCCAAAGAGGAAGCTTCCTCGCGACACGCCAAGTGAGTCCGATGATTGTTCGAAAGGTAAGTGGTTACGTCAGACGAACCTGCGGTTCTGGCCGCAGTAGCCTATCAGCACCGGCGCGACTGGTAACCGTCGGGTCGGAAGCTGCCGAGAACACGTTCCCTCCCCGTAATGGGAAGAAGAACCAGCCGCGAGAACGGCTCCAGACTGAGAGCGTCAACTCGGTTCGAGGAAGGGACTGGATGACACGCCCAACTTAAGTGAACTGCCGTAGCCATCGTCATCTCCCCCGAGCCAAAGACGCTGACAGGCTCCAGCCAAAACGGCAACGCAGCCGGTTGTTCCCCGGAAGTAGGAGCACACGGACCTTCCAGGCTGTCGGTGGAGAAGCAGGGGCTAAATCATCCGTGTCATCGGGCGCAAACGTGGTAAACCTCCCACCTCGCTTTCACGGGAAGGCAGGCTGCTCCGAGAGGAGGGCTGTCGAGGTGGCAGGCAGAGGATGCTGGAGAAAGCAAAAGCCGTCCTGTAATCGGGCGGATAGGAGCCAGGATGCTTCGCCGCGCAAGCGGGCCCACTTCCAGCGGGTCATGGATGACGAGAGAGCAGGCAGAACCACAGGAGGGAACCGCAAATGAACGTGGCGCAAGCCGCGTGTGCCCTCTCCGGCCAAACGCCAGTCTGGGACCTGATCGACTGGACCCACGCTGAACGCGAGGTGCGGCGACTGCAAGCGCGTATCGTCAGGGCAGTCCAGGCGAGTCGCCGGGGCAAGGTCAAAGCCTTGCAGCGGCTGCTCACCTGCTCGTTTTACGACAAGGCCCTGGCCGTAAAACAAGTGACCGAAACGGGGCAAGCGAAGCGGCGGAGTGGACGGCGTCCTGTGTACTACTCCGGCGTCCAAGTTCAGAGTCATCGCCTCGTTGCAGCGGCGCGGCTACCAGCCGTTGCCTCTGCGGCGAGTGCTCATCCCGAAGGCCAACGGTAAAATGCGGCCGCTCGGTATCCCGACGATGCGTTAGCGCGCCATGCAGGCGTTAAAGGATCTCCTGGAAAACGAGGTGCGTTCGCTCATCGAGCGCTTCCTGCGCGAACGTGGCCTGGAACTCTCCTCAGGGAAGACCTGCGTCACGTCCATTGAGCAGAGCTTCGACTTGCTCGGCCAGAACCTGCACAAACACAGCGGCGAGCTGCTCATCCGGCCGCCAGAACGAACGTCCAAGTCTTTTTGGCCAAGGTGCGGCGGACCATCCATCGGCATCGTGGGCGCAGTCAGGTGGGTCTCATTCGTCAGCTCAACCCGCTGTTGCGAGGCTGGGCCAATTACCACCGCCACATCGTGGCGGGCCGGAAGCTTGAGAACGTGTCGATGGCGCTGTTCGCGGGTCTGTGGCGCTGGGCAAGACGCCGACACTGTAATCGTTCGGGTGCCTGGATCAAAAACGGTACTGGGTGCGGGTGGAAGGCCGGAGCGTCTTCGCGGTCCGGGTGGACACGGCGTCAGGAAAGCAGGCGGCTTGGCTACGGCTCTTTGAACCAGGGAGGGGCAAGATCCGGTGGCACGTCAAGATCCGTGGGGAAGCCAACCCGCTGAATCCCACTTGGCGCGATTACTTTGAAGACCGGGCGTTCTTCAAGCGGTTCGGTGTGCACCGACCTGAGGCTGCTGTGAAAAGGTCACATTGAAACCGGCTTCGCCTGCACGACGAGGCTTGCGACGACTTAAGGGAAACTCTCCAGTCCGGTTCTTAGCAGCCTGTTGAAAAACTCACTTTCCGGAAGTTTTGCATCTGTAAGTCCCTCTCGATAAGCACGTGTATTTTGCACCGCCGGGGTTTTTCAACAGGCTGTTAGGGGAGGAGGCGGCAGCAATGCCGCCTCCTTAACCCAACTCGCTCCGTTCACGTCTGCCCCAAAGCCGACTCGAACGAAGGCAAGACACCTGCCATCGCCAAAAGCCTGACCCCGGTGTTCCCAGATGCAACGCTTTCCGAAGCAAGTAGCGACGCAGGGGGATGGAAACAATAACCCAAACGTACCGGCGAGTAAGCCCCGAAAACCCTCCTCTGGAGCAGTGGCCATAGGGACGGCATTGCTCACGGTTCTCGAATGACGCAAGCTCTTGGCACGAAGAAAACAATGAAAAACAGCTTCCACCATCGAACCTTGAACGTCCGAACAGGATACGTTCTGCGCCTCCACCGCTGTCGCCGCACTGCTCTTCCTGGGAGCGGAGTTCCCTCATCGCCGATCACGATAAATCAGCGGTCCCCGAGATCAATTTGCCGCAGTTTTAGTTGACACCAGTCACTAAGAATGGACAATGTCGCCTCTAAAATATAAGGGGTAGGGTGGTACTCGTGCGAGCATCTCTTGCCTTCATCGTGCATACAGCAATCTTGCCTCTCCTGCCTTTCAAAATGATTAAAACTCATACCGATCTTCTCAGAGAGTTCGTCTCGAAACCATGTTTTTACCCTGAAGGGCGATTCAAAGGTGATGGAATTGTTATTTGTGGCGGGGCGAAGCGATACTTTACATGCGCTTGGGTATGCATAAACATGTTAAGGAAACTTGGATGCAACTTACCCATTCAACTATGGTATTTAGGTAGGGACGAAATGTCCGTTTCAATGTCGGAGTTGGTTAAACCGCTAGGAGTTGAATGCGTCGACGGCCAAGAAATACGGAAAATTATTCCTGCTAGGATATTGAACGGCTGGGAATTGAAGCCGTATAGCATCATTAACTGTCCTTTCAAACGTGTGCTTCTCTTGGATGCCGATTGCGTTGCGATAAAAGATCCTAGTTTTCTGTTCGAAACCGAAGAGTTTATCGAAACCGGCGCGATATTTTGGCCAGACTTTGGGCGCTTGGAATCAGATCGCGAGATTTGGAGTGCGTGTGGGATAGAGTATCGTGATGAACCAGAGTTTGAGAGCGGGCAAATAGTCGTAGATAAACAGCGCGTTTGGAAAGAGCTTTCGATAGCAATGCATTTAAATGAGCATTCTGATTTTTATTACGATCTAATCCATGGAGATAAAGAGACTTTCCACATGAGTTTCGCGATAACAGGGAAACCGTACTCGATGCCGTCCCGCGGTATCGATGCGCTTGAATCAACGATGTGCCAGCACGATTTTCAGGGAACACGTATATTTCAGCATAGGAATATGGATAAGTGGGATATCTGGGGCAACAATAACCGCATCAAAGGTTTTGAATATGAAACCGACTGCTTTGAATTTCTACGAGAGTTGAGAGAGAAGTGGGAAGACTCTGTAGATCTGACTCTGCGGTACGATGAAGGCAGGTGTAATGCGTCACTAAGGAACGTAGCTGAGCAATTGATAGGATCGACATATAAATATGTTCGTGTTGGTCACGATTCGAGAACAATGACATTCCTCTCTGACGGTATGATTGGTGTAGGAAGAGGTGCATGCGAAATATTTTGGAATGTTCATGAAATCGACGGCATAATCGCTCTTCAAATTTCTGGCTCGGAAAAGATCACGTGTACGTTGCATTGTGTATCAGGTAGCTGGCAGGGCAGATGGGCTATTCACGAGAAGATGCCGGTGGAAATCTACGGCATAATTGAGACTGACTAGAGACATGTACATGAAGGCTGATCTTATCCTGAAATGCGGTCTTCGCAGTTTGTGTGGATTCAAGAGGTAATCTTTCCCCAATTAAAGAGAACGGACGCTCGGAAGTGCTGCAAGCAGGCACACAGCCGACATGAGCATCACAGTAGCAAGGATGGCCGGAGATCCGACGAGAAGTGCAAACGCAAGAGAGCTTGCAGGACGTGCTCTCGAGCGAGGACCGAGCGGCCTTGCGCTGTGGGTGACCTGCGCCCGCCGGGCGAGACTCGCTCCTTTTGGCAAGCTCGCTCACAGCATCGTAGAACGCTGGGAGGGCATTATACTGCCTTTTTGGGAACCCGCGTGACCAACGAGGTTATTGAAGCCGTCAACGGCATACTCCCGCTTGTCAAACGCATGGCTCGCGGCTTCCGCGCCCTCGCCAACTTCCGGCTCATGGCATTACTCAAAGCAGACAAACTTCAATTCGATCTGCCTGCCCTCTCACCCACTTGAAACAGTGAAGAGCTGGATTGTTAAATCCTTCGCGCCTCGTGTGGCAAATGCAAGGTCGCACCCGCCGATGGTCAATCAGCCGGGAGCGTACGCCTGAAATAATTCTAGTTGTCGTCTGGCTCCTTTCGAATATACATATTACTCACGGTGCCCCTTATCACAAATCCGGCTTGCCGTCACTGTGAAGCGTTTTCAAGAATTGCAGCTCCAGGGAATTTAGCGCAGAGACGCAACGTCGCGTACACTATCCTGGCGAATATCAATCGGATGGGCACCGGTGCCACTGCGGTGGATCAACGGCAGAGCCGAACTCGGAACCCAGATACCGATCTTTTGTTGAACACCCGCTTATGAAGACATCAGTCGATGCATTTGCCGGTGTGTTTGGTCCGCATCTCGCGGCATCCCGCCGCTGGCAAGCTTTCATGTACATTGTCGGAAAACTCCTGGGTCTGCAGCGAGAAATTCATCTTCTTGAAACTGGCTGCCTGCGGCGCCTGGGCAACTGGGAAGGCGATGGCCAGTCCACACTCGTCTGGAATTGGTTTGTTGAAACGGTCGGCGGTTCGGCCACAAGTGTCGATCTCAACCTCGAGGCGTGTTCGCTCGCCCAGCAAGTGTGTCCGTTAGTTGAAGTCCACCACGGCGACTCGCTTCAGTTTCTGTCGTCGAACCGCATGCTGTTAACCAAGCTCGACTTGGTTTTCCTCGATTCAATGGATTATTTCCCGCCGCACGCTCATTCCGAGCTGCATCATGCGGCGGAGTTAGCTCTGGCTTACCATCATCTAAAGCCAGGATGCCTGATCGCGGTGGATGATTGCCTGGGTACGGAGGTGGGCAAGCACGTCTTCGTAAAGTTGTTCTTTGACAGGCTGGGACAGCCACCGGTTTTCGAGGGATACATAACCGTGTGGGAAAAACGAAGTTGACAGATTGCGGTTGGGCTTGAGCGGTTGTGGCTCAAACCGGGCCGCCCACCGTCTCGGAGGCAGGATTAGATGCAGTTCTAATTCAGCAGCACTGCTTCTCTGCGCGGGCTCAGGTCCAATTCAGCGCCGGGATCGTCGTTCGGCACACCTGCATCTCGGCGGGTGTAAGATACTGGATCACGCCGCCACCGAAGTAGGTCTCGATCCTCCCGATAACGTCCGCCGGCTTCACCAAACTCATGCACCTGGGCAGAAGAATGGGCCACGCCTCCCGAGGGTAGATCAACGCGTTGTGCGATCCCTCTAGGGCGGGCGTGCGCTGGTCGGCGGGCAAAACGTCGACGCAGAGATTCTCGGGTCGATCCTTCTCGTCTCCGTCGTCCAGCGGTGTCGTTCTTGACTTCCAGCAACCTCCGTTGTCGCAGCACCAGAGGGCACCGTTCGTATGAATGAATTGGTGGTTCGTGTAAGCCTCCCAATGAGAAGGTTCCCGCCCGCCCGCGATGACAACACAAGGACGGTTCTTCGGGGCGCCTTTTTTTGTCTGTACTGCCGCCGCGAGGTGCATCAGGAGCGTTACCGGGGAAAGGACTCCCTGCGCGTGATACACCAGCCGGACGAGTTGCCGTAAGTCAGTTTTGCCACGCAGGTCCAGCACGCCTCTGAGGGGTGGATGCACATGCCCCCCCTCGCCGATCTGTACGAACAATATCTTCTCTCGAAAATGGTCCACCACGGTCTGAAAACGCTCGTGAGCCCACCATTTAATGGTGAAATCACGCTTTCCCCCGGCGGCTACCAGCCAGAAGGGAACAGGTGTCTGCGTCAACTCCTGGACTTGCGACATCCACGCAGTCTCTTCCTGTGACAGATGGATGTCGCCCTTGAAGTCTCCCGGTGTGATCTCAACCCCCAATCCTGCTCCGACGAACTGCGTGAATCCATGGATGAAGTGCCAGGGCTCCGTGTTGCTGCGGTGGATGAGCGGATACTCGCATTCGATGGTTCGAACTCCGGGAGCGTCATCCTCAATGCGAGTGATGTAGGGGTTGTTTTCCCAGATTTGCGGACAAGAGGTGCGGACGTCCGTTTCGTAGCGGCCAGGCCACGACCGGTGCAGATCGCGCAGCGTCGAGGTCAGCATGACGATGTCACCAGGCGACAGGTAATTGCGCAGGATGAGACGCTCCGGCGTTGGTGATGTCATAGGTCTTGGTTTCTCCCCAGCCTTCGCCGTCCCAACAGGGATGCCGCCCGCTCACCCATAGCTTCCAGAAAAACGACGCTACTCCGGCCAGGTTAAATCGAACGTCGGTGAATGGTGAAACCCGCCCAACCCGGTAGTATGTAGTCCCACGTGCTGCACAATGCTGATAATTGACGAGTAGAGATTCTGGTCCCGGCAAAAGACCTCCCTGATGAGCAGATCTGCGGGAGGCGCGTCCACGGCGCTTTGAGGAAGTTTCTTTGTTCCGTACCCGTAATCCTCAAATCTTTTTATGCATTTTCTGGCTTCAGCATAAGGATAATACATCGCCTGTGTTCCAAAGAAGGTGTCCGCCACATAGCTGCAATAAAATTTCCCTCTGGTCAAGCTCTCATTGGCACCGCTGGCGCAGTCGTGAGGATTCGCTCCGTACCCGGACAGTACCCAGCTGGAAAGATCCCGGGATATCTCGTTGATCGATTGCTGCAGACAGGTGTCCCAGTGCGGACGGAACCGTACGTCGTCTTCCACCAGCAGCGAACCCTCTTGACCAACCAGATGAAGCGCGTTGAAATAATTGACGAGGTAGAATTTGTGGACTGAGTACCCTTCGAGATTTTTGTGGCTTTCTTCGTCCATGTAATGGACACGTCCCAAATCTTCGTATTGTTTGT
This sequence comes from uncultured Chthoniobacterales bacterium, assembly GCA_964249195.1. Taxonomy (GTDB): domain Bacteria; phylum Verrucomicrobiota; class Verrucomicrobiia; order Chthoniobacterales; family SZAS-18; genus CAXUAZ01. The sequence continues at coordinate 9,702 of CAXUAZ010000100.1, forward strand.
AGTGGCCGCCTGCGGGAACACCGACGCTAAAGTCAAATTCAATCGGCCCGTCAGCGTTTTCCAGACAAGATTTAACCATAGCCTCAAATTAATTGTCGGGCCTCGGTACAGTCAGGACGATCACGTGCATAGGCTTATATGAAGATTTGAATTTTGTCCGGTAGCTGCCGCCATCAGCTTGCCGCGAGGATCGGACCCGCAACTTGCTCACGCTAAGACTTCCCGGTGTACATGGCAACTTAAACTTGCCAAAGCGCTGCTCCGAGGTTATATCCCTCCTTTCCAAAAACGGCACTTTGGCCAGCTTTGATGCTTTTGTAGCAACTGCTCCCCCCTTGCCGCCTGGAACAATGAAAATCTTTCCACCATCCTCTCTTCCGCGCTGTTTGCCACCTCCGCTGCCCATGCTGGGTTGGGAGAAACGGCAACGCAGTTGCAAACGAGATACGGTCCGCCTTTGACGGAGAGAACCCCGGGGGGCGGTACCCGGCAGCACCTGGCGGACTTACCAGGGCGGCGGCATGCTGGTCAGCGTGGAGTTTGTTGACGGCACGAGCGAGTGTGAATGCTAACGGCCGTTGGAAGGAGGTAGCTTTTCGCAGAGGAGTTTTACCGATGCAGAAGTGGCGTCACTCTTAACGGCAAGTGGGATCAAGCGCTACAGCTTGACGCAGTGGATGTGATGGGAGGATCGAAGCAGCGGGGAATGTCTCTTATAAATGAGAACACCCGCATAGCGAATGCCTCGATCTCAAGGTTTTTTGTGGAAGTCGCTTCGACAAAGTTCTATTTTCTTCGTTTCTATATGCACAAGGACGGCAATATCAGTGCCGTCACGGGCGCGGGCACAATCCATTAGTCGGCCCGAAGCCTATATGCAGCGGGTCGGTTCTGCCCCTCAACTCGCAAAATGTCTCGATCGTCTTTGACATCGTAGGAATTATGCCTTTTTAGTGCACTCCAAAATAGATGAACGCATGTGTCAGCAAACATTTCATATTGGTTTATGATGACTGCCGATGAAGTGAGCGGCGGCTCCAACCCCAGCGGCGGCTCCAACAATTCCAACGCCAGCAGTGGCTCCACAGGCTCTAGCAGCAGCACAGTGCTGCCACCGACTTCCTCGGGTGGCACTTCTTCAGGTGACACCTCCTCGGCAAGTACGGTTTCTTCCGGAAGATCGCACGGCAGCCCGCCAAGTTCTTCTACAACCAGCATTAGTTCGCCGCCACCACCCGCTTCTTCTGGAGGGACATCCTCGGCAAGCACCACATCGTCCGGCGGGTCACATAGCAGTTCCTCCTCCGCCTCTAGTGGTGCACCACCGCCACCGCCACCGCCTGCTTCCTCGGGAACTTCTGTGGACAGCGCCAGTTCGGTCACTAGTTCCAACTCGTTTCCGCAGAGCAACTCGTCGTCTACGAGCCAACAGTCCTCCGGTAGTTCGGGAAGCTCCCGAAGTTCAAGTAGCGGGAGCGATTGTTGTTCCAACGCTAGCGTGCGTTCGATAGTGTGCGAAATGCGCGAGGACACCAAAGAGCGAACGAGCACCAGCTACAGCTTTGTGGACAACTTGCCTTTGGTAACCCCCCAGAATGTCGGGCCCATTACACTGACTGCTACTGACCTCCATGGCGGTCCTAACATTTTGAACTGCGTTAGCTGGTTGGTCACCAGAAATCCGGCAGAGGAGGACTTGAATCTTGGTGGCCTGCCTAAAATAACATATGATTCTAATAATCCCACTCGCGCTACTTTGGACACCGAGGCAGAAGGGTCATTTAATGTAAGTTTCATCTGCACCAATAATTCTAGGACCAAAACTCTTGCTGTGATGAATTTCGTCATACTAAGAGTCAAAGTTGATCTGCGTTTTGGGACTAACGAGATCACGACTGACGGCAGTTTATTTAATGCACGACAGGATGCAGCCGACCCGAATCTCTGGTTGGCTTGCAGCGGGCAGAATCCAGACGCGCCAGGTTTGCCCATTACCTTTGCGGCGTGCATCAACATCTTAGGGGGTGACGCCGATCGTATGCTGGGTGTGTATTCGGCAGATGCTGGTTGGTTCCAGACGCTCGCTGGTTTTGGCGCTCAAATTGAATATTCTGGAAAGATAGCGAACGCTTACACTGACCCAAAACCTCGTTGTTTGGACCCCGGCAACCCTGATTCTAATCAGCCTAAGATTTTTTAATACAAATAGCAAGGCTTTGCCGTTACCTATATCGTTGCCGGGAATCTTTGAGCAAGTTAGATCTGACGACAGCCCTTTTCTTCCTGTCTTAACATTGTCATACCCCGCTAAATACCAAGCAACCATGGTTGGCGGGGGGTTCGAGTTTGCCAATTATCTTGGCTACCACACGAAAGACTTTCCAAACACATATGCGGCAATCGGGGTGGTTTATTGGCTAGTGAATTATATATTCCAGTGTTCTGAAACCCCAAGCAAATGGTCACCTATAAAACTCCCAACAGGAGAAAACGAAAGTGAGATCAAAACTGAGCAGTTGTACACAGACGGCTACCCTGGCGAGGCCACCACTTATAATGCTGTACTCAGTCCAGTAAAAACGATTGCAATAAATTATTATAAACTTAAATAGATTACTTTATGTGGCTTTCGGAGCGTCTGACAAATAAGATAGATCGACGGGAGCTCACCAACCAACTTCAAGGCCATGATTCCAATCGCTGTTCTAGGCTCCAAGGTGAGTGGTTTGTTTAGGTTTACGATTAGAAGAGGGCGTGGTGCAATCTGGTTCTTCGCCTTTCTTCTCGCCGCTTCTGCCACTAGTCGAGCTCAAGAGCCGCCCGCTCCCCCTTTGTTGGTAGGCAATAACCCGCTGGCGGTCACGCCGCAGATCCTGGAGACCATCCATGCGCTGCTCCGAGCTTCGATTCCGCCCCTGGACGATACAACGGTGTGGATGGTACATCGATCATCCGATTTGAAAGGTGATGGCCGCATAGAGTCCACATCTTATGGGGTTTACCTGCGCCCGGAAGTAAGCACGTCTCGACTCGTTCGTGGGAGGGAGGTGTTGTGCCATTATTTCTCGGGACCCAATCCTTACTTCCCCTATTCGCCCGTTATCGATGGCTTGACTCTCAGCGACCGCCATCCCACCTGTTATGCTTTTGTTGCACCTGCCGATCATCCTTTCCGCTCCGGAGAGCCCTTTACAAACGTTTTTTATCTTTACAAGGAGGGGGTGTCCGATGATGACGTTATAGCCATTGTCGATCCGCTCAAAGCTTTGTACCCCCAGAGAAGAATCCATTCGCTCAATGATTCCATCACGCTTCCGGGGCAAGGAAAGAGTCGTGAGTCGATGCGAGTTGCATGCTCATTTGTCCACGACGAGACGTACAATAAAGACAACTCACGTGACCATTCCGTTAGTCTCGAGAAGAACGGTACTCGTTGGGAGGTAATGAAGGTGAACTACTGAAACTGACGTCCAATTGACGCGGACCAAACACCCCCGGCGGATAGCTTCCGCTTCATCAGTGACCCAAAGTTGACCCAGGTTTGTTTACCTTTGACCTGCTGGATATAATGTTTCAGGTAAGTTAATGCACGCATTCGGTAGCGGACAGATACCTACGTGAGCGGCCAGCGGCCAGAGAAGCCTTTCGTTTTGTTTGGGGGAAGGCTTGGGATTCCCTCTTCCAGAAGGCCGGTGACTTTTAGCAGACAGTAGGAATTTTAAGGTCTGAACGCAGCCAGATCGCGATTGAGCATCATGAAAGTGAGCCGGCGATAACCTTTCAAAGGAGGTTACTGGCCTTGGAAGTCCACTACAGCTTGCTTTTTCCAAGCTTCGACCAAATGATTGGGAGGAACCAGGGCGTTGTACCTGTTAGTTTTGCTCTAGCACTGCTTCCAGTCGTGGTACTTGGGGCGCGACAGGCTGCTCCACTCCACCAGACCCAGCCGGCTTAACTTGGTGCGCGAACTCCAGTTCTGAACAAATTCGATAAGCATATCGCGGGCCGTGCAGGCGGTGCATGCTGGTAAGAGAATCTGCCGGGTGCAATCAAAAGTGCGGGGCAGTAGCGCACGAGCTTTGGAGTGGCAAGTTGGGAGCATGAGCGAGAAGATGCGAGTGGCCCCGAAAGAAAGACGTTTGTTGGAGAGCTTGCGTGAGCAGCCGGCGCTTTTGGCGCGGGTTGAAGAGCTGGTGGAACTGACCCGGGTGGAGAGCATCGAGGCGGTGGGCACGGCCGACGAGATCGAGGAGCAGGTCATCGAGGGCGTGCGCGACCTGGGCCGCCAGCTCATCGGCGGCTGGGTGCAAGCCGCCGAGGAGCGGGTGGCCGCCCAGGTGCGCCGCGAGCAGCCGCAAGCCGGCCTGCGCGAAAAAAAAGTCTGAAGTGGCAGACCACCTTCGGAGCGGTGGAAATGCGCGAGAGCCTCTGGCGGCTGCCCGCGCCAACCTCCAGAAGCTACCACCGGCCCTTCGCCGCGCGCATCCACGTCACGGCCCGGGGCTGCTCGCGCCCTTTGGCTCGCGCGGCGGCGGACTTTGGCTGCGAGAGG
>CAXUAZ010000101.1:0-14069 GCA_964249195.1 uncultured Chthoniobacterales bacterium
GCCGAGCGTCGCAAAGCCGTCGAAGATCTGCCACGAACCGCTCACGCCGATGGTATACCCGCTGAAGTACTCGCGATCGGCCAACTGGCTGGTCTCGCTGAAGAGATCGTACCCCGCAAACGCGCTGAGCTGGGGCCGGGTGGCCGCCTTTTCAACCGCCACCTGCCGGTTGAGCGCGTCAAGATCGAGCTTGCGCGCGCGAATCTCCGGGCGCATCTGCTGCGCGCGGATGAGGCATTCGGTCAACGTGCCCGGGATGGGCCGGTACCCGAGGGCGCCCTCGACCCGGAAGGGCGCCGCGCTGGCGTTGGCCGGGTACGCGACGGCCAGCAACTCGGCGAGGGCGACGTAGGCTGCGCGGACGTCATAACGCGCCTGATCGAGCGCCGGCTGCTCGTTGGCGAGGGAGACCTGGGCGCGGTTGACGTTAAGCTGGCTTACGGAGCCCGCCTTGAGCCGGTCGCGCTGGTCGGTGAGCTGCGCGGAGAGGATGTCGACCGCCTGCTGGCGCACGCCGATGTTCGACTCGGCGTAGACGACCTGATAAAACGCCAGTCTCACGTTGAGCGTGGCGGTGTCCACGGCGGCGAGATAATTCAGCGACTCGGCTTCCAGCGCGAGCTTTGCCGCCGCGATGCGATTGCGGACCGCGCCGGCCGAGTAAACGTTTTGCGTGATGCGATTGGTGATCGAGTAATCCTCGGGCTTGCGGGTGATGTCGGCGCCGCCGGAGGTCGCGTACTCCTGCTCGAGATGCTGGTAGATGCCGTTGCTCGAGACGGTGGGGTACAGCGCGCCCTTGGCCGCGAGGACCCCGGCGCGGGCGGCTTCGACGCGTTTGGCCGCGATGAGGATGTCCGGATTGTGTGTGACCGCGAGGTCCAGGCACTCCGCCAGCGTGTACGTGGGCGGGCCGCTCGGGCCGCCCCAAAGGCCGCCCGCCAGGCCCAGGGAGGCGGCCGCGGTGAGACGCAGCCAGCGGCAGGCGGGTCGGATCGAAAGGATCGGCATGGGGCGGGACAAAGCGTACACCATTTAAAAGGGGGCGCCGCCGCTGGCCAGCAAAAAGCGCCGCCTGCGGGGGGATTGGCGGTTGACGCGGCGCCGCGCCCTGTTAGAACCTCTGGGCTTCATGCTCAAAATCCCGCTCTTCACGGATCGCGACAAACCGGTGGTGGAACGCTGCCGCACCGACCCGAACACGCGGTTGCGCCTCAAGTACGCGCCCTATTACCACGTGGTCGAGCAAGCCGAGGGGCTAGACCTCGTCGTCGACGGCAAGCGGATGACGATGATGTGCAGCAACGAGTACCTCGGCCTGAGCATGCACCCGGCCGTGCGCGAAGCAGCCAAAGCCGCGGTGGATCGCTGGGGCACGAGCCCGTGCGGCTCGCGGCTCGCGAATGGATCGCGCAGCTACCACGTGGAACTCGAGGAAGCGCTCGCCGATTTCCTGAGCAAGGAGGCGTGTCATGTTTCGGTGGCGGGGTACATGTCGTGCGTATCGAGCCTGTCGTCGCTGGCGCAGCGCGACGACGCGTTGATCGTCGACAAGAGCATCCACGCCTCGCTGTGGGACGGCGCGCGCTTGAGCGGGGCGGACATCGAGCGTTTCACGCACGAGGACGTGCGCTCGCTCAAGACGCTGCTGGCGCAGCTCGATCCCGGGCAGCCGAAGATCATCGCGGTCGACGGCGTGTATTCCATGGAAGGGCACATCGCGTCGCTGCCCCAGATCGCGCAACTCGCGGGCGAGTACGACGCGTTTCTGGTGGTGGACGATTGCCATGGGTTCGGCGTGCTCGGGCGCGACGGCCGGGGCGTGGCGGATCACTTCGGCTTGACGGAGCAGGTGGATCTGATTTGCGGCAGTTTTTCCAAATCGCTGGCGAGCACGGGGGGGTTCATCGCGGCGGATCGCGCCACGGTGGAATACCTGCGCAGCAGCAGCCGGCAGATTATTTTCAGCGCGGCGATCACGCCGTCCGCGGCGGCGGCGGCGCTGGCGAGCCTGCGGGTGATGAAAACGGAGCCGCAGCATTTGCAGCGGCTTTGGGAAAACACGCGGTATTTGCAGGGGATCTTGAGTTCGCTGGGGCTGGATTACTGGGGCAGCCCGACGCCGGCGGTGCCGATCGTGATCGGCAACAAGGAGAAGGCGTATTTCATTTGGAAGTCGTTGATGGAGCAGGGATTTTTCACGGTGGTGTCGACGTCGCCGGGCGTGCCGGCGGGCAAGGATTTGATCCGCACCGCGGTGAGCGCCCTGCACACGACCGACATGCTGGACCGCTTCGGCGACGCGTTGAAAGCAGCGATCAAGAAGGTGGGCTTCCGGCCGTTGGCGGCGGTTGCTTAGGGACAATGCATGCAACCTTGTTTTCGGCTTGCACGCGGTATCTCAGCCCCCCTTTCGACTCATCTAGTGTTGCCTCATCCCGCATCAAGCTATTAGTAGCATAGCCAACGGGGCGGAATCACAAGGACCAAGAAAATCAAAAAACAGAGTTGCTAGCTTAGCGCAAAACTGGGAGAAGTCTGGCGTGGAATCTGAGCCTGTGGTCACGTCGGTTACTCTTTCTGATGTAGCAATTCTTGAACAAGGGACAGGTAAATGGAGTCTAATTGGATGTTTCAACAGCATCTCCCTCCCGACGTTTCCGTTCCCTTACCCCCCCTTTTTTGCCACCGTAGGCCTTACTAACTTGGCCCCTGGTGGCACAAAAATAGCTCTGACTATCCGCATTGAGGTTGAAGCGACTGGACATGTAATCGCGAGCGCAGGCGGTCAGATCGACATTGGAATTGAAGTGCCTCCAGGGATTCCCGCTTCAAATGAGGTTCGTAAAATAGGATTTGATATTCCCATTCGATTCAATCCTGTTGTTTTCCCTCAGCCTGGTGCTTACTCCATCGTTGTGCTTATAAACAACGAGGTTCTTCAGCGCCGCAATTTAATCGTCCAATCAGCACCTCCGCAATCAAGTCACTCGGCGCCGAAATTATGAGCATCACTATTGTCCAGACCAACATTGTTGAGAGTTACGAAGTATCGCACGACGGAGGAACGGTAAAGTTTACACGTTCTGATACCCCTGAAGGGCGATCCATTCAATTGGGTAATATGGTGATAAAAATAGATCAACCTGAGTCCGACTTGAGTGCGCTGGTGAGCGAGGTCGCAAAAAAAAGATTTCCTGCATTTTGATCGGTTTAAAATCCGATGCGGCAGTATCACGCCAAGCGTGCCAACCTAAGGCTCTCCCTCGAAGCTCAATTAAGGTTGGATTCGCAGTCGGCGGGCATTCCTCACACAGATGCCTTGGACGCGATGCTACGCAACGAAGCAGAGCGTGTTGTTGAGGAATTTGAATCGGAGGTGCTTGCTCATCATCGCGACACTTTTCACCGTGGGTGTCTATCTTACTTCATCGGGGTTTCTCAAAGTGTGGTTGCGGCAATTCTTTTCGCTGTACTACTCGCACTTTTGTATTTCGTGGAGGTCGGCAGCCGTCTTGATCCGCGTGATCTCATAAATAAGGCGCTTGACTCTCATACTGGTAGGCCACCACCATGAAAATTTTGGTCGGGGCGGTATTCGCATGTGGTCTCTCTAGTTAGGGAAGCGTTCAATTTTCCCGGTCATGAAGATGGTCGCGCTGATCACCGGGGTATTCATCATGGTTGGCATCATCATGATGGCCCGCGGGATTCGCGACGTTCTCAGGGCGCGTCAAAGCGTGGAATGGCGGCCCGTCCCGGCGACGATTGTCGTCTCGCGCGCGGTTTACGGGAGTGAGGGCACCAGTAAACCGGAGGTATCCTTCAGTTATTCGGTGGCCGACATCGGCTATAAGGCGAACACGGTTTATTTCGGCCAGGGAATTTCCGTTGGTGGCGGGGGGCTCCTCGCGCGCATCCTCGAGCGATATCCGATAGGGGCGCGGGTAACGGCGTATTACTCCCCAGAGGATCCTTCCCTGGCGGTGCTTGAGCCTGGATTCCGCAAAACCAGCTTAACCTTTATCGCCTTCGGCTGGCTGTTCTTCGCGATGGGATCAGGCTTCCTGTTTCTCTGGTGGACCACGACGCCATAAGCTCGCCCCGCAAGCGCTTGGGCGCTGTTCGTCAAACCCGCGCCAAAGGCCTTGAGGGGGAGGAGTAAATATCTATCTTGTTCCTTTGCCAATGACCATTGACCAGCTTGCCGAGGAGGCACTTTCATTGCCTAGCGTGGAACGCGCCCTTCTGGCCGACCGCCTCGTGGAGAGTCTCGACGCCGTCGCGTCGAACGGAATCGACCAGCTCTGGGCAACCGAGGCCAAACGCCGCCGCGATGAGGTTCGCCAGGGCCTCGTCCAAACGATCCCCGGTGATGAAGCTCTGGCGCGCGTTCGACGCTCGCTTGGTCATGAGGTATGAGTTTCATCCCGAGGCACTCGACGAATTGAACGAGGCCGTCCTCTATTACGCTCGACAGCAGCCCGGGTTGGACCGGCGCTTCCTCGCGCACGTAGAGGAGGCCATCGAACTTATCCTCGAAGATCCATATCGGTTGCGCCTGTTTGACGAGGACGTGCGCCGTTGCCTCACCCGAGTGTTTCCTATGGTATCCTCTACACGATCGAGCCGGAATTTAGTGCTCATCGTCGCGGTGGCCCATTGCAGCCGTGAACCTGACTGCTGGAAGCACCGGATTGCTACTTGAGAGACTAGAAGAAGGTGCTCGTCACGCCACGATGCACACATCCGCTGCGTGTTCGTGACGCGGAGTGACGGCGGCCACTTTGCGCGCTTGCTCCGTCTGAAGCGAACAGCTATGGTCGCGGCATGCTCAAGGAGGCGATTCCTCATTTCGACGAATTCAGTTCATCCGAAAAGCTAATTTTGCTGGAGGAACTTTGGGACGATCTGGCTGAGCATCCATCCGAAGTCCCAGTGCCTGACTGGCAAAAGCGCGATTTGGAGCGTCGTTATCAAGAATACCTCCAAAATCCTTCTGACGGCTCACAGTGGCCGGACGTTTGAGAACGTATGGCCGAGGCGGCGCTCTGGATGAGAGCGACGAGTTCCTGGGTTAAGTCAAAGGCAAAAACGCTCGCCCCAGCATTGGATTTTCGCTATGATCCTTTGATGACCGCGAGCCCTCAATTAAATGAGCTGACCGTTCTAGAAAAAATTCGACTGATGGAGGCACTTTGGGAGGACTTGAGCCATAACGCCGACGCGTTGGATTCCCCGGACTGGCATCGCGAAGTGCTGGAGGAGCGAGAGCAGCGCATCGCCTCGGGGGAGGCTCGCTTTACGGGTTGGGAAGAGGCCAAGGCTGACATCCGCAGGCAGGTGTCATGAGGGTTGAGGTTCTCGATGACGCTAAAAGGGATTTGATCGACGGATTTCACTTCTACGAGGCGCAATCGCCGGGGCTTGGCTCTTATTTCCTGGATTCGCTTTTTGCCGACATCGATTCGCTGCTTCTCTACGCCGGGGTACATCGTGTGATTTATGGCGCGCACCGATGCGTGGCGAGTCGGTTTCCATTTGCGATTTATTACCGGGTTGGAGATGAGGTCGTGAGTGTCCGCGCGGTCATTGATTGCCGCCGTAGTCCAAACTGGGTTCGCCGACGCTTGCGCCGCTCAGGCGTCTAACCCCAAAACGTTGCATGACGCGCCAAAGGCGCCTAGCGTGGAAACGCGCCCTTCTTGACGACCGCCTCGTTGAGAGTCTCGAGCCGCTGCGTCGAACGGAATCGACCGGCTCTGGGCAACCGAGGCCAAACGCTGCGGCGATGAGGTTCGCCAAGGCCTCGTCCACATGATCCGCGGTGATTTGCGCCTACATCTTTAAGCCGCCTTCGGCGGATTATCGAAGTACGGGAAGTGGCGGCGGTCGAAATGCCGGTTCCACCAAAGATGGATTCGCTCCAACGGCCCCGCCCAACGATCGCGCAGAATGCGCGGCCAGCGGTTTGGCCCGCGGCGGACCACCACCGGCTGCGCCGGATGCTCGCGCGCCCCAGCGGCGCGCTCACGATGCGGAGTGACCGCGGCTACTTTGCGCGCATCCGATTTTGTCTCGCGCTTTGCCGTCGTCGGTTTGGCTGGCGTCGCGGCGTCAGGCGTTTGCGCGGCCGCCGTGGTGCGGAACGCCTCCGCGCTCTCGCGCGTAAATCCAACCATGGCGATCTCCACGTGGCTGGACGTCAGGTTGTTCAACGGAGACACCGGTTTTGCGCTCACCATCGCCGGCAACGCCATCACGACCGCGAATGCGAACGTCACAAATCGAAGCACGCGCGGCATGGACCTTAACGGAAGGCTCTTTTCCTCGCGGCGCAAGCGTCAAAAATCAGACGCTCTTCCGCTCGGTCTCGATTTCCGCCAGCGGGTCGACCTTTTGCATCCGGCACACCGCCAGCACGCGCAACCACGTGAGCGGATCGCGAAAGAACGACACCTTCTTGCCCTCGTGAAACGAACGCGACCGATAATTGACCGGGATCTCCAGCGGCACGTAGCCCTTGCGCAGCAGCTTGATCACCAACTCGAAATCGAAGTCGAAACGGTCGCATTCGAAGCGCAATCCATAGAGACAATCGCGCCGGAAAACCTTGTACATCGTGAACGGATCCTTGAGCCGCGCGCCGTACAGCACGTTGACCAGCAGCGTGAAAAACCAGTGCGCGCCGTTGAGGATCATGGTCAAAGCCGGCTGCCCGGTAAACTGCCGCATCTTCCACGCGCTGCCCCCATGCCGGGCGCCGAGCACAAACGCCGCCCGCCCGAGCACCAGCGGCTCGAGGAGCGCCTCGTAGTCTTCGAGGTCGTATTCCAGGTCGGCGTCCTGGATCAGGACGTAGTCGCCGGTGATAGCCTCCAGGCCTGCGCGCACCGCGTGTCCCTTGCCTTTGGGCGTGTCTTCCCAAAGGATGTTTACCCGCGGATGCCCCTCGTACTTGCGCACGAGATCGCGCGTGCCGTCCGTGGAGAGGCTTTCGACGACCACCAGCTCGAGGTCGAGACCTTCCACCTCCTTGGCCAGCAGACGCGAGAACGCGGTCTCGAAGGTGGGCGCCTCGTTGTAGACGGGGATGACGATCGACAGCTTGCGCCGCGCGGGCGGCGCTTGCTTGCGGGCCATGATCACCATGCCGCTGGTCGCAAGGTTGACCGAACGCCGCTGGAGCGGGAGGGGCACGACTTTGCGCGTCAGCCGGGCGGCCCAGCGGATCAGCGCAACCGGGAATCCCTCGAAAAGTCCAGCCACCACATCCAGGCTCACCGTTTTGACGTCGGGGCGATGGATCAGGTTGCCGAAATCCGATTGGATGAGCAGCGTTTGCAGCGTGGAGGATTTGAAATACCAGAGGTGATCGGGCCGGAACTTTCCCCACCGGTCGCGCAGCACGCGCGCGGGCCACGAATCGAGCGTCGGCGTGGCGATGAAGAGGACGCCGCCCGGCTTGAGCGTCCGGTGCACGGCGGCGAGCAGCGCCCGGGGATCGCGCGTTTGTTCCAGGACGTACGACAACACACATACGTCGAAATCGGTGTGGTCCACGGTCAGGTCGGCGAGTTCTCCCTGGAGGATGTTTCCGCGTCCGCCGAGGCGGCGGCGGGCGGCTTCGCAGGCGTGTTCGGAGAAGTCGACGCCGGTCACCTCCAGGCCGCGCGCCTGGGCGCAAATGAGGAAATCGCCCTCGCCGCAGCCGATCTCGAGGAGGCGGGCGTTAGGCGGCAGGCCGTAGCGTTGGAGGAGATCGACGTGCAGGTCGGCGGAGCTTTGGCGCAAGCCGGCGATGTGCGCCAGTTCGGGCGCGTCGGGCGGGTAGATGGCCGAGTGATCCTCGCCGCGCAGCCGGCCGATCTCGGGGCCGGGCGGCTGCGGGTTGGTCAGCATCAACGCGCAATCTTCGCAGCGCACGATCCGAAAGCCGCCGGTCGAGAAAAGGTAGTGCAGCCGCGTGCTGCGGCAGACCGGACAAGTTGTCACTGTAAGGCGGGTGGCGACGGGGACGGGTTCCATGGAATGGCCGGAGGCGACAAAAAAGGGCGCGCCGGCTAGCGAAGTCTTGTCGGCAATCACGGAGGCGCGGTCAAGGTTCTGCCAGACGAAGACGCGGACGGCAAGCGTGGCGGCTCCATGCAAGAGATTCCGATGACGTTCGAGCGAAACATCCCAATGCCCAGACCCGCGTAGCGGATGTCGACGGGTTTGCCGGCGGGGAAGAGGCGCTGGAACTCGGCGGCGAAGAGCGGGTTCAGGTTTTCCTCCTGCGACCAATGCGAAAACTTCGTCCGGCGCAGCAATCCGCGAAACGCCGGCAGCGGCAGCCAATGCACGAGCGGCAGGCCGGTGTGATGCTCGATGGGAAACAGCCGGTTGGGCACCACGACGAACACCCGCCGCGCCACCCGGAACAGCTCCGCGATAAACGCCTGCTGTTGTTCCCGCGAGCCGACGTGCTCGACCACGGCGTTGCTGTATGCGATGTCGAACTGCGCTTGCGCAAACGGGAGCGGCGCGTGCGGCGTGATCTGGGTAAACCTCACGCCCGGGTAGGCCGCTGTGACCGCTCCGCCGTCGCCGATCCCGGCGCAGGTAAGCTGAGCCCGGTGCGGATAGAATTGCTCAAGGATGTTCGATTCCGGGCTGGTGACATCCAGCGAGACGCCGACGTCGAGCACCGTGTCGGCGGCATCGGGCCTCAGCGTTTCCATGAACAACCGGAACACGCTCATCCGCGCGTTAAACGAAATGCGCCGGATCAATCCGATGCTTCCCGCGTGGCGATAATAAATCTGGTCGGGAGCGGGAGGTTGATCCATCGGCGTCGACTCGATAGAAGCCGAAGAAGGTCCTCACGCAAAGACCGCAAAGCCGCAAAGGAAGAAAAGGCGGGTCCGGAAACCTCTGAATGGGAATTTCCCTTCTTCTCCCCCTTTGCGGCTTTGCGACCTTTGCGTGAGGACCTTCTTCATCTCCAATGGGAAAGGGTCATCCGGATGACAAAGCCGTCCTCTGCCGTTAAAGTCTCCAGACTATCCCATGTCTGACTTCGATCTTATTGTCATTGGTTCCGGCCCCGGCGGGTATGTGGCGGCCATCCGCGGGGCGCAACTCGGGCTCAAGACGGCCCTCGTCGAGAAGAGCAAGACCCTCGGCGGCGTTTGCCTGAACATCGGCTGCATCCCGAGCAAGGCGCTGCTCAACTCCAGCCACCATTTCGCCTTCGCCCAACACGGCGCGGCCGAGCACGGCGTCATCCTCGGCGACGTGAAACTCGACCTCGCCGCCATGCTCAAACGCAAGGACAAAACCGTCGCGCAACTCACGGGCGGCGTCGCGTTCCTCATGAAAAAGAACCAGGTGACCGTGCTTTCCGGCGAAGGGCGCATCACCGCGCCCGGCCAGGTGCAGGTGGGGGCGGATCAACACAAGGCGGCGCACATCATCCTCGCCACGGGCAGCGTGCCGGTCGCGCTGCCCACCATGCCGGTTGAAGGCAAGACGATTGTCACCAGCACCGAAGCGCTTTCTTTTGACCGCGTGCCGGAGCGGATGGTCGTGATCGGCGGCGGCGCGATCGGGTTGGAACTCGGCTCCGTCTGGGCGCGGCTCGGCGCACGGGTGGATGTCGTCGAGTTCCTGCCCCGGATCGCGCTCGGCTTTGACCTGGAACTCGCGCAGGCCTTGCAGAAATCACTCGCCGCCGAGGGCCTGCAATTTCATTTGGAAACGAAGGTCAGCGGGGTCGAGGCCAAGGACGGGATCGCCGTCGTGCGCGCAACGGGCAAGGAGGGCAAGGAAATCACGCTCGAAGCCGAGAAGGTATTGGTCGCCGTGGGCCGCCGCGCCAATCTCGGCCGCGCCGTCGCGGAGGAACTCGGGCTCGCGCTCGATGAACGCAAACGCGTCAAGACTGACGCCCATTTCCGCACGAACATCCAAGGGGTGTACGCGATTGGCGACCTGATCGCCGGCCCCATGCTTGCGCACAAAGCCGAGGAGGAGGGCATCGCGTGCGTCGAGCGCATCGCCGGCAAGGCGGGCCACGTGAATTATGATGTGATCCCCGGCGTTATCTACACGCACCCGGAGCTTGCGTCGGTGGGACTGAGCGAGGAGTTGGCGAAGGAGATGGGGATTGCGGTGAACGTCGGCAAGTTCCCGTTTCGCGCCAATGGCCGCGCGCTCGCCAGCGACACGGCGGAGGGTTTTGTGAAACTGGTGGCCGACGCCAAGACCGACCGCCTCCTCGGCGCGCACATTTTGTCGCCAATCGCCAGCGAGTTGATCGCGGAGTGCGTGTCGGTGATGGAATTTGGCGGCAGCTCGGAGGATCTCGCGCGCACCGTGCACGCGCACCCGACCTTGAGCGAGGCGGTGAAGGAAGCGGCGCTGGCGGTCGAGAAACGGGCGATCCACGCGTGAAGGGGAATAGGTCCTATGGGTCGTATGCGGACCTATGGCTTGGTGACGGAAACGTAACGTGCGCCGGATTGCCGGGGGCGTCCGCGGCAGCAAAGGGTGGCGCCCGATAATGGCACACTACCGCACCGTCTGGATCAGCGACTCTCACCTCGGCACTCGCGGCTCGAATGTCGGCGCGCTGCTGGCGTTCCTGCGCGCGACGGAATGTGACACGCTCTACATCGTCGGCGATCTGATCGACGTCTGGAGCTTGCGGCGGCGCCGGTATTGGCCGCAGGCGCACAGCGACGTGATCCAGAAGCTGCTGCGCAAAGGGCGCAAGGGCACGCGGCTCGTTTACATCCCGGGCAATCACGATGAACTGCTGCGCCGGTTTACGGGCGAGTACGGCAATCTGCAGATCGTCAAACGCGCGATCCACGACTGCGCCGACGGCCGGCGATTGTTGGTGATGCACGGCGACGAACTCGATGCGGTCGTGCAAAATATCCGCTGGCTGGCGGTGCTCGGCGACGTGGGTTATCAGGCGCTGTTGGCGCTCAATGTGCCATTGAACGGGCTGCGGCGGTTGTGCGGTCTGGGGTATTGGTCGCTCAGCGCGCACGTGAAGCGGAAGGTGAAAAACGCGGTGGCGTTTGTGGGCGCGTTTGAAGAAGCGATCGCGCGGTATGCGCGCGACCACCGGGTGGACGGGGTGGTGTGCGGGCACATTCATCAACCGGCCATCCGGGAGATGGGGGAGACGGTTTATTACAATTGCGGAGACTTCGTGGAGAGCTGCTCGGCCTTGGTCGAGCACGCCGATGGGAGGATTGAGCTGTTGCGCGATCTCCATCTTGCGAGTGAGACAGGCTTCGAGGAGGAGGAAGATACTGAGGCGCTGCTTATGAAGGCAGAAGGATGAAGGCAGAAGGCAGAAGGATGAAGGATGAAGGATGAAGGATGAAGGCGGACCCCTAAGTGGGATTTCCTTCTGCCTTCATCCTTCTGCCTTCTGCCTTCTGCCTTCTGCCTTTGCAAACCCCCGGTCAGAAATCTAAACTGTCCTCTCCCATGTCCACTCTCCTCTCCGACATTGACGCCGCCGCGGCGGAGGGCAAGCTGCTCCCAGCCAGCGCGAACAACATCAAAGCCCTCCTCGCCCGCGCCGCCGGCACGCTCTACCAACAGAGCGTCTCCGAACTCGTGGCCGGCAATCATTGGGACGAGCTGAACGACCGCTTTTTTGCCACCCTTGCTTTCGGCACCGGTGGGCTCCGCGGACGCACCATCGGCAAAATCGTGACGGCCGCCGAGCAGGGCGATCCCCAGCCGCTCGGCCGCCCCGAGCACCCTTGCGTCGGCACGAACGCGATGAATTTTTACAACATCAGCCGCGCGACCCAGGGGCTGGTGCGTTACCTCAAAAAATGGGCCGCCCAGAGCGGACTGCAAAGCCGCCCGAAAATCGTCGTCGCCTACGACACGCGCCATTTCTCGCGCGACTTCGCGGAATTCACCGCGCGCATCGGCACGGAGAACGGGTGCGACGTCGATCTCTTCGACGGGCCGCGGTCGACTCCGGAGCTGTCGTTCGCCGTCCGGCTCACGCGCGCGCAGGCCGGCATCGTCATCACCGCGAGTCACAACCCGTCGCATGATGACGGCTACAAGGTTTACTTCGACGATGGCGCCCAGATCGTCGAGCCGCACGCCAGCGGGATCATCGCTGAAGTCAACGCCATCGAGAGCGAGACGTACCCGCCGCCGCCCGCCGCCGACCGCGGCGAGCTGACCCTGCTCGGGGCCGAGATCGACTCGGCGTATCTCGAGCGGCTCAAGACGCTCGTCCTCAATCCCGGCATGCTCACCGCCGCAAAGGATCTGCGCATCGTGTTTACCTCCATTCACGGCGTGGGTGGGGTGATGACGCTGCCCGCCCTCCAGGCCTTCGGCCTCCACTACTCCACCGTGCCCGAGCAGGACGTGATGGACGGCCGTTTCCCGACCGTCAAATCGCCCAACCCCGAGAACGCCGAGGCGCTCAGCATGGGCATGTCGCTGGCCGATCAACAAGGCGCCGACCTCGTCATGGCGACCGATCCGGATTGCGACCGCATGGGCGTCGCCGCGCGCGATCCGGTCGGCAAACTCGTGCTGCTCACCGGCAACCAGATCGGCTCCCTGATGGCGCATTACCGGCTCAAGACGCTCTTCGACACGGGCGTGCTCAACGAGAGCAACAAGGCGCACGCGACGATCATCAAGACGTTCGTCACCACCGATCTGCAAAAGGCCATCGCGGAGCGCTACGGCGTGCAATGCGTGGAGACGCTGACCGGCTTCAAGTACATCGGCCAAAAGCTCGGCATCTACGAGGGCGGGCTGCCCGCGGCGGACCGGGCCGGGTACCGGCAGAAATCGGAGGCCGAGACGCGGGCGCTGCGGCTGGAGCACTCGACGTTTTACGTCTTTGGCGGCGAGGAAAGCTACGGTTACAGCGGCGCGGATTTTGCCCGCGACAAGGATGCCAACGGCGCCGCGCTGATGTTTGCGGAGGTCGCGGCTTACGGGAAGTCGCGCGGGCTGACGCTGGTGGAGTTGCTGGACGAAATTTACGCGGAGTTCGGCTTCTACTGCGAGAAGAACGGCAACATCGTCCTCGAAGGCGCCGACGGCGCGGCAAAGATCCAGAAGCTGCTCGCGTCCTACGACAGCGCGCCGCCCGGGGAGATCGGCGGGGTGGCGGTGACCGCGACGAAGAACTTCTCGCGCGAGACGTTCCACGATGTCGAAGGCCAGCAAATCCCGACGGAGAAGATGCTAATCTTCGAGTTGGCGGATGGCGGCAAGGTGGCGGTGCGCGGTTCCGGCACGGAGCCGAAGATCAAGTATTACCTCTTCGCGCGGCGCAACCCGGAGGCGGGCAAGACGTTTTCTGAAGAGGAGTTGAGGGGGATCAAAGTCGAGGTGGCAAAGGCGCTGGATGCAGTCTGGGAATCGTTGCAGCGGGATGCAGAGCAGCGCTTGAAATAAGGCGGCACGCTGCCTGCTTGAGTGATTCCTCAACCATGGCTCGTGATATTAGTTTAAGCGGAGGGGACGTCAGCATCATCAAGGCGCTCGGCCTTTCCGGTTCGACCGTCGATGGCGGGACACTCGTCGAGCGGCTCAAGGACATGGAAGGCGCCGAACTCATCGACTCTCTCCAGGGGTTGATGATGATGGATTACGTCCTTTCCGACATCCAAACCTTTCGCAAGATCGAGGACGTCGAGAAGGCAAATTTCAAGGTGAACGCCGGTTATCTCAAAGACTTGAAAGACGCGGTCACCCCCGGGCGCAAGGAGCCCGATAAAGGCCGCCGCCAGCGGCGCGGCTGATGGTGGATCGTACTCTCCGAGCGCGATGGGTTCCATTTGCAGCGGCACGCTGCTCACTCTTCCTTCGAGAGCGGCTGCGCCGCTTTTGGGTTGCCATCGCGCTCGGAGAGCACGATCCACCATTAGCCGCTTCCCGTTCGCAATCGCGTGGACACGCGCGGCCGCACCGCCGATGCTCCCGGTCCTGTGAATCTCCGCCCGACTCCCCTTGTCGAACTCAGCCTGCGCAACTCCGCGCGGCCGCGGCCGCGCGGAGTTGCGCAGGCTGAG